>JAZDOA010000106.1:0-33363 GCA_043799175.1 Pseudomonadota bacterium | reverse complement strand
CTGGGTCAGATGGCCCTGGGGGTCGAGGTCCATCATCAGGGTCTTGATGCCCATCTCCGCCAGCCGGTAGCCGTAGGAGGCGGAAATACTGCTCTTGCCGGTGCCGCCCTTGAAGTTCAGGAAGAGTTGGCGGCGCTGAGTGGGCACGGGCGAGGGCAGCCCCAGACAGGCGCGGTAGCGGGCGATGTCCTCGGAACGGTAATAGCGCACGCCCGAGGGCAGGCGCTTGGGTTCGGGAAGCAGGCCCGCCTGTTCGTTTTCCAGGAGTTCCCGCCGGGTGAGCCCCAGTAGCTTGGCAAACGGCTGGGGCAGAAAGGTGCCGGGCTCCGGTTTGGTGGAACGGCGGGTCGTGCCTCGGGAGGGGGCGGTGCTCACCTGGCTCCTGCTCCTTCGGGCGGTCTGGTCTGCCACCAGCACTTCCAGCGCAGTTCGGCCTGGGTGCCGTTCATGTCGGCCTGTTTGCCGAAGAAGGTTTCCAGTGCCCGCATGGACTGCCTGCGCACCCCTGGGTCGGCGTCGTCGAGGGCGGCGACGAGGTGTTGGGCCGCACCCTTGCCGGAGATGGCGGCCACGGAGAACACCGCCGCCTTCCGCACTTCGGCGGCGGGGTCTTGCAGGCCATGAAGGACGGCCTGTTCCGCCTCGGGGCCGCTGCCGAGTCCAAGATAGAGGGTGGCCCTGCGTCGCACGGAGGGGGACTCGGAGTTCAACTGTTGCAGGAAGATGTCCGCCGCGGCCGTGCCTTCCAGCCGGAAGATGCCCCGCAGCGCGGCGAGCCTTACCGCTGGCTGGGGGTCGGCCAGGGCCTGAACGAGGGCGTCCTTGGCCCGGGGGCCGAAGGAGATAAGGGCCTCGATAGCCGCCTGCCTGACGGAATGGTCGGGGTCCGTGGTGGCTGACACCAGGTAGGGCAGGGTGTCGCTGTTGCCAAGCCGGCCCAGATACTGGGCGGCCAGCCGGCGCAAGGAGGCGTCCGGCTCGCGAAGGTCGGCGAGGGCCTGGCGAAGTTTGTCCTGTTCTCCGGCGCCTGAGCCTGCCGGAGCTGTCTGGCTTGGTTCTGGTTCGTTAGTCATGGCTCTTGTTTTGACAACCCACCGGCGGCGCAAGAGGCGCCAAGTCTGCCTAGCGCGCCCCTCGCCAAGGAGCAGGCATCAGCGAGGGTGTAAGGGGCGCGAGATTGCCCGGCGCGGCACGCGCCCAACATATCTTGTCCCAACAAACGCCGTCAAGCGCCTTTTGCCTGAGGTTGAAAGAGACTGGGTTCATCATGCCCCGCGCTCATCGGCGGGACGCGGCCGAAGTGCTCATAGGCCGCGCGGGTGGCCACTCTGCCTCTGGGGGTCCGGTTTATATAGCCGCACTGGATGAGGAAAGGTTCGTAGACGTCTTCAATGGTGTCCTTCTCCTCGCAGACGGCGTGGCTGAGGGTTTCCACTCCCACGGGGCCGCCATTGAACTTGTCTATCAGGGTGAGGAGGATCTTGCGGTCCATGCTGTCCAGGCCCTTGCCGTCCACCTCCAGCATGGCCAGGGATCTGTCCGCCACCTGGCGGGTTATGGTGCCGTCGCCCTCCACCTGGGCAAAGTCTCTCACCCGGCGCAGCAGCCGAAGGGCTATGCGCGGCGTACCCCTGGAGCGGCGGGCGATCTCCAGGCCCCCGGCTTCGTCTATGGCGCACTGCAGTACGGAGGCGCAGCGGTGGATGATGAGCGCCAGCTCTTGGGGGCTGTAGAAGTCCACCCGGAAGTGGACTCCAAAGCGGTCTCGGAGGGGTGGGGTGAGAAGGCCGGCCCTGGTAGTGGCCCCCACCAGGGTGAAGCGGGGCAGATCGAGCTTTATGGTGCGGGCGTTGGGCCCCTGGCCTACCACGATGTCGAGCTTGAAGTCTTCCATCGCCGGGTAGAGCAGCTCCTCGACGACGCGGTTGAGGCGGTGTATTTCGTCTATGAAGAAGACGTCAAAGTCCTGAAGGCTGGTCAGGATGGCCGCCAGGTCTCCGGGGCGCTCCAGCACCGGGCCGGAGGTGGCCTTGATCCCTACCCCCAGCTCGTTGGCGATTATAGAAGCCAGAGTTGTCTTTCCCAGGCCGGGGTGGCCGTGGAGCAGGACGTGGTCAAGCGGCTCTCCCCTGCCTCGGGCGGCCTCCACGAACACCGCGAGATTACGCTTGAGTTCGTCCTGGCCGATGAATTCACTCAGGTTGCGAGGCCGTACGCCGACTTCGCAGATCTGGTCTTCGCGTTCCGCTGAAGGATTGAGAACGGCCATGGCCAACAGGCTCCCGAGGGTGGAGGCTATCTTAGCAGAGGCGGGGCATAATGCAAGCGGCTCAGCCCTTGTCCCGCGACCGCCGCTCCCTCACGTAGCCGACTATGGCCGCCGTGCTGAAGGACACGGCCGCGGCGCGAAGTCCCATTTCGGGGTTGAGCGCGAGCCGGCACGGTCCCAGAATGCCGCAGCACTTGAGCGCATATATGGCGCTGAGGGTGCTGAAGGTGCCGATCAGATAGAGATGACGCCGCCTCCGGCCCCGTAGCCAAAGGCGCAGGAAGACGACGCAATGGACGGCGAAGAGCACCGCCAGAAAGGTATGGAGCCAGGCCACGGTCAGCGTCCCAGTCGTTCCAGCAGGGCGCCGGCGAGAAGCGGCAGCGCGATGGTGATGTCGCAGACCACGGTGGCGGTCGCGCTCTGGCTGGTGTACTTGCCCCAGCTTATGGATTCCGAGAAGGTGCAGCCGGACAGCCCCCCGAACTCCGGCCGGTCGGTGGTTATTCTCACCCCGTAGTCATAGCCCAGGAATTCCTGGCGCCGCCCGTCGTCGCGGTGAATGGACGTCAGGTAGGGAAAGACCTGCTGGGCCCAGTTGCGGGGCACGCCGCCTCCCAGAATGATGGACCCCCGGCGCTCGCGCTGCTCTATGTAGCCGGCAAAGACGTCGAGGTCCCCCATTTCGTCCATGATGATGGCGCGCTCGGGATTTTTTCCGCGGTTGTAGGAGGCGACGTTCAGCGCCAACTCGCAGTCCGAGAAGGCCGGCACGAACACCGGTACATTGTGCCGGGCGGCGGTGGCCAGCACGGAGTTTTTTTCGCGGGCGGCCTGCCCCAGGTACTTCATGAGGGCCGAGGGGGTAAGACGGCGCTCGGGAAGTTCGTTGAAGCGGGCCTCGCACCAGACCTGGGCGGCGAGGTATTCGGTTTCGGGCAGGAAGGTATCGAAGATGCGATTGATCTCCAGCCGTTGCAGCTCCATGTCGTCAACGTGCTCGGAGCCGATGTAGTGCCGGCCGCCGGCGATTTCAACGACCTCGTGGGTAACGTTGGCCCCGGTGGAGACGATGCAGTTCACCACCCCGGCCTCGATGAGGTCGGAGATGACCGCGCCCATTCCGGCGGGGATCAAGGCCCCCGCCACGGTCAGGACCCGGAAGCAGTCCTGGTCACGGGCCATGCGCTCCAGCACGCCGAGGGCCTCGCCCAGTTTGCGGGCCTGGAAAGACAGGCGGCAGTAGGCGCTCAGGTAGTCATTGGCGGACTTCATCTCGCGAACGTGTATTCTCTCGACCGGTTGGCGGGTGAAATCTTTGATGTCAGGCAACTGCCGATTCCTCCTTCGCGGCGGGCAAATGCAAATGGCGTCCCAATTCCGCCAGAGAGCCGAAGACCCGCCAGGCGCCGCTCAGGTGCTCGGGGGTAAGGGTGGTGCTGAGCCCGTAGCAGCGCAGCCCGGCGGCTCTGGCCGAGGTAATCCCGGCCGGTGAGTTTTCGACGGCCAGGCACTCGGCGGCCGCTAGCCCCAACTCTCTCAGTGCCAGCAGATAGGGCTCGGGGTGCGGCTTGGGGCGAGAACACCTGTCGCCGCAGATGACCGTGGAAAAGTAACAGCGTACCTCCGCGGAGAGCAGGCTCAGGACCGAGCGCTCCGCGCTTCCCGAGACCAGGGCGGCCTCGGCGCCGGCAAGACGCAGGCCCTCCAGGAAGTCGTGGGCATCGGGATAGAGCCGCACGCCGGGGAGGTATTTTTCCTCGAAGATGGCCTTCTGCAAGCGGGAGATATTCTCGGCCAGTTCTTCGTCAATGTGCCCGTCGTTCAGACCGCGCACAGTGTCCAGGGCTATGGCGCCCTCGTTCAGATAGAGGGCCTCGGAACTTACCTGCAGCCCGTAGTGGCCGAAGGCCTCCTGCCAGGCCCGCACGTGGAAGCGCATGCTGTCGGCGACGACGCCGTCCATATCGAGTAAGACCGCCTTGGGGCCGCCGGTCAATTTTTTCCAGGCTCCTGTCTGGCGTTTTTTGAACACGAAGCCTATCAGTTAGCGCCGCCGTGGGCGATAAGTCAAGTTTAGCCCTTGAGCAACCGGGCTACCAGATCCAGGGCGTCCTCGCGCGATTCCACTTCGCCGGCCAGGCGGGCGTCTTCTATTTCCTGAAGCAGTTGTTTGATCCGCGGTCCCGGTTGCAGCCCAAAAACCTGGAGCAGATCGTGGCCGGTGAGCAGGCGCGGCCGCGCGCGTAGGGGTTTCAGCCTCTCGTGCAGGTATCGGGAGGCCAGGCAGAAGAGCTCGGCCAGCTTCTCCTCGGAGTCCGCCGGCTTGTCTGGGCCGGTGGCGGCCAGGCTGTCGGCCATGGCCAGGAGGAACAACGAGGGCAGGCAATCTCCGGCGGCGTCCAGCAGGCGGCGCAGCGCCCGGTCGGTCAACTTCCCCAGCCTGAGCAGCCTCACCAGATGGAAGGCCCTCATGTGCTGGCCGACCAACTGCCCGAGGGCGTCGGCCTCGGCGCGGCTGAGCTTGAGCCGCTCGGCGTTCAGCCGGGCAATCTCCTCCCCCCGCTCCTCGTGCCCATGAAACGAGACGTGGTCCTCGCCCCTGATGGCCGTCTCGGGTTTGCCGGCGTCGTGGAGCAGGGCGGCCAGCTTCAGCAGCCAGGGGGGGACGGTCTGATTGGCGAAAAAATACTCGGGGCAGGGGAAACAAACGGCTGGGTCGGCCAGGCAGTTCTCCACGGCTTCGACGGTGGCCAGGGCGTGTTCCAGGACATCGAGGTGGTGATAGCCGCGCTGCTCCACCCCGCGCATGTCCTCGATGCCGGAGAGCACCAGCCCCAGCAGCCCCGCGGCGGTCATTTCGCGAAGCTGGCCGATGCTTCTTGGTACGCTCAGCATCTTGGCCAGTTCCGCCCGAATGCGCTCTCCGGCCACCCGGTGAAGTCCGGCCGTGCCCCCGGCCCACGCCGCCTGCCGGGTGAGAGGCTCAACCTGGAAGCCCAACTGGGCCGCCAGGCGGTAGAGGCGCAGGCTGCGCAAGGGGTCGTCCTGGAACCCGCGGGAGGACGTCGCCCGGAGTATTTTCTTGGCCCGCAGGTCCGCCAGGCCGCCGGCGGGGTCGATGATGGCATCAAGTATGGGGTCGGAAACCGGCGGCGTGGCGGCCGAAAACCGCCCCGCCACCAGGACCTCGAGGGGGACGGCCATGGAGTTGATGGTAAAATCCCGCTCCAGCAGATCGGCCTCGATGTCGCTCAGCCCGCCTCGCCCCTGGGCCCGGAAGGCCGAAAAGTCCAACACCAGCCCTGGGGCCACCACGCGGGCTACCCCGTGGTCTTCATCGAGCATTACGAAGGGTAGCGAGTGTGCGTCGGCAAAGCGCCGGGCAATGTGAGTCCCGGCCGCGCTGACGAAGTCGAGGTCCGTCGGGACGATGCCCAGGAGCAGATCACGCACCGCTCCCCCAGCCAGGAAGAGTCTTACCCCCTCGGTCCTGGCAAAGGCCTCCAGGGCTGCCGGCTCGTTGTGGCCCAGCAGCAGCAGCCTCGCTTCCTCTGGGGTAACGGCGCGCTCAGGCACGGGGCGGTTCATGTTCTTTTTCGGCCGCCGCCAGGCGCTTGCGGAAGGACTCCACCAGGAGGACCCCGCTACTGGTGCCAAGGCGGTCGGCCCCGGCCTCCAGCAGCCCGAGCGCCAGGCCCAGCTCCCGAATGCCGCCCGCGGCCTTCAGCTTCATTCGTCCCTGGATGATGCCCTTGATCAGGCGCACGTCGCGTTCTTTGGCCCCCCAGGGTCCGAAGCCGGTGGCGGTCTTGACGTAGTGCGCCCCGCTTTCCAGCAGGGCTTCCACGGTGTGGCGTTTTTCGGCCTCGGTCAGCTCAGAACACTCGATGATCACCTTGACCGTCGCCGGGTCGGCCGCGCGCACCACCTCGCGTACCTCGTCTATCAGGGCGCCGTACCTTCTGTCCTTAACCAGACCGAGGTTGATGACCATATCCACCTCGGCGGCCCCGTTCTCCACCGCCTCGGCCGCCTCGAAGGCCTTGGCGCGGCTGGTGGAGTAACCCAGGGGGAAGCCGCAGACCGTGCCGATCCTCACCGCTGTTCCGGCAAGGTTCTTTGCCGCTTCGGCAACTAGGGCCGGGGGCACGCAGACCGCGCCGAAGCGGTAGGCAACCGCTTCGGCGCACAGCCGTTCGATGTCGCGGAAAGAGACCGTGGCCCGCAACACGGTGTGGTCTATCAGGGCGGCAAGCTGTCTCGCGTCTGAGATCAATGGATTCAATCTTCCTTTGTGTCTAAACCTAAGCATCCGGCTCGGGAAAAGCAGGGGCCGGAGATGGTCGTTTTTCAGCAGCCTGCCAGCCCCAGCGCGCACGCCGTCAGTAGAATTATACTTACCGCCCCGTTCAGGGTGAAGAAAGAGACATTGAGCCGCGATAGGTCTTCTGGTGATACCAACAGGTGCTGGACCAGCAGGAAGACCGCCACGATGCCCGTCCCCACGAAATACACTAGCCCCAGGCCCGCCGCCACCCCTACCGTGGCGAACAGCAGCGCCGAGGCCAGGTGGAGGAGTCGGGCCAACCACACGGCTCGCTCCGGCCCCAGCCGGCTGGGAATGGAGTGAAGCCCTTCCCCGCGGTCGAATTCGACGTCGAGCAGCGAGTAGAGTATATCGAACCCCGCCACCCAAAACAGCACTCCGGCGCCCAACAGCAGCGGGGCCGGGGCGAGAGACTCGTTTGCGGCCAGCCATCCGCCCACCGGGGCCAGCCCCAGGGCCGCCCCCAGCACCAGGTGGGCCGCCGCGGTGAAGCGCTTGGTGTAGGAGTAGAAAAGGACCACGGCCAGGGCCGCCGGAGAGAGCAGGAGGCAGGTCCGGTTCAGTTGCCAGGCCGAAAGGAAGAACAGACCGCCCGAGGCCGCGATGAACCAGCTCACAAAGATGGGGCTGACCAGCCCCCTGGGCAGGGCACGATTTGACGTGCGCGGGTTGCGGGCATCCACGGTGGCGTCGAGCAGGCGGTTGAAGGCCATGGCCGCGCTTCTGGCCCCGACCATGGCGGCCAGCACCCAGAGAACCGTCCGGGGGGCGGGCAGCCCGCGCCCGGCGAGCAACAGACCCATGAAGGCGAAGGGCAGGGCGAAGATGGTATGCTCGAACTTGATCATCTCGAGCACCACGCCCAGCCTGCCCAGGCGATGCCAAAGGCTCAGAGGTCCGATCATGGCTTTGAAAAAATACCTTCCCACGGCTGGTAGAGGGCGTGCGACATTCCCAGGGCGTCTATTATGCGGCCCACCACGGTGTCGGCGACCTCCTCCACCGTGCGGGGACGGGAGTAGTAACTGGGCATGGCCGGAATTATAGCCGCCCCGGCGCGGGCCAGAATGAGCATGTTCTCCAGGTGTATGGCCGACAGCGGGTTTTCGCGGGGGACGATAATCAGCGCTCGCCGCTCCTTCAGGGTGACGTCGGCGGCCCGGTGAATGAGATTCAGAGAAATGCCGTGGGCCACCGCGGCCAGGGTGCCCATGGTGCAGGGGCAGATGACCATGCCCCGGTGGCGGAAGCTGCCGCTGGCGATGGGGGCGGCGAAGTCCCCGATGTCGTGGCGGATAACTCCGGGGCGATCCCACTCCGGTGCGGCCTGCCCCAGCTCCAGGCCTATCACCTCCTCGGCGGCCGAGGAAAGCACCAGGTGAACCGGAACGCCCTCCGTGCCGAGCCATTCCAGCAGGCGGCGGGCATAGATGGCCCCACTGGCGCCGGTTACGGCCAGGACAACGGGCGGATTTTTTTGCGAGGGCTGATTGATCATATATCCTTCGGGGCAAGCCGACTATGTTACTTCTCGTATGGTCCGAGAAAGCGTTCGCCGTTGAAATGGATCAAGTGCGTTGGTGATTCCGCAACCCACACTTCAGTTTCCCATGATATTTCGTCCAGGGCATAATGCCCATCAGTGGGGCGCGCGCATCAGCCCATGAGTCATCAGGTTTCAGATCCAGCAAGGCGAGAAGAGTCAACGCGGACCGCTCATTCAACTGTTGCCTGGGGAATCCAAGCTCTCCAAGAACCTGGAGAGCTTCCTGTGTCTTTTGTTCTGATGGGGTTACCTTAACCTGATTAGCCATTCTAAGCACATTCGTGTTCGACAATGTCGTCGAGTGTTTCCTGATCGGGCATACAATTCTTGACCGATTCGCCAAGCAGCAATATCTGGTCGAGAGAAGGATAGCGAATCTTGCGCAGGTCTGTTGCATTCACCTGTGTGTGGCCGCTAAACAACCTAAAAAATTGGTCTAACAAAGTGGAGTTAAGGAATACCAAGAGTCCTCTTGCCAATTCCTCCGGCATTCCTTCGCCCTTTGCGTGAAAATAATTTAAGTGATTTTCAAAGCCAATCAGGGGGGCGTCAATGCGTCCAGGGTCATGAATGACGGCGACCACCCGTCGCCGTTCTTCTTTCGCCGAGAAGCGCTTGGTTAGCACATACCACCCCTTCTTCACCAGCAGATTTCTGGTCTGGTCTGAGGAGACGATGGCGTTCGGTTTCCTGCCGTGCGACAGCGGCCAGCGCACGAAGCCGTTGTCGAAATGACACGGATAGACGAGCGGTGCGGTTTCTGGTCCCGCATCCCGCCGGAGGTATTCACGCGCCCGAAAGTCCACGACACGCCCTGTTGAAACTGCTAAGCCAAGCTCGTCCAAGGTTGTACTGAATCGGGTCATCCGCCGCATGACCTGTTTGCCTTCATCGTCTTCTGTCAAATGGATGAAATCGTCAGTGTCTCCGGGCAGGACGACGTGCCGAAAGAGAGTTGCCTCCTTGGCCACGTGGTCGAAACCAGGACCGCTTAAGACGGATATACTTACATGGGTGGGCTGACGTTCGCCGCGAACCCCATACAAGATGATATTTTCCTGCAATACGGAATCGTCGGCAAAGGCCTCTTTTCGCGATTGAAAAAGATGGATGCGCCGCAGACTGATCAGCTGGAGTAAGGCTTTCCGAAATTTTCTAAAATAGGGGCCGTTACAAAAACTTCGTGGGGTGATGGCCACAATTTCACCACCGGGCAGCAAGAGTTGGGCGGAGAGCCAAACGAATGCGGCATAGAGATTTGACGCTTCGAGGCCGGCGGCGTTCAGAAGTCTTCTCGTGCGCGTTTCACCGCCAATTTTCTTATATGGCGGATTCAGAATCGCATGTGTGTACCTTTGGCTCTGCCCTCCGAAAAGCCCGTCATCCAGATCTGCAATCGCTGCGGAGATGAAGTCTTCACAAAGCACGGTGCCGTAAAAGTGAACGCCAATCTCCGTGCATGTTTTCTGGCAATCGTTCATCGTTCTTTCAAGATGAGGCACCAGGTTGCCGTCGCTCTCATATGCTACGACCCGAATCGACTCAGGCGGTTCATCTCTTGAGCAAAGGGTTGCCACAAGCTCCGCGAATAGGCCCCCCACTCCTGCTCCCGCATCCAGAATCCTGACTTCGTCACGCGGCTTCTCGAATAGCGATGCCATGAAACCGGCTATGGGAGCAGGCGTAAGGAACTGCCCGATTTCCAAACGCTCCTTGCGTGAAGTAGTCAACCCCAGGAGTAGCCGCGCCTTTTCCCACTGCGGCGTGATGCTGGGCTCTGTCCTCATGCCATTTCCAGAGCAAGGTTGGCAGTACTTCATGGCGGTTGCCTCACAGCCCCAACTTGTGCCACAGGGCGTCTATCCGGCGCTTGACGTCCTCACTCATCTCGATGGTCTCGGGCCAGTCGCGCAGGGTAAAACCCTCCTCGGGCCACTTGCGGGTGCAATCGACGCCCATCTTGGTGCCCAGCAGGGGGCGGGAAGAGGCGTGGTCCAGGGCGTCGACCGGCCCTTCCACGATGACGATGTCCCTTCCGGGGTCCACGTTGTTGCCCAGCCGCCAGAGCACCTCCGAGGTGTTTTGCACGTTCACCTCGCGGTCGAAGACAAAAACCATCTTGGAGAACATCATCTGCCCCAGCCCCCAGATGGCGTGCATCACCTTCTTGGCCTGGCCGGGGTAGCGCTTGTCTATGGAGACGAAGACCAAGTTGTGGAAAACACCCTCCAGGGGGAGGTTCAGGTCCACCACCTCGGGCAGTTGCTTCTTGATGAGCGGCAGGAAGATGCGCTCCGTGGCCTTGGCCATGTAGCAGTCTTCCTGGGGTGGCTTGCCCACGATGGTGGCGGGGTAGATCGGCCGGCGGCGGTGGGTGACGCAGGTAATATGAAAGACGGGGTAGCTGTCCGCCAGGGAGTAGTAGCCGGTGTGGTCCCCGAAGGGACCCTCGGTGCGGCGCTCATTGGGTTCCACGTAGCCCTCCAGGACGATTTCGGCCTCGGCGGGCACCTCCTGGTCTATGGTCACGCACTTGACCATCTCCACCGGCTCCTGCCTCAGAAAACCCGCGAAGATCAGCTCGTCTACGTCATCGGGCAGAGGGGCGGTGGCGGCGTACATGGTGGCGGGGTCGGCCCCGATGGCCACGGCCACCTCCAGCCGCCGGCCCTTGCGCTCGGCCAGGAAGTAGTGCTTGGCCCCCCCCTTGTGGCGGTGCCAGTGCATGCCGCAGGTGCGGCCGTCGTAGACCTGCATGCGGTACATGCCCACGTTGCGCACGCCTGTTTCAGGGTCTTTGGTGAAGACCAGGGGCAGGGTGATGAAGGGGCCGCCGTCTTGCGGCCAGCACTTGAGCACGGGCAGGCGGCCCAGGTCGAAGTCGTGCTCGATCACCTCCTGGCAGGGGCCGCTCTTGATGGTGCGGGGGAAGGTGTCGGACAGGCGCTTGAGCTTGGGCAGCATCTTCAGCTTCTTTATCAGGCCGCTGGGGGCCTCGGCCTCGATGAAGGAAAGGATGTCCCGCCCTATCTCCTCCAGGCTCTCCACGCCCAGGGCCAGGCACATGCGCCGCTCCGAGCCGAAGAGGTTCATAACCACCGGCACCTCTTCGTGGCCCGAGACGTTCTCGAACAGGAGCGCCGGGCCGTGGCGCTTGCAGACGCGGTCGGTTATTTCGGTTATCTCCAGCTCGGGGCTGACCGGCTCCTGGATCCGCGCGAGCTCGCCCGCCTTCTCCAGCGCGGCGATGAACTGCCTGAGATTGGCCAAGGCCATTTATTTGTCTCCCACGTAAAGGGTCACTATGCCCATGGTCAGCGGCAGGTAGCGCACGCCGCGAAAGCCGGCGCGGGCCATGAGCCTGGCCACCTCCTGGGGCGCCATGAAGGCCCCTATGGACGAAGCAAGGTAAGAGTAGGCTTCTTTGTCGCCGGAAACCAGGCCGCCTATGGCCGGAAGGATCTTGCCCAGATAGAGCTTATATAGCAGGCCGATGAGCGGATTATCAGGGCGGGAGAATTCCAGAATGACCACCCTGCCGCTGGGCTTGAGCACCCGGTACATCTCATTGATGCCCTCCGCCGGCTCGGCTAGGTTGCGCGCCCCAAAAGCCACCGTGGCCGCGTTGACGGCCTCGGAGCGCAAGGGCAGGCGCTGGCCGTCGGCGCAGAGCAGCAGAGGACGCTTCCCGCCGGGCGGGATTTGATCGCGGCCTCGGGCCAACATGGCCTGGCAGAAGTCGAGCGCTATCACCCGGCGCCCCCCCGCCTTGAGCAGCTCGCGGGTCAGGGGCAGGGTGCCGGCGCAGACGTCGAGCACCAGAGGGTAGCTCACCACCGGCAACTGGCGGGTCACCGCCCGCCGCCAGGAGGAATCTATCCCTAAAGAGAGAACGCTGTTGAGCAGGTCGTAGCGCGGGGCGATGGCCGCGAACTTATTCTGGACGAAGGCGGCGAGGTCGTCTCGGGCCCTAGCAGACATGGCGGGCAACCTCCACCCTGGCCACGCCGCGGGCGGGTAAAACCCCTTCGGCGACCAGGTATCTTTCCATCTCGGCCAGCCCCGCCAAGTCCAGGGCGTTGAGGTCGAAGCGGAGCAGGCCCAGGTAGCGGGTACACTCCTCGGGGTCTTTTTGGCGGGCCATGCCGTGGGCATAGGCGGCCACGGCGGCTAGGTTCAGCTTGCCCAGGCGCTTTGATTCCAGGAGCAGATGATGGATCTTCCGGCAGGCGGCCGCATCGTGGATGAGGCGCACCCGGCGGGCCACCCACACCGCGAAGACCAGGCTCTTGCCGGTCAGCCTCTCCCAGGCCTCGCCGAGGTCCAGCACATACGGAAAATCCGCGTGGCCCCGGGCCATGAGGGCTTCATCCCCAATGGCCAGGAAGGCCGCCGCCTCTTCCCTGCTCCCCGGCAGCCTGAAGTGGGGGCGGGCGCCGTGGAGGTCACGCAGCAGCGGCCCCACCAGGGTGTTGGAGGTGCGGGACTTGGTGCTCAGGTGTACCAGCCGCCCGTCGAGATCATTGAAGGGCAGACGGCTGAAGAGCAGCACGCTCTCCACCGCCCCCAGAGTGGCGATGCACAGCCCCGGCAGCAGCTCCCATTCGTCTCGGTTGGCCAGATACTCGGTGGTGGACACCGGGCTGACGTCCAGTTCATTGCACTTTAGCATCTCAGCCAGCCCCGCCGGCGTGGCGCTGACCAGATCGAAGGGCTGGGGCAGGATCCCGGCGTGGAAGCCATAATAGACTGGCTCGCAGTTGGAGAATGCTATTTTGCCTACTTTCATTGTTTCTTCCTGGGGCGGCCGCCGATAAGCGTCGTCCTGCCGGGCCTTCGGCTGTCGCCGCCGCTCGACGTACCAAAAAGTACGCCTCCGCGCGGCTCCGCCTCCAGGCCTCGACATTACTCGCTTCTCGACGCCCGCCTGGCGTCTGTGTTGTTGCAGCCACGGCTGCCGCGTACGCTTATGCTACGTTATACATCACCCGTTCGCCCTGAGGTATCGAAGGGCGAATCACTGGTGTTCGTGCTTCTATACATCAGCACGAACGGAAACATCCAAGAACCGGCGTTAGGAATTACTGCACCAGCGTACTAATCTGGCTCGTTCCCTGGGCCGCCGCTTGCGGCAAACTCGCTTACACCTGAAAATGCTTGCAGCAGTACTTGCCTACCAGCACAATTTCAGGGAGAAACAGTAACCCCCATCCGAAAAACTGGACCATCCACCCGGGCGTCTTTTCACTTATCGGAGGCGCATCCCAGAATACCTGGCCTGTGACTTCTCCAAGATATTCACCGAACCAGATAAGAAGTAGTGCGATGATGGTCAGGAAGAGCAAATGTGGCCTGAAATCGTCCGTAACTGTTGGATGCGTGACATTTAACATGCTATAATTAGGTCTACGGTAATTATGTAATCCAAACCAATAAAAAATGCTGTGTATCACACCGACAACCAGCGACAGTATCCGGTTAAGATTCCAGTTCATGCTGTCTCGCCTCTATCTTAACAGCCGTCTGGGTCAGCATTTAGGTACAAAGGAACTTAACCAAACTAGCAAAATAATAGCCTCCGGCGCAAAAAGAAAAAGCCAGAGAATAAATAGCCCAACAACACGTGCTATTTCATCCCTAACGTCTACATCGTCGTTAGCAGACGATGTGGTCAACCAAATCAAGATTACGCACAAGATACTCCATTCCGGGCCAAGAGGGTTCAGGCCTTGCTGAGAAAAATAGTACAAGTCAGGAAGGTTATGCTGGTCGCCAAATATATTTGTACCGAAATAGTTACGGGCTTTGTAACATACGACCATATTGATGGCACCGACAACCAGCGACAGTATCCGGTTCAGTTTCCAGTTCACGCTGTCTTCATTCCTCCCCCAACAACCACTCCACCTCGCCCCTGGCCCCCGCCTCCAGCACGGCCTCGCAGGGCTCCCGCCCTGCTTCCACCGGCACCACCAGCGGCTGGGGTTGGCAGCCTGGGACCAGCGCCCCCAGATCCGGCCGCCCCAGCGCCTCCGCCCCCCAGAGGGTGGCCATCTTGAGTGCCACTTCAGGCGTGGCCCCCAGCAGGTTTACCGCCGCCACGGCCTCGCGGAAAAGGTTCAGGTCCGGGCTGCTGGCCAGGCTGTCGGTGCCCAGGCAGGGCGCCAGCCCCAGGGCCAGCATGGCCGAAAGCGGGGCCTTTCCCACGCCCAGGGCCAGGTTGCTCCGGGGGCAGAGGCAGGCCCTGGTGCCGCGCCGGGCCAGAATTTCCAGGTCAGCACTCGTTGCCTGTACCAGGTGCACGGCCAGTGTTTTTCCCCCCAGCAGGGCCAATTGGTCCAGATACTCGACCGGCGACCCCCCCCCAGGGGCTTCAAAGCCGTCGTCCCAGGCCCCACGGGAGACCAGCAGATCCCGAATGGCCGAGTCTTTTCCCGAGCGCAGGAAATCAACCTCTTCCCGCGATTCGGCTACGTGAATAGACAACCGCCCCCCCCGCCGCGCGCAGCGCTCAAGCAAAGCCCTGGAGACGGTATAGGGGCTGTGAGGCGCCAAAGCCGCCTCGACCCCGGCGGATTGCAACGCGCGCGCGGCGGCCTCCGCCCGCGCCCAGCGTTCCTCGGCCCGGCCTGCCGCAAACCCCAGCAGTTCCACCAGGGCCACGGCCTGCCCGTCGGGGTAGAGGCCCGGAAAAACCGCCACCTGGGGAGAGATGTTGTCCGCCACCAGCGCCGTGCCGAAGGCTCGGGCCTGGGCCAGCCCCTGGCGCACGCCTTCCCGCAGATCTTCGATGCCACGGGCCGCCTTATGGTCTATGAGCGCCGCAAGCCAGCCGCAGAAGTCGCTCGAGGAAGAAAAGACCTGGCCCGCCAGGGGCGTAAGCTCGAGATGGGCGTGGCAGTTGACTAGGCCGGGCAATATGGCCGCCTCGCCGTGGTCGTGAACCGTGCCCTGGAACCTCGCCAGTACCTTGCGCCTTGGCCCGGCCGCCAGCACCCGTCCCGCCCGCGTGGCCAGGACGCCGTCCTCTATCGGCGCCGAGACGACCGGCAGCAGCCACCGGGCGCGGTCCAGGCGCACCGCCGGGTCAGCCGGCATGCTGTCAGCCGGAAATATGCTCATAGCGCTGATTGCGTTGCCGGGCCGTGAAGCCGGCGACTTCTATGAGGCGGACCATCTCCTCGCGGCTCATGAGGTGGGAGACACCGGCGGCGGCCACGACGTTTTCCTCGATCATGGTGGAGCCGAAATCGTTGGCCCCAAAAAAAAGGGCAACCTGGCCGACCTTGGCCCCCTGGGTCACCCAGGATGCCTGGAGGTTGGCGAAGTTGTCCAGAAACAGCCGGGAGACCGCCAGGGTACGCAGGTACTCCACCGCGCTCGGCGCCGTGCCGCCCAGGGCGGTATTGCCGGGCTGGAAGGGCCAGGGTATGAAGGCCGTGAACCCCGAGGTCTGGTCCTGGAGGGCGCGCAGCCGCTCCAGGTGTTTTAGGCGCTCGAGCAGGGTCTCCCCCTCGCCGAACATCATGGTGGCCGTGGTCTTCATTCCCAGCCGATGGGCCACCGCCATGACCTCCAGCCATTCTCCGGCCGAGCACTTGCCGGGCGAGCGGCTTTCCCTCAGACGCTCGACCAGAATCTCCGCCCCGCCTCCCGGAATACTGTCGAGCCCGGCGGCCCGGAGGCGGGAGATGGTTTCCTCGAGGCCGAGGCCGGCCAGCTGGGAGAAGTGGACTATCTCCGGCGGCGAGAAGCCATGAACATGAATGGGCCAGCGCTTGATGTAGCGCAGCAGGTCTTCATACCACGCGAGCGGCAGGCTGGGGTGGAGGCCGCCCTGGAGGAGGAGCTGGGTTCCGCCCAGCCGCAGGGTTTCCTCAATTTTGCCCGCCAGCTCTTCCTTGGCCAGCACGTAGGCCTCGGGCGAGGATTCGTCGCGCCAGAAGGCGCAGAAGCGGCACCGGCTGACGCAGATGTTGGTGTAATTCACGTTGCGGTCTATAACGTAGGTGACAGCCGACTCCGGGTGGCGGCTCATGCGCCTCGCATGGGCCAGTGCCCCCAGTTCCACCAGCGGGAGGTTGGAAAAAAGCGCGGCGGCCTCCTCCGCCTCCAGCCTGGCGTCCGCACAGGCCTTCTCTGTCGCGCGCCGGACGATGTCGTTGTCACTCATGCCACGGAGTACTCCTTCAGTTCCTCATAGAGCGTGTCGCGTTCCACCGGGGTGCGGCCCGCCTCGCGGATGAGCCAGATGAGTTCCTCCTTGGGCATGTTTTCGGCGGTCTTGGCGCCGGCCATGTGGGTTATCTTTTCCTCGATGATCGTCCCGTCTATGTCGTCGGCCCCGAAGTGGAGGCTGATCTGGGCGATCTTGGGGCTGGACATGATCCAGAAGGATTTTATGTGGTGGAAGTTGTCTAGTATCAGCCGGGCCACCGCCGTGGTCCTCAGCTCGTCCAGGCCGGTGGGTGGCGGCAGGTGGGCGAGCCGGGTGTTTTCTGGGTGGAAGGCCAGGGGAATGAACGTGAGGAAGCCGCGGGTCTCGTCCTGAAGCTCCCGCAGGGTTATGAGGTGCTCGACCCGCTCCTCCACCGTCTCGATGTGGCCGTAGAGCATGGTGGCATTGGTCTTGAGTCCCATCAGGTGGGCCTTTCGGGCCACGTCGAGCCATCTGACGGGTGACAGCTTCCTGGGGCAAAGGGCGCGACGCACCCGGGAGCTGAAGACCTCGGCCCCGCCGCCCGGAATGGACCCCAGGCCGGCCTCCTTGAAGGCGGCCAGGACGTCCTCGACCGCCATGCCGTAGAGCTGCGCGAAGTGGGCTATCTCCACGCAGGTGAAGCCCTGGATGTGGCAGTTCGGCCGCAGCTTCTTCACCGTGCGGAGCATTTCCAGGTAATATTCCAGCGGAAGACTGGGATGACAACCCCCCACGATGTGCAGTTCGGTTATCGGATCGGACAGCCGCTCCTGCACCTTTCGCGAAATCTCTTCTATGGACATTTCATAGGCGCCCTCTTGCCCCGGCTCCTTGCCGAAGGCGCAGAAGGTGCATCCATTAGTGCAGATGTTGGAGTAGTTGATGTGCTGGTTGCAGATAAAAAAGGCCAGCTTGCCGTGCAGCCGCTCCCGCACCAGGTTGGCCAGCCAGCCCAGGGCATGGAAGTTGCCCCTATAGAGGGCGCAGCCATCCTTGAAGCTGAGCCGCTCCCCGGACACCACCTTGCGGGCGATGCTTTCCAGGCCGCTGCCCGCGATTATGCGTTCACCCGTTGTCAGTTGCATTGGTTGCTGGAAGACCCCACCAAAAAGTTATGTCAGAGCAGTCTGGTTCCTTGTCTCCGGGCTGGCCAGGCCCCGCCGGATGAAATCGATGAACAGATTCACCCACTCCTCGGTGCGCTGCGCCTGAGCGCCGTGGAGCCCCAGGCCGAAGTCCAGACCGGCAATTGCATAGGCCTGTAGCATACGGTCCATCACCGCGTCGAGAAAGAAAGCGATGTGAGCGGGTTTCATGTCCGGGCGAAGCTCGCCCCGGCGCAGGCCCTCTTCGGCGAGGGTGCGCAGATAGTTGGCGGAGAACAGCCGGATGACCCGGACCAGGTCCTCGCGCATGGGGGTGTCGGAGCCGAACAGGATGCGCAGGTAGGCGGCGTAGATGCGGGGGTGCCTGCGCGTGAACTGAAAGCCGGTCAGGAGCGAGAGCCGAAGCCGCTCGAAAAAATCCAGATCTTCGCTGTCGGCCTTCACCTTCTTGAGGGTGGCCCGAATAAGGCTTACCGCCGCCTCGAAGGTGTAGAGGAACAGGCCCTTCTTGTCCGGGAAGTATTGATAGATAGATCCCTTGGCGATACCCACGCTGGCCACGATGGCGTTTATGCTGGCCCGCTCGAAGCCCTTATGGGAGAACTCATCGGTGGCCGCCGCCAATATGCGGCCCCGCTTTTCATCAGGCAGGTTCAGGAAGGTCTGCTTGGCGTGTGCGGTGCGTGCGGGTCTGCCTTCGGTATCCGTCTGGTAATTGACCTTCTGTATTGCCATCGCCCGCCCGCCCGGCCAAGGTCGCGTGGTGCCCGCCTTATGACCGCCCGGTCACAATAGCGGCGCCTCCTTCCGCTGTCAAGGTCCGGCTGAATGGTTCAAGGGATGAGGCGGCGTCCCTTGGCGGCGCCGGCCTTGAGGCTCCGGAAGAACACCCACAGGCTGACCGCCAGCAGGGCCAGGTTCCGGAGCAGGACGGGGTAGCCGATTCGCTCCGCGGCCAGGGAGAAGCAGCCGCAGGCAATATCCAGCCCCCGCCACATGGCCTGGGCCACCATGGCGCCAAAAACCACCAGGAGCCCGCTGGTAACGAGGCTGGCGCCGGGCACGGCCACGCCCAGCAACAGAAGTGCTCCGCAGAGTGCCTCTATCCATGGCAAGACGTGGGCAATCAGGTTGGCGGTTGGTAAGGACAGAACCTGGTAGTTGGCCACGGCGTGGGCGAAGGCCGTCGGATCGAGCAGCTTGTCGTGGGCGGCGAAGATAAACAGCGCCCCCAGCGCCACGCGCGGAATGAGGCAGATCGCTTTCATCGTTCCGTCCTCAGGCCGGCGGCCGTCCAAGCCTCGATCCCGCCGCGGAGTACCTTGGGCTGAAACCCCATGGGGTGGAGGATGGCGGCCAGTTCATGGCTCAGCGAGCAGTCTTCTCCGCCGCAGTAGAGCACGAGGGGAACGGCGGGCGACAGCCTGGGCTGCACGTCGGGGAAGCAGCGGTCGAACTCCTCGGCCGGAAGATTAATGGCGCCCGGTATGTGGCCCGCGGCGTAATCCTCAGGCCTCCTGGCATCGAGGGCCACGGCGCCGGATGCCAGCAGCCGTTGGGCCTCCAGCGGGCTCAGCTCACCGGAGGTTTTTGGGGCCGGAGGGATCGCCTTTTTTTGGGGCGCGCGCCCCAAAAAAGACGGAGCGGGGGTGGCCACGGGTCTAAGAGGCACCGGAGAGGAGGTATTGAGCGTACCCCTGCCCAGGCCGAGCGCCAGCCCTACCACGGAGGCGAGCAGCACGATGGCCGCCGCCTGGCGGAGCGCTAGAGCCAACAGACTGTGGCTGGCCTGGTTCATTATCTTGACTATGAACCATGTCCCTGGTCAGACGCAAGGCGCCTCACGGTTTGTCTTTGCCATGGCCGGCCGGCTGGGATTTGGAGCAGAATACCCCCTGGCAGAAGATACCTACGTCGTCGTACTTGCGGGTCTCGAACTGGAGGGTGGGGTGGTCGATCCCGAACTCGCAGAAGAGCCGCTCCCGCAGCCGTTGGGCCAGCTCGTCCACCTTCGAGAGCAGTTGGTCCTTGACGATTATGTGGCAGGCGAAGGCGATGGATCTGGAGGAGACGTTCCAGACGTGTACGTGATGGACGTCCTCCACGCCCTCGATGTTTTCCAGTTCTTCCTTTATATGGTGAACATCCAGCCCTTGGGGGGTGCCGTTCATGAGGATGTTGACCGCCTCCCGCATGATGTCCCAACAGCCCTTGATGATAAAGAACGCCACGGCGAAGGAGACCAGAGGGTCTATGGGGTACCAGCCGGTCACCACGATGACCAGGCCCGCGACCATCACGCCCAGCGAAGTCAGGGCGTCGAGCGCCAGATGATATAGCGCCCCTTTGATGTTGAGGTTCGCTTTGGCGTCGTGGCGCAGTATGAGCACCGAGCCGGCGTTGGCCGCGAACCCCAGCAGGGCCAGGGCCGCCACGATGGCGCCCCGCACGGGCTGGGGGTGGAGCAGCCGCTGGTAGCCTTCATAGACGATAAAGGCCGCGATGAGCAGAAGGAGGGTGACGTTGACGACCGCCGCGACAATCTCGGCCCGTTTGTAGCCGAAGGTGTTGGTTGCGCAGATCTCCCGGCGGCCGATGCGATCGGCGGCGTAGGCTATGGCCAGCGAGGAAAGGTCGCTCAGGTTATGGACCGCGTCGGAGAGCAGGGCCACCGAACCCGAGACCAGGCCCCCAATGCTCTGGGCCACCACGATGAGCAGATTGAGGGCCATGACCAGCACCAGGCGGCGCCCGGCAAGGTTTTTCGGCTCATGATGATGGTGGGTGTGTGCCCGAAGAAGCAGCTCGTGCGGCAGGCTGATGTCGTGTTGGTGCATCCGTCCCCATCCAGGAGAGATATTCGAGATATTCCACGAACTATAGCACGTTTTGGGTGGCTTCGCCCAGCGGGCCGTGGAAAAACATGGCAAGCCCCACGCGGCCGCTGCTATAATCTTGGCTTCTCCTGGGTATCTCTTTTTTCGCCGACACCCGTTCGAGCGCGAATCAGCGTCAGTCAGCTTTTGGGGGAGGTCCATATGGCCCTGATGAAAATCGGTATCGTGACCGGGGGGGGAGACTGCCCCGGCATCAACTCCGTCATAAAATGGATAGTCAAGACGGCCACCGACCCCCTCTTGTACGCCAAACGGGAAGGGTGCCCGGAGTTCCAGGTGGTGGGCAGCGTCGATGGCTACAAGGGTCTGATCGAGGTCGACCCCGACAGCCCCGAAAGCGTGGCCCAGTGGCTGGTGCCCCTTGACGAAGACGCCGTTCGCACCTGGGACCGCTACGGGGGGACCCGGCTGGGCACGGCCCGTGTCGATCCCTTCTATCACTCATGCACGGACTGCTCGGAGCGTCTGCTAGACAACGTCAGGCGGCTGGGCATCGGGGTGCTGGTGGTCGTGGGCGGCGTGGATACCCTGGGCTGCGCCTACAAGCTTTCCCGCATGGGAATCAAAGTCATCGGTATCCCCAAGACCATAGACAAAGACGTCGTCGGCACCGACTACACCCTGGGGCACGATTCGGCCCTCAACGTCATCACCCAAGAGATAGACCGGCTAAGGACGACCGCCGGTTCCCACAGCCGTATCTTCGTGGTGGAGACCATGGGGCAGCGGTCGGGCTGGCTGGCGCTGGACGGCGGGCAGGCCGCGGCGGCTTTCATCATCCTGATCCCCGAGTACGACTACGACCTCGACCGCATCTGCGAGATGCTCAAGCGGCGGCGGGAGTCGGGCATCCGCTATACCATCGTGGTGATCGCCGAAGGGGCCAAGTCCGCGGGCGGGCAGCCCTGCTATATCTCCGACGAACTCGACGGCTTCGGCCACAAGGTCTGCGGCGGCATAGCCAGGGAGCTGGCGGCGGAGATAGGCAAGCGCACCGGGCTGGAGACCCGCCACGTCAACCTCAGCCACCTGCAGCGCGGCGGGGCGCCCAGCGCCTTCGACCGCAAGATGGGTCGCCGCTTCGGCATCGCGGCGGTTGATCTCATCTTAAGCGAGGATTTCGGTCGCATGGTGGCGGTGCGGCTGGGGCAGATCACCTCCGTGCCCCTGAGAACCGTCGCCAGCCACATGGAACGGGTGGACGTCAGGTCTCTGTATGATTCCGAACGCTACAACGGCCGGCGCAAGATTCTGTAATGGGCGGCCTGCCACTCGGGTCCTGTCGGCAACGCCGACAGGTGCCGGCGCCCTCCCGGACGTTTCAATAGCCAGGGTGGTTGCTGGGCGCCGGAGTTTGGCCGGTGGCCCTGTCACCCGCCGGCCTTGTTCACCAGCGGCAGTTCCACGAAGAACTCGCTCCCTCCGTCCTCCTTGCTCTCGGCCCAGATGCGGCCGCCGTGCAGCTTGACAATCTCCTGGCAGATGTAGAGGCCCACCCCCAGCCCCGGATAAATCGCCTGGTGCGCCAGGGGTTTGTAGAAGCATTCGAAGACGTGGGGCATGTCCTGGGGGGCTATGCCGATTCCCTCGTCGCGCACGCTTACCGTGGCCTTCTCGCCGTTGGCGTGGAGCTCCAGGAAGATCCTGCCGCGTTCGTGGCTGAATTTTTTGGCGTTTTCCAGCAGGTTAAAGAAAATCTGTTCCACCCGCGGCGGGTCCGCGGCGATGGTGACGGCCTCGCCGGGGATGAGGCAGATCAACTGGTGGGTGGTGTAGGCCTGACGCATGCGGTCACACAGCCCACGCAGCAGATCGGCCAGGTCCAGGGGGCGCATCTCCACCGGCAGGCGGCCCAGCCGGCACATGGAGGCGTGGAGCAGGTCATCTACCAGGCGCACGAGTTGTTCGGCCTGGCGGGTCACGGTTTCCATGAGGCCCGTATCGACTCTGTCCGGGCGGCGGGTGGCCAGCTCCGTGAACAGCCTGATCGAGGTGATCGGCGTTTTCAGCTCGTGCGAGGCCAGAGACAGGAATTCGTCCTTGAGCCGGCCGGCCGCCTCCAGGCGGGACTGCACTTCCTTTTCGGTGGTTATGTTCCGGAAGACGAGGGCACCGCCCGTCACGCGGCCGTCTTCGAAGAACGGGGCCGCGTTGGCCGAGAAGGAGACCCTGGAGCCGTCGGCCTGCTCCATGGTGTATTCCTCCCCCTGGACGTGCTCGCCCTGAAGCACCGCGCGGGTCAGGGCGAACTCGGAGTCCCCCACCTCTGTCCCGTCGGGCCGTAACAGGCGCCAGCGCTTGTTCCATTCCCCTGGGGTCACCCGGGCCGGGGCTATGCCCCACATGGCCTCGGCCGCGGCATTGGCCATCTCGATGCGGCCATCCGGGGCGGTGGCAATCACCACGGCGGCGGGCAGTTCGTCCAAAATGGTCTTGAGCCAGACGGCCCGCTGCTTTTCCCACCCGGCGCGCGCTTCGTCTTCGAGGCGACGGTGCTCGCTGATGTCGCGCGCGAGCCACCGCAGGCCGGTGACGCTGCCCCGAAAGTCACGCATGCAGGCGACGGTAAGCGCGGCGGTGAAGGTCCAGCCCCGCGTGGTCATGTTCAGCCGGCAGTCCTCCGAGGCCATGCCCCTGCTCAGCCGGGCCAGCAGTTCACGGAAGGCGGCGCGGTCTTCCTCGGCCAGGTATTCGATCAGCGGCCTGCCGACGAGACGGTCCTGGCGGGTGCCCAACAGCGCGGCGGCGGCGGAGTTCGCTTCGCGAACTATGCCATCAGTGTCGGTGACCAGGTAGCCCTCGGGAGCGGAATCGAACAGATTCTGGTAGTGCCAGCGCTCGGCCTCGGCGGCGAGCCTCCGTAGATCGGCTTCCTTCTCGGCGACGGCCGCCTGGAGATCTTCCAGGGAGCTAAGCACGTCCTGGAGGGTATCCAGGGGCAAGGGACCGGCAGGCGCCGTAGCCGCGCGCTGCTTAAGCGCCCCGAGTTTGTCCCGCAGGACCTGAAGCCTCTGGAGAGGGTTCTGGTTCATAATTCACCAATGCCGCCGTCCGCGGCCCACCAGGCCTCTTGCAAGGCCACCCGCATGAGCCCCCCTTGGCAATTTCAAGAGTCGTGCCCACGCAGGGGAGCGGACAGGGCATCGTGCGGGGGGGCGGCTGATAAGTTTTAAGACTTACTTTGCACAAACTGTTTGTGGTTGTCCAGATCCACCTGCGGCGAAAGGACCAGACGCTGATTCATATGACTGAGCGTTAAGCCGCCGCGCGATGGTAGCGGGCCACTATGCCCAGGAGCTGCACCGCGCGGTGGCGACAGGTATGGCGCGCCAGCAGGTTGCGGTAGCCCGCCTCGGCGATTCTCTCCCGTGCCGGCCGGTTTTCCAGCAGGTAGCGGATCAGCTCGGTGGCCGCCGCCGGCGACGAGGCCCGAAGGTAATGCTCTCCTTCGTTGAAGAGGCCGTCGGTGTCCTGCCATGGCCCCGTCAGCAGGCAGGTCCTGGTGGCGAAGGCCTCGAAGGGCCGGATGGTGGGAGACCCCTCGACCTGGGCGTAGGAATCCCGGTGGAGGTGCAAGGCGAGCCGGCTGCGGGCGTAGAGGGGCGGCGTCTGCACGTTGGGCACCCAGCCGCGATAGTCCACCCGGTAGGTGGTGCGAAATTGCTGCCGTGCCTGCTCTCCGTGGTCCGTGCCATACAGGCAGAAGCGCAGATGAGGAAACACCAGGGACTGATCGAGGAAGTACTCGCGCAGGGGCAGGTCGCGGTCACCGTTGGCGATGAGGAGCAGGTCCACGTCCTGGCGGCAGGGGCGGGGATAGAACAGGTCGGTGTCGGCGGCCTCGTGCAGAACCTCCACCCGGTCCAGACCCAGGCGGGTGCGGAAAGTGGAGGCCAGGCTGCCGGCGCAGGCCAGTACGACGTCATAGCGCTCCAGGCCATAGGTCCGGTAGCGCGCCTCCTCGAAAGGAAGGCGGTACTGGCTGTCGTGGAAGACGCAGATCTGGCCGGGGCGAAGCAACTCCGGCACGGCGCGGATTATCGAGCCCTCGGCGCATTGGGACACAAAGGCCACGTCGGCCTCCGCCAAGGCCTGACGCAGCAGGGGTTTGGGGTCGCGCCCCCCGTCACGGTAGAGACGCACCTTCAGGAAGGGGAATGCCTTCAGCGTCTCCAGCAGGGTGCTGCGGCCGACTTCGTTGGTCTGTTTGCAGGCCGCGTCGTTGTTGCCGGCCTCATAGAAACAGACCTCGTGCCGGAGCCGCGACAGTTCCCGGGCCAGGCCGCGCAGGAAGTGCGCGCGCCCGTTCTTCCAGTCCGCAAGGATGGAATGAGCGAAGAATGCAATGCGCATAGCGAGACCTAGCCTCCGGCGTGGTTTGCCAAGCCGCTGCCAAGGGGAATCTTCATCCTTACGCGATAGCGTGGAAGTGGAAGGGTCTGTCAGACCTCTTGGGCTACTTCCCTTTGGTACTCGTCGGCTTATGAAGGTTTTTCGGCGAAAACGCCCCGGCTGAAGGGGCTGACCGGGGTTGCACTGGCCGTCGCTCCGAGTCGCGCGGCTTATGATTGGGGAGGAACTGAATCAGGAATCAGGCTTGGCAAGAGAAAAAACACCGGGGAGAAGCCGCCGCCGTGGTCACCGCCTCGCCCCTAGAGTCTTATGGTACCCGCTGCTGGCGGAGGATCAATCATTTTCTGTGCATCAAGGAGCAAAAAATGCTGGCCCGGCCCGGTGCCCGCGCGGGCGGCGACGGCGCCCCGGAGGTTGGCTTGACTGGCCCGTTGCCGGCTGCGTAACATATTAACTGATTGAGAGGGCGCCGATGCCCTCGCCTTCTGGAACGTATCAACAGCCACGGCATGCCGTGGGTGCCGGCGTCTGGCTGGCGGCCCTGCCGCCCAGGTCATGAGGGAGGACAAGATGAGGCTCTGTATGAAGCTGACCGCCATGGTCATGTTTGTCGCGGCTATGGTTGCGGTGCGGCCCGTGGTCGCCAGCCAGACCGGGGAGTCTGGCGCGGTGGTTGGGCCGAATATGATCGAAGGCACGGTGAGTGGGGTGGACTGGGGCGCGGGCAGACTCTCCATCGGAGGAGTTGCCGGTTTTCTGAGCACCGAGATCATGGTCACGCCCGAAACCATCATAAGATCGAGCGGTAATGAGCCAATAGCCCTGAAGGACGTCCGCAAGGGAGACGTCATCCGGGCCAGGTATCGCAAGGCGGGAGATGAGAATGTCGCCACGTCCATAGTTGTCGTTTACGGCCAGGGGCAACCCCCGGCGGATCCCCGAGAGCCGAAGGGCTGACGTTTTTTGGCATGCCCCCGAAAGGGGCGCGAAAGGTCAGACAGCAGGAAATCGACAATGGTGGGAGGCTTGGCTGTATGCGGTTCTCGAGGCTGCTTTTCCTGATGGTTTTATTTCTGAGCCTAGCGCTGGTCGCGCCGACGGCGAGTGCCGAGGATAAATCCTCCGGTGTGGATAGTAGCGCGGACACGGCTGGCGGCGGGAGCCAGATGGAGCGCGGCGGCGCGGAGCAAGGGCCGCCAGCCGCCGGGACTCAAGGCGGTGAAGCCCCCGCGGAGGCTGGCACCCAACCGCGACAGATGAACGAAGTCGAAGGAGAAGTAAGCGGTATCGACCGCCCCAAGAAGACCTTGACCGTGGGAGGCTTCTCGGGTCTGTTCGGCACCGACCTGGAGGTGACGGACAGGACCAGATTCGTTGCCGGTCCGGGAGGGGCGCCGGCCACCTTCGACACTCTCTGGGAGGGGGACCGCATACGGGCAAGCTACCGGAAGGTTGGCGACAAGAATGTGGCCGAGGAAGTCGTGGTGCTCTCGCCCCAGCCGCGGACGGTCCCTGGGGCCGTGTCCAAGAGCAGCGAGGATGTCGATGGGCAGGCTGCCCGGGGCAGTGGCGACGGTACGGCTGGCGGTGGAGACGCGGCCGGCAGTCCCCCAAGGGGCAATGCCCCTGAAATGGGCGGTGCCGGTGAGGGCCCAGGTGGCCGCGAGGAAGACATGGACGGCGGCGTGGGTGGCACCGAGGGTAATATGGGCCAGGATCCCGGCGCGGGCGGCGATCAGCAGGATATGGGTCAGGATCCCGGCGCTGGCGGGCAGGACGATGGCCAAACGGGCGGGAGGCAATCGGATACATATTGATACCTGACTAGGCGGTAGGTTTAACCCCCCGGCTGGACGCAAGCGGGAGATGCAACGCAAAACGTTGCATCTCCCGTTTCTCTTTATTGGCCGAGCGCTTGGCCGTCTTGTCTCGCCCGCCCCGCGCGGGCGCATGATTTTTGGGCTTGACCTCGGAGGGACCAGGAAAGTACAAGGCCAGATGAAGCGCTGCTGTCTCTTTATGGCGGCTTCGCTTCCATCCTCCGCGGTTGTCTCCAGAAGCGTAATCACTACAACAGGCAGGCCATGAGTGGGAATAGCCATCGGAAACATGGCGAGTGGGGGTCGTGTCGGCCGCGGTCCGCAGGGCGAGGGGGGGGGGCCGATCCTGGGCGAGTCCCCGGCCATGAAGAGCACCTTGCGGACAATCAGCCGGATTGCCGCCGCCGATGAGACCGTGCTCATCACGGGGGAGAGCGGCACCGGCAAGGAACTGGTCGCGCACCTGGTCTCGTCGCAGAGCAAGCGGGCGGCGGGGGACTTTATAGTCATCAATTGCGCCGCCATACCGGAGGGGCTGCTGGAGAGCGAGCTGTTCGGCCACGAAAGGGGTGCCTTCACCGGGGCCTACCGCCAGAACGTGGGACGCCTGGAAATGGCCCAGGGCGGGGTGGTCCTGCTCGACGAGATAGGTGAAATGGCCCTTTCGCTTCAGGCCAAACTCCTGCGTTTCATTGAGAATCGGGCCATAGAGAGGATCGGCACCAACCGCCCCCGAAAGGTTGACGTGCGCATCGTGGCCGCGACTAACCGCGACCTCAAAAAGGCGGTCGAACAGGGCCTCTTTCGGGAGGACCTTTATTACAGGCTGAACGTGCTTCACGTGAACCTGCCGCCGCTGCGGGAAAGAGGGAAGGACGTCCTGCTCTTGGCCGAGCATATGCTGGGGCTCTACGCCAAGGAGATTGCCAAGAAGCTGGCGGGCTTCGATGCCGCCGCCCAGAAGGCCCTGCTCCACCACGGCTGGCCCGGAAACGTTCGGGAGCTGATCAACCGCGTCAAGAGGGCGGCGGTGCTCGCCGACGGTTCCTGGATCACGGCCAAGGACCTGGACCTGAGCGAGGCGGTGCCCATCAGACCGGGGTCCGGTTTGCGCCAGGCGCGCCAGAACCTCGAGGCCGACTGCCTGAGAGAGGCGCTGGCAACCAGCGGGGGCAAGGTCACCGAGTGTGCCAGGCTGCTCCAGATCAGCCGCTCTCAGATCTACCATCTTCTGAAGAAGCACGGCCTGTCCAGAAAACCGGAATGAACGAATGGCCAGGCGCTTCAGCCGGTTGATTCACGGCGCCTGTGGCCGTTGCCCCAGGAGCAAGACAGGGCCAGGGGGGGCGGGAGGCCCGGCAAAACCGCACCGGGCCGAGGATTAAGGCGTTTTCGGCGCGGGCATCCTTCTTGCTGTTATGTAGCGGTGTACCTCAAGACGAACTTCGTGGCCACCAGCCTCTCCATAGGATCCTCGGCACCCTTCCAGCGGACAACGAACGAAACAACATCAGCGATTGCGCGACCGACGCAGCCAGGTTGCCATCAAGAGTGAGTGACTGACCAGGCCCGGGTTTCACTTGGGCGCGGTCGGGCGCGGGAGACGGGGTGCCCCCGCCCCTCGGGCCGGCCGCCCACGTTCAAGGGGTTTTTTCGGCGCGGGTTGGTTTGATTGCTCATCGGCATCGGTACTGGCGGGCAGCCGAAAGGAGGTGATGCGGTTTTTTCCGGTGCGTCACCAGGGGATGGGGAGCCAAGACCAGAATGCCCTACAACATGCTCGAAGGAGAGACTGATGAAGAAGGTATTTACCCTTGCCTGTGCAGGACTGCTGACCGCCGGCCTGGCCGCCACCGCTTTCGCCGAAGTGACCGTGATCACTACTGTTACCAAGACCAAAACCATCAATGAGATCATCACGCCCACCATTACCAAGACCGTGTTGCTCAATGCCAAGCAGTTGGCGGAGGTAGACAGCTCCGCCCAGGCGGACGTAACCAAGAATGATACCATCGCGGCCAACGTTGTCATCGAGCTTCCGGGCGAGCTGGTGCCGCTTCCCTCTGAAGTGGTGACCAGTCACGCCGAGCTCAGCGGTGACGTCTTCAACGCGGTTACGGGCATCGTTTCCTTGAACCAGGCGCCGGGTAATGCCAACAACCAGGGCAATGCCGTGGCGCTGGCCTATGCCAACGACAACCCCGCCTTCCTGGGCGCGCAGGCTCATGTGGACAAGCTGGTGACTGGCAACGCCGTGATCGCTGCCTTCAGCGAGCGCAGCGACGCCATCAATGACGCCTTCCTGGGCGGAGTGACCGGCGTGTTCTCGGTCAACCAGGCGGCGGGCAATGTGAATAACCAGGACAACGCCGTGGCGGTGGCCATCGGTGCCGATCCCGTCATGACCTTGGCCGAGTCCGATCTGGGCATGACCGCGGCTGCCAATATCATCACCGAGACTGACGTGAACAAGACCGACCTGATCAACATGGGTGCCTTCAGCGGCGCCTCGGGCATCACCTCCATAAACCAGGCGAGCGGCAACGCCAACAACCAGGCCAACTCGGTGGCGGTGACCGTGACCGCGCTGAGCGCCATCTTCTAGAGTTTGAGAGGCCGGCCGGCGGTGGAGTGGGCTTCCTGGCTCGCTCCCCGTTGCGGCTGGACGTTGGGAAGCTGAGGAATAACGGCCAGACATCCTCTTCAGTCCGAGGTGGTCGATATGACGAAAAGACTGTTAGCCACAGCCCTTGGCGCGACCCTGTTTATGAGCGCCTCCGGTCTTGCCTTCGCCACTGTCTTGGTGACGACCGCTGTCACCAAGACCAAAGGCATCGCGGCGGTCGTGACCGTGGACATCACCAAGAGCGTGATCCTGCAGGCCAAGCAACTGGCCGAAGTGGCCCAGTCCGCCCAGGCGGATGTAACCAAAAACGACAGCAATATCTTGAACGTGATTACCGAAGCCACGTCGGCCGCCCCCCTTACACCGCCCGCGCCCTCCGAGGTCGTGCACAGCACGGCCCTGCTGGGCGGCACCAACGCGGCGGGCGATGTCACCTTCGGTGGTGTCACCGGCATCGTGAACGTCAACCAAGCCCCCGGCAACGCCAACAATCAGGGTTCGGCGGTTGCCCTGGCCTATGCCAGCCTGGATCCCGAGGCCAACAAGTTCCTCAGCGCCCAGACCCATATAGATAAGGCCATCGGCGTTGTCATCGCCGTTCCTTGCGGCAATAAAATCACTGCCGTGGGGTCCATCCGCAATGACCTGATCGGTACCGGCGCCCTCACCGGCGGAACACTCGGCGCCTTCAACGGGGCCAGCGGCCTTGTTGGGGTCAACCAGGCCTCCGGCAACTGCAACAACCAGGATAATGCCACCGCAATCGCGGTAGGCGCCAACCAGACCATGTCGCTGGCCGAGGCGGACCTTGGGCTCGTTACGGCCAATAATGTCATCAGCGAAAAAGACGTTGAAAAGAACGACAAGATAGTCGGCGGGGCTTTCTCCGGCGCCTCGGGCGTGATGCTGGTCAACCAGGCTTCCGGCAACTGCAACAATCAGGGCAACTCCGTCTCCCTGGTTGTGGGCACGCTTGGCACCATATACCAGTAGATCCCTGTTTGGAGGGGCTGGCTTTCAAGCCCCTCCAGGCAAGGGAGTCGTCGGAGACGCATGAGGACACTTCTGGCAGTTGGTCTTGCGGTCGTAATCGCCTTGCCTTCGGGAGTGGGAGCCTTCCCCCTCCCTCTGGCGGCGGGTCCGAGGCTGGACAGGAAAGTCCTGAGCCTCAAGGAGGCGCGCACGGTGGGCATAGTCACCCAGCAGCATGACTATAGCTGCGGTGCCGCGGCGGTGGCCACCCTGCTCACTTACCACTTCGGCCGGCTGACCACGGAAGAGGAAGTCCTGGATGTCATGGCCAGGACGGGCAGCGCGGAGCTGATCAAAGAGAAAGGATTTTCATTGCTGGACATGAAGCGCTTCCTCGATGCCATCAAATACCAGTCCGCCGGGTTCAAGTTCACGGTGGAGCAACTGTCCAGCCTGAAGGTGCCCGGCATAATCCTGATAGACACCATGACGTATCAGCACTTCGTCGTTCTTAAAGGAGTCCGGGACGGTCTGGCCTTTCTGGCGGACCCCGCCCTGGGCAACCGAGCGATGCGGCTTGAAGAGCTCCAGCAGGCCTGGAACGGGGTTTTTCTGGCCGCGCTGGGGCAGAAAAAGGACGACAGCCAAGGGTTCCAACTCTGGAAGCCGGAGGTGCGAGGATTGAGCAGGGCACTGCATGCCAGAGACCGGGGGGAGCACTTCATTCCGCTCGACCCCACCATGCGGCTATGGGACATCACCAAGCCGGTCAGGAACTCGCCATGGCACAACTGATCGTCGTCCTTGTGATGACCGTGTTGTTTTCGTGGGGCGCGCCCGTCGCGGCCTTTCCACTCCAGGATGGCATCCCTGACAGCGGGGGGGCACGGGCCGCCATGGTGCGGGAGTATTTCCCCAACCTGAGCGCGGAGGAGGCGCGGGGCGTGGAGCCGGTGGCCGACGAGATCCTGGCCCGGATGCGCGGCCGCGCGGCCAAGTACTACTGCCCCGCAAACGTTGCGGACTCAACAATGACGGAAATCACCGATCCCAGCATGGCCGACATGGGCGTCCGCGCCTTCGTGGGAAGCATCGAGAACAGCAGCGGCCTGATCCACATCATCCAGGTGCCGGGGAATCACAACGTTATCACCTCGGTCATGAACCTGAAAATCGTGATAATCAACGGCACCGATGTTTCGAAACTGCTGCCCAATATAGCTGGGTTCTGATGTGGTTCCTGATGCTGCTCTGCATGATGGGGGTTCTGTGGCCAAGCGCGGGCCATTGCGGCGACGCCACCACCTCCACCACCACGGTGGAGAAGGACCAGTCGCAAACGGTGACCGCCTATAAGCGTAACGGCACGAACGTGGACCTGACGGTGATACAGGACGTCAAGGTGGCGGGTAGCGCCGAGGCCCACGCCGAGGTTTACGATGGGCTGGAACACAATGTAATCACGGAGTCCGGCGGCCAGAGCGTGGCCAACATCAGAGACGGCTTCGCCGGGGCCTCGGGGATAGTGAGCGTCAACCAGTCTCCGGGCAACAACAACAACCAGGGCAACGCGGTCAGCTTCTCCTGCGTCGAGGCCGATGGGGGCACGGCGCTGATGGCTGACGGCAGCGCCCAGGTACTGAACCGGGACAACCTGCTCGAGGCGACGGACATGATGCGCGCCAACGTCATGGACCGCGGCGCGTTCCAGGACTTCACCGGCGCGCTGCAGATCAACCAATCAGCGGGCAACCTGAACAACCAGAACAATATTCTCTGCATTGCCGCGGGAGGCCATGGGGTGGTGGCCATGACCGACGCCGCCCTGGGGCAGCAGGTGGCCGGGAACACGATCCATGAGATGCGCGTCATGAAGCAGGACATCATCGCCGCCGGGGCCTTCAACAATACCTCGGGGGTGGTCTCCATCAACCAGTCGTCGGGCTGTGGCAACAACCAGACGAACATCATCGTGATTTCGCTGCAACGCATCCGCTGAGTCAGTCCTGGCGGGTATCGAGGGGTCATATTTCCTTTTGACAAGGTCTGGGCCGAGGCGGTAGGCTTGTCCCGGTCGGTTGAGCAGCCCCCCAGAAGCAGCCAAAAAAACAGGGACACGGGCCGCCGATGCTACGAACTCTCCTGGTATCTTTTCTGGTGCTGGGCCTACTGACTCTCACGGCCAGCGCCGCCTGCTCGGAACCCAGTACTGAAGCCAAGGCTGAAGACAGATCGTCCGAGGACGTCAGAAAACCGCCCACGCCCGCCGTCCCGATAGACAAGGGCGGCAGCCTGATAGGTTCGGGCCGCATAGTGATCGAGCCGGCTGTCAGCTACAGCACCTTCTCGCGGGAGAAGGTATCTATCAGCGGCTTTACCATCTTCGAGGCCATCCTCATCGGCCGGATCAACGTGGGCAGGATCAACCGGCATATCTTCTCGCCGTCCCTGACCCTGCGCTACGGACTGAAGGATTTGGAACTAAGCGGCAAGCTGCCTTACATGCTTCGCACCGATGACGAGGCCTTTCCGGCCGGTGACGGCACGTCCCATTTCAGCGCCACCGACAGCGAGCTGGGCGACGTGGAAGGGGCCGCCTTCTATCATCTGCTCTCCGAGGGCGGGACACGCCCCGACGTGGTCGTGGGAGTGACGGGCAAGACCATCACCGGGCGGGATCCCTACGGGCTGAGAAAGAAAAACATCAAAAACAGCCAGCCGCGCCTGCTGGAGTTCCCCACCGGCTCCGGCCATTGGGGAATCGCCGGCACCATTATATTCGTCAAGACCAGCGACCCGGCGGTGCTCTTCTTCAATACGAGTTACTACTATAACTTTGCCAGGAATATCGGCCAGGGGAGCAGCGTCGGTTACGGTGACATCAAGCCGGGAGACAGCGCGGAATACTCCTTCGGCCTGGTTTTGGGGCTCAACGAGAAGCTGGCGGCCAACTTCTCCCTCAGTCAACGCATCACCTGGGACAGCAGCCGTAACGGCAAGAAGCAGCGTGATAGCGGCGCTGATTCCGCGCAGGCCAACTTCGGATGGACGTATGCCTTCTCTCGGTCCCTGTCCCTGGACGTGGTGGCCGGGTTGGGCCTGACGGAAGATGCCCCGGACTTCACCGTGGGTATCCGCCTCCCCATCACGTTGTTCCTGTAAGATACGGCATCCGGCTTCCAGTACCAGGGCATCCTGAACAATTCCCCAGCCTTGACCTACGACGAGACCGGCAGCGTCAGGC
>JAZDOA010000101.1:0-23471 GCA_043799175.1 Pseudomonadota bacterium | reverse complement strand
CCCTACTGCATCTCGCGGCAGCTATCATCTGTTGGAGAAAAGTTGCGGCTATTTAAGGATAGGTTCTAAACAGTGTGAAAATCTGAAGGAGTTGCTTGAGACGCATGTCGATATGCAATTTAAGGACGTGCGTACGATGCTCATGCTTCCGCAAGAGCCATGTGGGTTATCGGCAGGCTGCAACTTAGCAATAACTTCCATTCTCTGTAATATCATAGCTGGTCTGTCACGTTGTGTGTTTGAGGCTGATAAACTGGGCCAGCGCGGGATCGATAGGGCGCAATTTACGGGTCTTCTAACGGAGTTTTATCCTTGGCAAGACGAGCCGTTATTAAAAAAAGATGGCGTGGAAATTCTTTACGAGCACACCAGAAATCCACTTACGCATGCGTTCGGGCTGCGCGAAAAACCCGAAAATAAGATACTAGTTATTGACAAAAGTCCTCTGACGTATGACCAAATCATAGCATTAGAGGAGCCACCGGACATGAACCATCCACTTACTCCTACATTGAAGCAGCACCCTGATGGGATACACATCAATGTTGCGACACTCTATTGGGGAGTTCACCGTATGTTGCAGAAGCTATTTTCGTCTATCCATGTTGTGGAAGCTGAAAAGAAGGCTAAAGAGCTTCTTGCGATTAATTGATAAAGGGATAGTAGCAGCCTGATGTTATCTCAGGGACCGTGGCTTATGGAAATCGCGCCGCCTATCGCCAGCCGTCATTGGAATGTAAGAGGTAAGCATGGACTACTTTCTCACCGAAACCCAAAAGGAAATCAAGGAACTGGCCGCCCGCATAGCCAGGGAGAAGATTTGCCCGGTGCGGGCTGAACTGGATGAAAAGGAAGAGTTTCCCTGGGACGCCATCAAGACCCTGGCCCAGAGTGACCTTTTCGCCATATCCATTCCCGAGGAGTACGGCGGCCTCGGCGGCGGGGTGCTGGAGAACTGCCTGGCGGTGGAGGAGTTGGGGCGGGCCTGCATCGGCGTGGCCACTACCTATGCGGCCTCGCTCCTGGGGGCATACCCCATCTTGCTGATGGGCTCCGAGGAGCAGAAGAAGAAATACTTGCCCGACATTGCCACCGGGCGTAAACTAGGCGCCTTCGCGTTGACGGAATCGGCCGCCGGCTCCAACGCCGCGGGCATCAAGACCACGGCCGTCCGCCACGGCGACCACTACGTCCTCAACGGCAGCAAGCAGTGGATTACCAACGGCGGCGAGGCGGAGGTCTACTCGGTCATTGCCGTCACCGACAAGACCAAGGGGGCGCGTGGGGCCAGCGCCTTTATTGTGGAGACGGGCGACCCCGGCTTTGAGTTGGGCCGCAAGGAAAAGAAGCTGGGTATCCGCTGCTCCTCGACCAGGGAGTTGATATTTGCCGATTGCCGCATACCGGCGGACCGGCTCATCGCCCGCGAAGGCGTGGGCTTTATTGCCGCCATGAAGACCTTTGATAAGTCTCGGCCCGGCATAGGGGCGCTGGCGGTTGGGCTGGCCCAGGGCGCGCTTGACGAATCGGTGAAGTTCGCCCGCGAGCGCATTCAGTTCGATCAGCCCATCATCGCCTTCCAGGCGGTGCAGCACATGCTGGCCGATATGGCCACCCAGGTTGAGGCGGCGAGGGCGCTGGTCTATTGCGCGGCCCGTTGGCTGGACACCGGCCCGAAGGACGCCTCCAAGATCTCGGCCATGGCCAAGATGTTCCCGGCCGACGTCGCCATGAAGGTCACGGTGGATGCCGTGCAGGTTTTGGGCGGGCACGGCTACATGAAGGAGTACCCAGTCGAGAAGATGATGCGCGACGCCAAGATTCTACAGATCTACGAGGGCACGAACCAGATCATGCGGAACGTGATTGGCCAGGCGCTCAACAAGGAATATGGCCGCGGGCGGCAGGGCCGCCAGCCAGACGCGGCGCCCGTGGTTTCTTAGTGGCCACCTGAAAGTCCAACGGGGGCGCCGGGTGCCCGCTGCCGCTGGCAGCGGGGTGTTGTTGCCGTTAAGGCATTTCCTGGCTGCCTGGTGCCACCGAGGTTGCCCGCCGCCTTCAAGCGGCGCCACTGCGGCTCGAACCGGGAGGAATCCCTGCCCCGCGTGGCAGGAGCCTTAGGTGTCCGTTGCGGGGGCGGCAGGGCCGCCGGCCGAGTTGGGGCGCTTGGCACCGGTTATGGTTATTCCAAGTTGTGGAGAGCGCCCCGCAGATAGGGGCGTGGAGTGCGATACGGCTGAAGCGGGGCGCAAATGCCTGGCGCGGCTCGCGCCCAGGCGGCGTGCACTTTATTTAAAAGGCGCGAGCCTCAAGTGCACGACCTCGGCATGTGGCGTCAGCGGGTGCAACGGCACCTTCATCTCCAGAGCGCCGGGGCATAGCCAAGCCGGCGGCGATTGAGCCGGCACCCATGTTGTTGTCGTCACTGCGGGTTCCGCCGCTTTGAAGCGGCGCCACCGAGGCCTCTGTTGCATGGCCTCCGTTGCATATGCGAAGTCTTTTGAATTGCACTAACGGATAGTCAGCCAGCAATGAACATCATCGTCTGCTTAAAACAAGTCCCCGACTCCACCAAGGTCCGGCTCGACCCGGTAAAGCACACCCTTATCCGCGAGGGGGTGGAGAGCATCATTAACCCGTATGACCTTTACGCCCTCGAAGCCGCCCTCAGGCTGAAGGACGCCGCCGGCGGCAAGGTGACCCTGCTCTCCATGGGGCCGCCGCAGGCCGAGACCGCGCTGCGGGAGGCGCTCTCTTACGGGGCCGACGACGCCGTGCTATTGTGCGACCGGGCCTTCGCGGGCGCCGACACCTGGGCCACCAGCTACACCCTGGCCCAGGCGGTGCGGAAGCTGGAGTCCACGACTGGCCCCTTTGACGTTATCTTCTGCGGCAAGCAGGCCATAGACGGCGACACCGCCCAGGTGGGGCCGGGGCTGGCGGAGCGACTTGGCGTTCCCCACGTGGCTTTTGCGCGCAAGGCCGAGATGGCGGCAGGCGAAGGAAAACTCGCCGGAAAGCTCGCCGAAAAAAAACTCTCCGTGGAACGGCTCACCGACGACGGCTACGACCGGCTGGAAATCGAGCTACCGGCGTTGCTCACGGTGGTCAAGGAGATCGGCGAACCCCGGATGCCCTCCTTGCGGGCCAAGATGGCGGCCAAGAAGAAGGAAATCCCAGTGTGGTCGGCGGCCGACATCGCCGCCGCGCCCGGCCAGATCGGCCTTCCGGGGTCGCTGACCAGCGTGCGCCGGGTCTTCCCCCCGCCGGTCCGGGGCGGGCGGGAAATGATTTCGGGCAACGCTTTGGAGCAGGCCGAGACACTGTATTCACGCCTGAAGTCCGGCGTTCTGGCGCTGAAGGGTTAACGGTATGGCTGTTCTCATTGACGACAACAAGTGCACCGGCTGCGGCACCTGTGTCGAGGTCTGCCCCTTCGGGGCCATTACCGTGGTGGAAGACAAGGCGGTGGTGGGAGACGGCTGCACCCTGTGCGGCTCCTGCGCCGAGGCCTGCCCGTTCGACGCCCTCTTGTGCCGGAGGGAGAAGACCGATGCCCCGGAGGCGGACCAGACCGCCCGTGGGGTGATGGTTTTTGGTGAGGCGCGCGGCGGCAGGCTCAACCCGGTGGTCCTGGAGTTGTTGGGGGAGGGCAGACGGCTGGCCGATGTTTTGGGGTGTGAGCTGTCCGTGGCGGTGGTGGCCGGTGAGTTTTTTCCGCAGGTAGCCGAGCTGTTCGGCTACGGTGCGGACAAGGTTTATCTGGCGTGCGCCCCCGCTCTGGCGGACTATACCGACGAGCTTTATTGCGCGGCGCTGGCCCAGGTGGTGAATGATGCCCGCCCCGAGATCCTGCTGGCTGGAGCCACCAGTGTGGGCCGCAGCCTCATGCCCCGCCTGGCCACGCGGCTGGGCTGCGGGCTGACCGCCGACTGCACCGAACTGGCCATCGAGCCCGAGTCCCGGCTGCTGCTTCAGACCCGGCCGGCCTTCGGTGGCAACATCATGGCCACCATTGTCTCGGAGAAGAGCCGGCCCCAAATGGCCACCGTGCGTCCCAAGGTTATGAAGCGGGCTCCGTTCGCGCCTGGCCGAAAAAAGGGGCAGGTCGTTATGGTCAACCCGGAGCTCGACGGCCTCCAGCGGCGCACGAGATTTATCGAGAGCGTGGTCGAGGTGGCCGAGGGGCTGAATCTGGCCGAGGCGGATATAATCGTCGCCGGAGGGCGGGGCCTGAAGGACGCCAGGAATTTTGCGTTGCTGGATGACCTGGCGCGCCTCCTGGGTGGCGCGGTGGGTGCCACGCGCGGCGCGGTTGACGCGGGCTGGGTACCCTACTGGCGCCAGGTGGGCCAGACGGGCAAGACGGTCAGCCCCAAACTCTACATCGCCTGCGGTATCTCCGGGGCGGTGCAGCACTTGGTGGGCATGCAGTCCTCGGAGTGCATCGTGGCCGTGAACACCGACCCCAACGCGCCTATCTTCGATGTCGCCACCTACGGGTTGGTGGGAGACCTGTTTGAAGTCGTACCGGCGCTAGCACTACGGATCAAGACCGAGAGGGGCGGCTGATGGGCGAAGAAAAAACTCCCGTGGCGGTGGTGACTGGCGGCTCCCGTGGCATCGGGCGGGCCATGGTGCTGAGGCTTGCGGCCGCCGGGGCGCGGGTTATGTTCACCTATGCCGCCAACGAGGCCGCGGCCGCCCAGGTCGAGGAGGCCGCCGGAGGCAGGGCGAAGGGTTTCAGGTTTGACGTGGCCGACGCCGCCGCGGTAGCCGCTTTTTTCGACGGGCCGCTGAAGGAGGCCGGCCGGCTGGACTGGCTGGTCAACAACGCCGGCATCACCCGCGACCGGCTGCTGGTCCGCATGACGGACGACGACTGGGACCGGGTGCTGGAGGTCAACCTCAAGGGGGCCTTTCTCTGTACCAGGGCGGCGGCCAAAATTATGATGAAGCAGCGCTCGGGGGCCGTGGTCAACATCAGCTCGGTGGTAGCGGAGATGGGCAACGTCGGCCAGGTCAACTATGTGGCCTCGAAGGCGGGGCTCATCGGGCTAACCAAGGCCTGCGCGAGGGAGCTTGCGGGGCGCGGCATTCGGGTCAACGCCGTGGCGCCGGGGTTCATCGAGACTGAAATGACCGCCGGGCTGGCCGAGGACATCCGGCAGAGGCTCTTGGCCGGCATTCCGCTGGCCCGCTTCGGTGTCGCCGAGGAAGTGGCGGCGGCGGCGGAGTTTTTACTGGGAGAGGGTGCCGCCTACATCACCGGCCAAGTGTTGCACGTGGGAGGCGGGCTGTACATTTAACGACGCGGGCCAGGCCCCGCATTCTGGTTTCTGATATTTTTATATGGGGGAAGGGGAACATGTCGGTAGAAGACAAGATGAGGGCAATCATCAAAGAGCAGTTGGGAGTGAGCGAGGCGGAGATCAAGCCCGAGGCATCCTTCGCGGAGGATCTGGGCGCCGACAGCCTCGACCTAGTAGAACTGGTCATGGCGATGGAAGAGGAGTTCGGGATAGAGATTCCCGACGATGACGCGGAGAAGATCCGCACTGTCCACGACGCCACCGCCTATGTGGAGAAGAATAAGTAATATGTGCATCGCGGACAGGCGGGTGGTCGTGACCGGCCTGGGCGTGCTGAGCCCGCTGGGAATCGGCCTTGAAGCCAACTGGGAGGCCCTTTGCGCCGGGCGCTCCGGGATAGGCCCGATAACCCGCTTTGACGCCTCGGCCATGACCAGCAGGGTGGCGGGGGAGGTAAAGGGGTTCGATCCCGAGCGGTTCATGGCGCCCAAGCTTACCAAGCGCACCGACATATTCGTGCAGTATGCCCTGGCAGCGGCCAAAATGGCCGTCGCTGACAGCGGGATCGACATTGCCGCCGAGGGCGACCGGGTCGGCGTGGTGCTGGGATGCGGCTTGGGGGGCCTGAGCACCATCGAGCGCTACCACCGGGAGTATACGGACGGCGGGCCGCGTAAGATTACCCCTTTCTTCATTCCCATGCTCATCTCCAACATGGCATCGGGGCATATCTCTATAGAGTTCGGGGCGCGCGGACCGAACATCTCGGTGTCCACCGCCTGCGCGGCGGGCACCCACGGCATCGGGGAGGCCTGCGGGATGATCCGCGAGGCCCGCGCCGACGCCATGATCTGCGGCGGGGTGGAGTCCGTCATCACCCCGCTGGCGGTGGGAGGCTTCTGCTCCATGAAGGCCCTCTCCACCCGCTGCAACGACGACCCCAGCCGGGCCTCCAGGCCCTTCGAGCGTGACCGGGACGGCTTCGTCATTGCCGAGGGTTCGGGGATTCTCATTATTGAAGAACTGGAGCACGCCAGGCGGCGGGGGGCGCGCGTCTACGCCGAGCTGATCGGCTACGGGCTTAACGGCGACGCCCACCACATGACCGCCCCGGCGCCCGAAGGCGCGGGGGCCGCCGGCTGCATGCGCGCGGCCCTGAAGGATGCCGGCATCGCCCCGGATGAAGTCGACTACATCAATGCCCACGGAACGTCCACCGAGCTGAATGACCTGTACGAGACCCAGGCCATAAAGGCTGTGTTTGGGGAGCATGCCCGAAAACTCGCCATAAGCTCGACCAAGTCCATGACCGGGCACCTGCTCGGGGGCGCGGGAGGGGTGGAAGGCGTCTTCACCAGCCTGGTGCTTTCGAGGGGAGTCATCCCGCCGACCATCAATTATGACAACCCGGATCCGGCCTGCGATCTGGACTATGTCCCCAACGAGGCACGGGAGCGGAAGGTAACGGTGGCCATGTCCAACAGTTTTGGCTTCGGGGGCACCAACGGTAGCCTGATATTCAGGAGGTTCGAGGGCTGATGCCTCCCATGTTGGTAGTGGCTTTGGGCTGTGACCACGCGGGCTATCCTCTCAAGGACGAGGTCCGCCGCTATGTGGAAAGTTTTTTCGGCACGCGGGTGACCGACGTGGGTTGTTCGTCGCCGCAATCCGTGGATTATCCCGTCTATGCCGCCGAGGTGGCGCGCCGCGTCGCCTCGGGCGAGGCGGAGCGAGGTATCATAATCTGTGGCAGCGGGGTGGGCATGTCCATGGTGGCCAACCGCTTCAAGGGCGTGCGGGCCGTGCTGGCCAACGACCTGTTTACCGCCCAGATGAGCCGGCGCCACAACGATGCCAATGTCCTCTGTCTGGGGGCGCGCACCGTGGGCGTGGGGCTGGCGCTGGAGATAATCAAGACGTTCATGGAGACACCCTTTGAGGGCGGGCGCCACCAGCGGCGCGTGGAACTCATTGATACCATAGTGGAACAAAAGGGCGTTTGACGATGTCGGAGCTCGAGCGGATAGATCCGCAAATCCATGAAGCAATTGAAAGAGAGCGGGAGCGCCAGACTTATCAGCTCCAGCTCATAGCCTCCGAGAACGTGGCCTCGGAGGCGGTGAGGGAGGCCCAGGCCTCTCTCATGACGAACAAGTATGCCGAGGGCTATCCCGGAAGGCGCTACTACGGCGGCTGTGAATTTGTAGACGTCGCCGAGACCCTGGCCAGGGAGCGCGCCCTGCAACTCTTCGGGGCCGGGTACGTCAACGTTCAGCCGCACTCGGGCAGCCAGGCCAACATGGCGGTCTACTTCGCCACCCTGAAGCCCGGCGACACCATCTGCGGCATGAGCCTGGCCCACGGCGGCCATCTTACCCACGGTCACCCCATCAACTTCTCGGGAAGCCTCTACAAGGTGGTTTCCTACGGCGTGCGCCGCGACACCGAGACCATAGACTACGACCAGCTCGAGCAGGTGGCCCGGGAGCAACGCCCAAAACTTATCATCGCCGGGGCCTCGGCCTACCCCCGCATCATAGACTTCATGGCCTTCGAGCGCATCGCCAAGGCGGTGGGGGCCTATCTGGTGGTGGACATGGCCCACATAGCGGGTCTCATTGCCACCGGAGCCCACCCTTCGCCCGTGCCCCACGCCGACTTTGTCACCAGCACCACTCACAAGACCCTGCGCGGGCCGCGGGGCGGCCTCATCTTCGCCAAAGAGGAATATGCCAAGCTGCTGAACCGCAATCTCTTCCCCGGCATCCAGGGCGGCCCTCTCATGCACGTCATAGCCGCCAAGGCCGTGGCCTTCCATGAGGCCCTGCAGCCGGAGTTCCAGGTCTATCAGCGGCAGGTCGTGCTCAACGCCAGGCGGCTGGCCGAGGTATTGCAAGAGAACGGCTTCCGGCTGGTGTCGGGAGGCACCGACAACCACCTCATGCTGGTGGACCTCACCAGCAAGGGCCTGACCGGCAAGGAGGCCGAGGCGGCGCTTGATGCCGCGGGCATCACGGTGAACAAGAACGGCATTCCCTTTGACCAGAAGCCGCCCACCATAACCAGCGGCATCCGCATCGGCACCCCGGCCCTCACCACCCGGGGCATGAAAGAGACCGAGATGGATTTTGTGGGGCGGCTCATCTGCCGGGTGCTGGAGCATTGCACGGATGAGAAGACGCTGACGAAGGTTCGGGAGGAAGTGCGGGAGTTTTGCACCAGGTATCCATTGTTCCAATATTGACGGCGGCAGTCGCCCCCCATGGGGGCGTGGATTGAAGTAAATAAATGAAAGAAAGACTTCTAACCCAGAAGCCGGGGCCGCCGGAGGCAAACTTGGCCAAGGAACGCCCCTCGTGGGACCAATATTTCATGTCGTTGGCGCGCCTGTTGGCCGGCCGCTCCACCTGCCTGCGGCGCGAGGTGGGGGCCGTGCTGGTGCGGGAGCGCCGGGTGCTGGCCACGGGCTATAACGGTGCCCCTTCGGGCATGCGGCACTGCGCCGAGGTCGGCTGTCTGCGGGAGCAAATGAAAGTCCCCTCCGGCGAGCGCCACGAGCTTTGCCGTGGTCTGCACGCCGAGCAGAACGTCATCATCCAGGCCGCTCAGCACGGCATCGCCGTTCGGGACTCGGTCATCTACACCACCAGTCGCCCCTGCTCCATCTGCTCGCGCATGATCATCAACGCCGGCATTGTCAAGATCTTCTACTGCGACGGCTACGAGGACCCGCTGACGGACCAGCTGCTCGAGGAGGCCGGGATCCCGGTGGTAAGGGTGGTGGAAAGGGTGGAGGTGCCGGGGTGAAGTGTCCCTTCTGTGAAAAAACCCGCAACAAGGTCATAGACTCCCGCCTGAGCAAGGACCGCGGCGTCATTCGGCGCCGGCGGGAGTGCCTGGGTTGCCGCAAGCGTTTCACCACCTACGAGCGCGTGGAAGAGATCATGCCCATGGTGGTGAAGAAGGACGGCCGCCGAGAACCCTTCAGCCGCCAGAAGATACTCGAGGGCATGAAGAAGGCCTGCCAGAAGCGGAACATCAGCATCAACGACCTCGAAAGCTTCGTGGACCAACTGGAGAGATCCTTCCAGGAGAGCGGCGAGAAGGAGATTCCCAGCGACACCGTCGGGGAGCGGGTCATGGCCCGGCTCCACGAGATCGATGACGTGGCCTTCGTGCGCTTCGCCTCCGTTTACCGCAGCTTCAAGGACGTCAACGACTTCATGAAAGAGCTCAAGGAACTGCTCGTCAAACGGGGCCAGCCGCCGGAAGTCCCCGAGTAACGGGGTGTCCGCCGTGGCCCAGCAAGCGGATTCCCCTTCGCCCTCCCGCCTCGAAGATGCCAAAAAAAAATACATGAAGGTGGCCCTGCGGCTGGCCGCGCGGGGCAAAGGCAGGACCTCGCCCAACCCGCCCGTCGGGGCGGTGGTGGTGGCCGGCGGCCGCATAGTCGGGCGCGGCTGGCACCGGGGATCCGGGCTGCCCCATGCCGAGGTTGAGGCCCTGAGGGCGGCGGGAGAGGCGGCGCGCGGGGCCTCGGTCTACGTTACGCTGGAGCCCTGCAACCACCAGGGCCGGACGCCCCCCTGCACCGAGGCCCTGCTGGCCGCCGGCGTGGCCGAGGTGGTCTACGGCCAAAAAGACCCCAACCCCAGGGTCGCGGGTGGCGGAGCCGAGAGGCTGAGGGCGGCGGGGGTGAGGGTTTCCCAGGCCCTCGAGGCGGAGTGCGCGCGCTTCAACGAGGCCTGGACGAAGTGGATAACCAGCGGTATGCCTTTTGGGCTGCTGAAGGGTGCCATAAGCCTGGACGGCCGCATAGCCACCTCGGGCGGGGATTCCAAGTGGATAAGCTCGGAGGATTCCCGCCGCCTGGCTCACCGCCTGCGCGCCGAATGCGACGCCATCGTGGTGGGCATCGGCACCGCCCTGGCCGATGACCCCCAGCTTACCTGCAGGGCGGCACGCGGCGAAAAAAACAACCCGCTGCGGGTCATTGTGGATTCCTCGCTGAGGCTGCCCCCAACGGCCCGCATGCTCACCTGTTCTGGGCGCACCCTGGTGGCCTGCGTCGAAGGCGTTTCTTCCGAGGCCGCCCGGTCGGCGCTCACGGAGGCTGGGGCGGAGATCCTGGCGCTGCCTCCGGACGACTCCGGCCGGGTGAATCTCCAGGCCCTGTTCAGGGAGTTGGGGCGCCGGGGGGTGTGCGGCGTACTCATCGAGGGAGGCTCGGAGCTGAACGCCTCGGCCCTGGCGGCGGGGCTGGTGGACAAGCTGCTGCTCTTCGTGGCCCCCAGGCTGCTCGGCGGCCGCGACGCTGTCGGGCTGGTAGGCGGCGGCGGCGCTGCCACGGTGGCCGAGGGCTGGCGCCTGCGGTACGAGAGAGTCCGCCGGGTGGGCTGCGACCTGCTGATAGAGGCTTATCCGGTACGTCCGTGATTCCCACCGGCACCGACGCGGGCATCCTTTCGCGGCGGATGGCACCGATTCAGGATGCGCGGGAGTGCGCGCCGTGGGTGGTTGCCTGAGACAGCCTGTTGGGTTTAATACCACTTCGGGACCAGTGTTCTTCAATGCTCTGAAGAAATTCGGGACGTACGATCTTGGCCCGCTGTTGCAGCCAATCTCCATCATCGAAGCGCAGGTACAGCCCTTCGGCAGGCTCATCACCAAGGCGGGACTTGGAGAGTAGCCCCTTAAGGTTTTCTATCGAGAAGCACCCGCTCTCGATGAACGGCACTCCGGAAATGCCCAGATCGCGGAAGAGCGCGTCCCGCCTGGGGCAGGACAAAAACTTCTCATTCGTCTTGTCGAATACATCGAAACCCAAGAACCAGTCTGGCAACCGCGGGTAATAGACGGAATGCCGTGCATAACACCACTCGCCAAATAGGATATATTCGTCTCTCAATAGATTAATGAGTAGGTCTGTTCTATACGCCAACCATTCCGACAGTCTCTTCCACTGTCCAAAGTAGGGAGGGTCGAGATATGCTCCTCTGTTCTGAACCCTGAGAGTGCCGGCAGCATCAAAGGAAATACCCAGATTGGCGCCATCTACCTTCTCTTCGACCACGAGTTCACGCCGCAGAAAGTCATCGCGCTCCAGCTGTGACAGGACTTTGTCGCCCCTGACGGTATTCTCGCCGAGAACTACCAAATGGGGCGTCGATGGAAACTTGTGGAACGCCTCGGTCACGCTCCCATCTTCTCCTTATGCTTTTGCCTGGCATACTCAGGACACACGAACCGCACAGTGATTCCCATTTCCTCCAGGGCGTCCTTCCAGCCCCACCACTTACTGTCCGTCGCCTGCAAGACCGGCGGTTTGCCCTGGTGGGCGTTGGCTACGGCAATGAATTTGCGGTCAGAGTTGTCAAATTGGGACAACCCGTCATGGTGGGGGAATTCATCGTAGCTGTCACCTTTCTTCGTGATGGCAATGCGGTCACAATGGGAGGGGTTCCACTGGTGGTCATGAACCCACTTCACGAATTGGTCACCAACACCCGGCTGGCCCTGCAAGGATAAGTGCCCACGGTGAATTCCGCAGCCATGATATTCCGCAAAGATTTCACCGCCAGCATCAAGGACCAACCCGCCATTCTTGATGACGTGTTCTACCGATTTCACACATTCCAGCACGCAGGGTGCAAGCTCATCGGGAATGGCTGCCGGGTTTGTGGCCAAGTTGGCGGTTATGGGGACATTGGTGTCGACGACACACTTCTTCGGCAGGTTACTCATCGGCGGCATCCCGCCCGCCCGTGCCCTGGCTGATTCTCTTTTCCATCGCGGCCTTGGCCTGTGCCGTGATGTCCCCCATTTCATCTCCGAAGAAATTGTCTGGCCAGTTTAGGATATTGCCGAACAGATCAATTTCGAGAGGTTCCAATTTGGCTGGTATTGTGGATATATCGGCAAAGTAGACTGACACATCTTTCGGCGGTATTATGCTTTCAGCAATTCTTCTTTGCAGCCGTCGGAGAAAATGTTCAGAGTGTGTTTCTATGATGATCTGAAGGTTTCTCGGACGACTATCCTCGCGAGATTTGATTACATCAATCATTACATCGGCCAATGCGGACTGGGCACTGGGGTGCAGATGAAGTTCTGGTTGCTCCATGAGTATGATCGAGTCATGCGGGGCAAAGAAACACTGAACCAGCACGGGGAGAACCTGGGAAACCCCGAATCCCACGTCTGGAAGATCCACCCAGTCTTCCGAGCCTTTGGTGCGGACTTTCACTTCATATTCTTGCCGCCGTTTAGAAATGGGATTGACCTTGAATTCTTCGATCAGGTCCATTTCCTTAAGCTTGAGCGCAAGAATCTCTTCAAAAGGTCTTGCCGGGCGCTTGTAGCCAAGACTGATCCTACGACTGCGCGCCGCAAGGATGGCCGCCACAGTGCTCTCACCCGAATACCTTACACTTTCTGGCTCGCTCCCCGTCCATGAATACAATCTCTCCGGCTTGGTTCGCAGTGGCCCGAGATAGAAGAGAGAATGAAATAAATGCTCATGTCTGAGGTTCAATTCCTGGACGAAGTCAGCGTTTTGATGGTCAGCCACCACTTCATCGGAGAAGCCATAAAACCGCACTGGGGTTCCACGATACCAGGGGCGTCCTTGATTCTTTTTAAGCTGATAAGTCTCAGCGTCAACCTCGTACTTGTCTTTTGCATCGGTGCGGCGCTTCATTCCTATTGAAAGGACTGTATCGCCGTCGTTGCCCAAAACATATTTGAGACGATTTACGGATAATGAGTGCTGATCTGTCGTTGGTAATCCAACCTCCGCGCTGAACGACAGCACTTTACCATTATATGAATCTCTTGACATAGGATCCTTGATTGTCAAGGTCTTCGTGAGGTCCCACTGGTATTCAAAGGCAATAGTGTTTGTTGGATCTCGATGGAACACCATCTCTTGATAGGAGCCAAGTTGCACCGCGGAGGTTCCGCCGCCGGGGTAGAATACTGCTTTGCGGTCAGATGACTCAACGGTTTGCTTCAACATCATCAGAAACTGGCCGATGCTGGATTTTCCAGAACTGTTGGCTCCGAAGAAGAGGGTGATCGGGGCCATTCTGATCAACCCAGTGTCCCGCCATCCCTTGAAGTTCTGAATGCGTAACGTTTTCAGCATATCAGATAACCGTATCCACCTTTCCGTTGACGTCATCCTTGCAGGGGTGGTCGAGGTTGAAGTGGAGACCACGGCTTTCCTTGCGGCGGCCGGCGCACTCGATGATAAGCTCCGACACCGTGGCGAGGTTGCGCAGTTCGACGAGGTCACTGGTGATGATGAAGTTCCAGTAATATTCCGCGATTTCGCGCTGTATGGTTTCTATTCGGGCGCGGGCGCGGCTCAAGCGCTTGTCGGTGCGGACGATGCCGACATAGTTCCACATGAAGCGGCGGATCTCGTCCCAGGTATGGGTCACGACGACCGCCTCGTCGCTGTCGGTGGCTCCTCCGGGGTCCCAGGAGGGAACGGAGGGCATGGGGCGGTTGTCGTCGGACAGCTCTCGGGTGGCGGCGGTGGCGGCCCGGTCGGCGAAGACCAGGGCCTCGAGCAGCGAATTGCTGGCCAGGCGATTGGCCCCGTGAAGGCCGGTGCAGGCGGCCTCCCCAAGGGCATACAGGCCCTTGATGGTCGTGTTTCCCCAGGAATCCGTGACGATGCCCCCGCACAGGTAGTGCGCGGCTGGCACCACGGGGATGGGATCCTTGCTCATGTCTATGCCGAAGGACAGACAACGGGCGAAGATATTGGGAAAGCGTTCCTCGAGAAATTCTCTGCCGCGGTGGGTTATATCGAGAAAGACGGAGTCATTTCCGCTTTTCTTGAGTTCGTTGTCTATGGCCCTGGCCACGACGTCCCGGCAGGCGAGGTCCTTCAGGGGATGATACTTGTCCATGAAGGGCCGGCCCCGGCGATCCACCAGGCGGGCACCTTCGCCCCTGACCGCCTCGGAGATGAGGAAGTTCTTGGCCAGAGGGTGGTAGAGGCAGGTAGGATGAAACTGCACGAACTCCATATTGGCGATGCGGGCACCCACCCGGCGGGCCATGGCCACGCCGTCTCCGGTGGCGACGTCCGGGTTGCTGGTGTACAGATAGACCTTGCCCGCGCCGCCGGTGGCCAGCACGGTGGCTCTCGCCATAATGGTCTGGACGCTGCCGGTGGCGTTGTCGAGCACATAGGCGCCCCAGCACGACTCCTCGTGGTTGGTGGTGATCGCGCCACGGCGCAGCAGCTTGAAGTGGGTGATGAGATCTATGCAGATGTGGTTTTCCAGGATGGCGATGTTCGGGTGTTCTCGCGCGCGGGCGGCAAGGACGTCTTCTATCTCGCGCCCGGTGAAATCGTAGGCGTGGAGTATGCGCTTGCGCGAGTGTCCGCCCTCGCGCCCTAAATGAAAATCTCCAGCCTGCCCGTGCTTGAGGCTGAAGTGTACGCCGGCCTCGACCAGTTCGGCAATGCGGCCGGGCGCGTTGCGGACTACCAAGTCAACGACATCGGGGTGGCAGAGGCCGTCACCGGCTTCGAGAGTGTCTCTTATGTGGAGGTCAAAGGAGTCGTCCTCGCCGGAAACGGAGGCTATGCCCCCTTGAGCCAGTTGGGTGGCCGTGTCCTGGATGCCGAGTTTGGTCACCAGGACCACGGGGCCGGTCTGGGCGGCCTTGAGGGCAAAACACAGGCCCGCGATTCCGCTGCCTATGACCAGAAAACTGGTGCGAATTTCCGAATCGGTAAGAGATACTGTCACAACCGATTCTTATAGCAGCCACCATCTTGCCTGTGCAACAACTACCGCCCGCGAATTTGACTTTGGGGGGGCGGCTTGCCTCGGGGGAGGCCCTGTGCTAAACTTCGTGCGCTTTGGAGGAGGGCGGGAGAAGATGGATAGGCGAAAGGCTATGGCGGCGGCCTGCGTGATGTTGAGTGTGTCTCTGTTGCCCTCGGTGGTTGCCCTGGGCGCGCCAAAGAGGCCGATGAAAGGGCCGGAGGTAACTGCCGCCGCGCCGGCGCCCGGCGCAAGCCGTGCGGTGCTCGATCTGCTGGAGACGTCATACAATTGCGGGGTCGTCATGGAGGGCGCGCCGCTCGAACACGCCTTCCAGTTTCGCAACACCGGGAAAGACCCTCTGGTTATCGAGAGTGTCAAGCCCGGCTGAGGTTGCACCGTTGCCCGGTTCGACCGGACTGTCCCCCCCGGTGGGGTGGGAAAAATCACTCTGACGCTGGATTCGAAAAAGGTACACGGTGCCTTTGTAAAGACGGCCACCGTGATGTCCAACGATGCCACCCATCCCAACGTGCGCCTGAGCATCGAGGGAGAGGTGAAGCAGTATATAGAGGTGCAGCCTCCGAGGCTGTTCATCCGTGGCTCGAAGCAGGACAGCCCGCGGGCCAGTATTCGCATCAGCTCGAACCTGGGCGAACCGCTGGCGATACGGGCGGTGAGGTCACCCGAGCTGGAACCCAAGCTCAATTGGGAGCTGAAAACCATCAAGGAGGGCAAGGAGTATCAGCTGGACGTGGTGAACAAAGCCGGCTTGGGACACTATGACGGGAAGCTGTCGATCTTCACGAATTCAACGAAGAGCCCTAGAATAGAAGTCCCCATTGTCGCCGAGATAAGCGGAGACGTAGGCTACTACCCCGGCACCATCGAGTTCGGAAGGCTTTCTCAGGGGGTGAGTGCGCCGACACAGTCGGTGACTCTCTGGTGGAAGAACCGGGGTGAAGCGTTTCAGATCGAGCACGTGGACCTCGACGAGCACCGCTACCAAGTGGAGGTCAACCGGCAAGGACTGCGCTACGTAGTCAGTGTGACCCCCAGGATGCAGGCCCTGAAGCGGGGCGAACTTGACGATAAGTTGACCATAAAGACCACTTCGGCTGATGTCCCGGAGGTCGTGGTGTCGATCCACGGCTGGGTAGAGTAGAAACCCCCCGGCCGGGTGGCAGGGCCACTGACTCAATGCCATAGTCTTCCGCATCCTGTCGAGAACGCCAACAGGAACCCGGCGCCCTCTCCAGCCTTTCAGTTGTTGCGACGGTTGATGGGCGCCGCAATTGGCCGGTGGCCCTGCCACCCCGAGGGCGAAACCGCCCGGATAGCCCTCCTTGCCCCAGGCTGACCCTGCCCGGCAATTTGCCTGAATCCTAAAGCCAATTGCAGTTGATGCCGAAAGGTGATCAAGACGTACGCCCTTGTGACGTATGCCCTTGTGAGGTGAGCGGCGAATGGGCTTCGTTTTGGTGGTGGAGGATGACCGGGCGGAACGCGAGACCCTGGCGGGTGCCATTCGGGAATGTGGCCACGACGTGGATGCGGCGGGCGACGGCAGCGCGGCCATCACCATGCTTTCCAAGAACACCTACGATGTCATAATCACCGATGTCATTCTTCCGGGCGAGGAAGACGGCCTGAAGGTACTGGAGGCGGCAAAGCGTCACTGCCCCAAGGCGGCGGTGCTGGTAACCTCGGGCCACGGAAACATCGACATGGCCGTGCGGGTAATGAAGCAGGGGGCGGAGGATTTTCTGGAAAAGCCGTGCCCCATAGCGAAGATGGAGAAGATTATCGAGCGGGTTCTCTATAGCCGCGGTCTTGAGAATGAGGTCAATTACTTACGCCACGAGCAGCAACACATTTACCACCTCGCCAACGTGGTGGCCATCAGCTCCCAGATGCAACGAATACTTACCGTGGTCAGCAAGGTTGCCACGTCCAACTCCACGGTGCTGATCAGCGGCGAGACCGGGACCGGCAAGGAGATTATCGCGGGGGCCATACATTACAACAGTCAGCGGCGCAACCGAGGGCTGATTTGCGTGAATTGTGCCGCCCTTCAGGAGAATCTGCTGGAGAGTGAGCTCTTCGGGCATGAGCGCGGTGCCTTTACCGGGGCCTACAAGCAGCGCATCGGCAGGTTCGAGCAGGCCCACGGCAGCACGCTCTTCCTGGACGAGGTCGGCGACATGAGCGCCTCGATCCAGGCGAAGGTTCTCCGGGTGATCGAGGAGCGGGAGTTCGAGAGGCTGGGCGGTTCGCGTACCATCAAGGTGGACGTGAGGCTCCTGTGCGCCACCAATCGCGACCTGCCCTACGCCGTGGAGCAGGGCGACTTTCGCAAGGACCTCTATTATCGTCTCAACGTGGTGGCCATTCATATTCCGCCCCTGCGGGAGCGGCGCGAAGACGTCCTGCCGCTGGCCGAGTACTTTCTGCGGAAGCTCGGTGGAGAGCGCGGCAGGCGCGGCATGACGTTCTCTCCGGGGGCCAGGCAGGCCCTGCGGCAGCACGAATGGCCGGGCAACGTCCGCGAGTTGGAAAACGCGGTGGAGCGCGCGGTACTCATGGCCGAGAGTGACGTGATAGAGGCCGATGACCTGACCAGCGGGCTGGGGGTGGAAGGGGATGCCGGGCGGGCGGTGCCGTGCCAGGAGGCAGTCTCCAGCGAAGGTCTTACCCTGCGGGATGCCGAACGACAGATGGTCATCAACGCCCTGGAGCGGGCCAACTGGGTGCAGAAGGACGCAGCCAGCCTCCTGGGCGTCAGCAAACGGGTCATGCACTACAAGATCCAGACCTTTGGAATCACCAACCCCCGCTGGACGAAAAACCGCTAGAGCTGCAATCCAGCCAGGTTTCCCTCCCATATCGGGACTCAAGATTCTTGACTCTCCTCTGTCGTGTGCTAGAGTAGGCCAATTTTGCGGCTTTAGGGCGCGGCTTCCACATGAAATCAGTGCTCCAGCGAAGGGGCCCCCTGGCGGTTGTGGGGCTGGTTGTGTTGGCTGCCGTCAGCTTGGCCATGCTGGTTCTTGGGCAGAGGGGCCTGTTGGAACTCTACCGCCTGAAGCGCCAGAGCGCGGTCCTCGAGCAGGGCAATCTTGTTCTAAAGGATCGCAACGCCTTGGTGGCACGGCAGATCCAGGCGGTAAGGAATGACCCCGAAATCATAGAGAACATGGCCCGCGAGCGGCTCGGCATGACAAAGGACGGCGAGGTGGTCTACTACTTGTCTGACCAAGCCGGGAAGAGAGCCTATACGATCCGGCAGGCGCCGCAAGAGTCGGTCTGGAGCGCCACCGGGAGTGCCTCTCATGGCGGTGCTGCCCAGCGGAGTGCTGAATGACGGCCCAGCCGAACATTGCCGCCCTGCGCTACATCCTGGAGCGGGATCCGGCCTCGCCTCTCTTTCACGATCTGGCCACGGCCTGCTTTGAGACGGGCCGGCTGGACGAGGCCGAAAGGATTCTCCGGGCAGGCTTGAATTCTCACCCCGAGCATCTCTGGGCCAAGGTCCTCCTGGGCCGGGTGCTGGCCAAAACGGGCGACCTGGCCGGAGCGAGGGCGGAGTTTGAGGCGGCGGCGGCCTTGCTCAGCGAGGTATCGGCAATGCTTCTGCCAGAGCTTGCTGTCATATGCGAGGATACCGGAGACATCGAAAGGGCGGTGGCCTCGCTGAGGCTCGCGGCGGCCCATGGGCCGTTGGCCGCGGGTGCCCATGAGCGCCTGGCGCGTCTTTCGGCCCGCGTGGGGCAGCGCGGCCGGGTGGCGGAGCGGGAGAAGCAATCCGCCATGGGGCAGGTCAACGGAGACCAGGCGATAGACATGCTGCGCGGTTTCCTGGGTGGCAGTCCTTCGGAGGCCTTCGTGGTTGTCAAGCTGAAGGACCGAGGAAGGGACGATGGCTGCGGGCACGAGGCCAGTCAGGTCATTGCGGTCCTTCAACGTTGGTTGCAGAACATCAAGTGAGTTTTTTAAGACACTGAGAGGAGAGGATGTATTCAACGGCCGAATTCCGCAAGGGATTGAAGATAGAATATAAAGGCGAGCCCTTTGTCATTGTGGAGTTTCAGCACCACAAGCCGGGCAAGGGTGGGGCTTTCATGCGCACCCGTCTCAAGAATCTGATAACCGGCAGAGTGCTGGAGGAGACCTTCCGCTCGGGAGAGAAAGTCGGCGTTCCCGACCTGCAAGAGCGCGAGGTACAGTACATCTATCAGGCCGAGGGCAAGTACCACTTCATGGACCAGGAAAGCTACGAGGAGCTGGCCCTGAGCGAGGAGCAGATCGCGGAAAGCAAGGCCTTCCTGCAGGAAAACGTCAACATCAAGGTACTCTTCTACCAGGATCAACCCATCGCCGTGGATCTGCCCACCTTCGCCGAGTTGCGGGTGGCTCAGGCGGAGCCCGGACTGAAGGGCGACACCGCCACGGGCGGCACCAAGCCCGCCACGCTCGATACAGGCGCGGTTGTCCAGGTGCCCCTGTTCATCAACGAGGGCGATGTGGTGCGCATAGACACCCGCACCGGCCAATACATAGAGCGCGTCAAGTAGCTCGCTTCATACCGGCGTTGAAAATCCCCCCCCACCGAACCATATCCACCTCGGCCGAGATGCCCGCCGTGGCCTCGCTTGACCTGGGTTCCAACACCTTCCGCTTGCTCATCGGCCGGCCGTTGGAGAGTGGCTTCCGGCCGCTGTTGGTGGAGAACCGCATCACCCGCCTTGGAGAGAACCTGAAAGAAGGGGGGCTGCTATATCCTCCCGCCGCCGAGCGCTCGCTGGAAGTTCTGCTGGAGCTTCGCTCCCTCATGGACGCCCACCAGGTTAGTTTTCACCGGGCGGTCGGTACCAGTGCCCTGCGCCGGGCGAAGGATGCCGCCGTCTTCGCGGGCCGGGCCTGGGAGCGGGCTGGTATCAGGGTGGAGGTGATAGACGGCCTGGAGGAGGCGCGTCTCACGGTAAGCGGCGTGTTTCGGGCTGTCGGCGAGCGGGCCGGGCGGGTGGTGGTCCTGGATGTCGGCGGGGGGAGCACGGAGTTCATTGTCCTTGAAGACGGGAAGGTTCTGGCCTCGCGCAGCCTGGAAATGGGCGTCGTGAGGCTTACCGAGGCCCTGCTGCGCCACGACCCCCCGGAGCGCGCGGAGGTCGCGGCTCTGCGGGCCGGGGTCACTGGCCGGCTCTCGGAGGTTGCGCGCCTGGTCGGCCAGGTCTGTGGAGGCGGTGCGCCCCGGGTCATCATCGGCACCGCTGGCACCCCCACGACCGTGGCGGCCATATTGCAAGGTCTGGCCGAATACCGCCCGGAGAGAATAAACGGCTACGTCTTGCGCCTGGCGGAACTCGAAGCCCTTCTCTCGCGGCTTGCGGCCGTGCCCGCGGCGGAACGACTTCGGTGGCCGGGGCTTACACCGGGCAGGGAAGACATCATCATCGCCGGGGTTTGCATTCTCCTGGAGACCATGATAGCCTTCAGATCCACTGAAGTGGTCGTTTCCGACGGCGGCCTGCTCGAGGGCGTACTCCAGGATCTTTTGGCGGAGCCTTCCAGCGGGGCAGCTCTCTCGCCTTTGGGTGCCTGCTGAAAGAGGTCTTTTGTGGGCGGCAAATATCACTACCACCGGTTGTCAATGGCAGGGGGGCGCCCTCCAGTAGGTTTTTTTTAGTAATCGTCGTGGTTGTTGGGTGCCGCAATCGGCAGGCGGCCCCGCCGCTCTGCCACCCCAGGGGGAAGGTAATGAAGCCAGAGGACATTCAGGAAGCCCTCACCTTTGATGACGTCTTGCTGCTGCCGGCCCTCTCCAGCATCAAACCCCAAGATGTGGAAACCAACACCCGCCTGACGCGGGGCATTACGCTCAGCATCCCCATTGTCAGCGCCGCCATGGATACCGTCACCGAGGCCCGCACGGCCATCAGCCTGGCTCGGGAAGGCGGGATCGGCATCATTCACCGCAACATGACCATCGAGGTCCAGGCCACGGAGGTCGAGAAGGTCAAGAAGTCCGAGAGCGGCATGATCGTCGATCCGGTAACCGTGGAGCCGGACCAAAAGCTCAGCCAGGTGCTGCAGCTCATGAAGAAGTACCGCATCTCGGGCGTGCCCGTGGTGAAAGGCGGCAAGAAGCTGGTCGGTATAGTCACCAACCGGGACCTGCGTTTCGAGACTCAGTTCGACCAGCCGGTCTCCAACGTCATGACGAAAGACCGCCTCATCACGGTGCGGGAGGCGGAGCGCACGGACCTGGACAGTTGCAAGCGGCTCTTGCACGAGCACCGCATCGAGAAGCTCCTGGTGATAGATGACGACGGCAACCTGCGCGGGCTGATCACCATCAAGGACATCATGAAGACCTTCAAGTACCCCCACTCGTGCAAAGACCCGATGGGGCGGCTGAGGGTGGGGGCGGCCGTCGGCGTGGGGCCGGATCACGAACAGCGCATAGACGTCCTGGTGCGCGCCGGGGTGGACTGCGTGGTGATAGACGTCGCTCATGGGCATTCGAAGATCGTTACGGACATGATCCAGGAGACCAAGCGCAACTGGAAGGTCGATGTCATAGGGGGCAACGTGGCCACCGCCGAGGGTGCCGAGGCGCTGGCGCGCGCCGGGGCTGACGGCATCAAGGTGGGAATAGGGCCTGGTTCCATCTGTACCACCCGGGTGGTGGCGGGGGTGGGGGTGCCCCAGATAACGGCCATCATGGCCTGTGCGTCGGTGGCCCACAAACACGACGTTCCCGTTTGCGCCGACGGGGGAATCAAGTACTCGGGCGACGTGACCAAGGCCATTTGCGCCGGGGCCGACAGCGCCATGATCGGCGGTCTGTTCGCGGGTACGGAAGAAAGCCCTGGCGAGACCGTTCTGTACCAGGGGCGGACCTACAAGGTCTATCGGGGCATGGGCTCGATAGACGCCATGCGCAAGGGCATCAGTGACCGCTATCAGCAGGAGTCCCTGGAAGACGAAAAGAAGCTGGTCCCCGAGGGCATCGTGGGCCGTGTTCCCTACCGTGGCTCCCTGGCCGCCAGTGTCTATCAGCTTGTCGGTGGGCTGAAGGCGGGCATGGGCTATCTGGGCTGCCGCACCATCGCCGAGGTCTGGGAAAAGGCCCGCTTCGTGCGAATGACCAGCGCCGGCCTCCGGGAGAGCCACGTCCACGACGTGACCATCACCAAGGAAGCGCCCAACTACCGCATCGAGAGCGTCTAGCCCCGAACCGCCGCGAGGGTCCCATGAGCGACATCCACGCCGAGAAAATCCTGATCCTGGACTTCGGGTCCCAGACCACCCAGCTCATCGCGCGCCGGGTGCGCGAGGCCAGGGTCTACTGCGAGATCCACCCCTGCACCCTGCCTTTGAGCGAGGTGAAGGCCTTCAACCCGCGCGGCGTCATCCTCTCCGGCGGCCCGGCCAGCGTCTATGCCGAGGGCGCGCCCAGCCTGGACCCCGGCGTGCTGGAGCTGGGCGTGCCGGTCCTGGGCATCTGCTACGGCATGCAGATCATCACCCACCTCATGGGCGGCGTGGTGGCCCGCGGCTCCAAGCGCGAATACGGCCCGGCCAGGCTCCAGGTGCGGGAGCACGTGGGGCTCTTCCGCGAGCTGGACCCGGCCGAGCCCACCCAGGTCTGGATGAGCCACGGCGACCGCATCGAGCGCATGCCCGACGGCTTCGGCGTGCTGGCGGTCAGCGACAACTCGCCGGTGGCGGCCATGGGCGACGTGAGCCGGCGCATCTACGGCGTGCAGTTCCACCCGGAGGTGGCCCACACCGCCCAGGGCGCGGCCATGCTGGCGGCCTTTGTGCTGGAGGAATGCGGCTGCGGGCCCAACTGGACCATGCACAACTTCGTCGAGGCCACCGTGGCCGAGCTAAAGGCCCGCCTGGGCGGCCGCAAGGTCATCTGCGCCCTGTCGGGCGGCGTGGATTCCTCGGTGGTAGCGCTGCTGTTGCACAAGGCCATCGGCCGCGACCTGACCAGCATCTTCGTGGACAACGGCGTGCTGCGCTCGGGCGAGGTGAGCGAGGTGGCCGGCCTCTTCCGCCACGCCTTCGGCCTCAACCTGGTGGTGGTGGACGCGGCAGACCTGTTCCTGGACCGCCTGGCCGGCGTCACCGACCCCGAGCGGAAGCGGCGCATCATCGGCCACACCTTCATCGAGGTCTTCGAGGCCGAGGCGGCCAAGATCGGCCAGGTGGACTACCTGGCCCAGGGCACGCTCTATCCCGACGTGATCGAGTCGGTGAGCTTCAAGGGCCCCAGCGCCACCATCAAGAGCCACCACAACGTGGGCGGGCTGCCCGAGAAGATGAAGCTCAAGCTGGTGGAGCCCTTGCGCGAGCT
>JAZDOA010000164.1:0-8183 GCA_043799175.1 Pseudomonadota bacterium | reverse complement strand
GCTGTGCGGCGCTTGGTCTCCACCACGTGGCCCGTAGCGTCCTTGTAGGGAACACCCACGCCACCGTGGGGAAGGTCGTGCAGGCCGAGAGCCTTGAGGAAGTCCACGGGCAGCCCCTTGTCGCGAGCCAGGTCAGCCAGGGTTATCTTCCCCGCGGCTTTCGGCGTCTGGTCTTTGGGCCGGTCCGCAAACAGGTCGGCCAAGGTCAGGCCGAGTTTTGCCACGATGGCAGAGGGGTCACAGCCCGCAAAGCATTTCAGGAGCACCTTACCGTCAGCGCCCTCGGAAATTCTGAGGCTGGCTTTGCGGTCGTCATGGGCCGGGCAACGGGCCGTCCAGCCGTCTCCGCTTTGGCGGGCACCTTCTTCAAGACGGGCGAGCACCCGCTCAACGCACTCAGAGGGCATCGGCAGCCCCCTCGAAGCCAAGCCGGGCATGCAACCGGGCGGCCTGACGATAGAGCATGTCAAAGTGGGGTTGGAGTTCGGGGCCACAGGTGTAGCAGGCCCTTTCGAGGACATGAAGCAGGTGGGCCAGGTTGAGCTTATTCACGACGGCCCCCACAGCGGCCGGAGCACGCGCAAGGCTGAGCTTGGTCAGAAGTGCTGTGCCTCTTGCGACTAGTCAGCCATGCCTCAACGTCTACCGGGTCGTAGTAGACCCTCGCGCCGATCTTGATGAAGGTGGGACCGTCACCAGACACGCGATATTTTTCAGCGGTTCGTTTCTTGATCCCGAAACGCTGCTCCAGGCCAACAGTGTCGAGTAATTCCATGATCTCCCCCCTAAGGTGGCGATGCTGAGGGCACCGCGAAGTTATTTAGGCAATTGTGGGGGAGATTCCCAGGGAATCCAAATAGTTGCAGCATAGTTGCAGCGGTGACGAATGGGGGGTACGTCACCGCTGAGTTTGATTAACTATTTAATCTCAATGGGTTGTGATCGGGAAGTTTATTGCGGCGAGTGACGATTGCCGGGTTTCTTATGAGTTCTCAAGTCCCTAAACGTCGAAGGGGCTATGCCAAGGCGTCCCGCCGCAATATGGTCTGCAACCTCGCTAGCATTCTGCGGCTCGAATATCTTGGATAGCTCCTCACGGGTAAAAAGAAGTAGATACCCCTCGTGCTCATTACACAATTTGTTAACACAGCGGTCGTGACCGGTTGCGCTATCGGTGCAGCTCCTTCCTTCGTTGCACCATTTCTTCCTTTCCCTCTCGCGCGGTGGCACTCTCAGAAGAGTAAGCATCTCCTTAATGCAACTCACCAGCTCTCCGTGAATGGCACGATAGCAGGTACGTTCATCCTGCTGTACGACATTACGCTTAGGAAGATGGCCGGTAAGCATCTTCACGGCGTCTCCACGTGGCAGCGCTCCCCTGGCAACCATCATGCCCAGCATTTCGTGTCGGATACCCGCCATGAGTAACCTGTTCAACAGCGCCTTCGGTATACCCTGGGCCAGAAATGCGCTGAACCAATCGGCTCCATTGCAACGGCTCTGTTCCGCCCAGGTTGGGCTACTGCCGAGGCAATCCGCGGCGATCCCGAAGTTGCCCCACCACATATCTTCCACGGTGGGTTTGTGCGTCTTTATCTTAACGAACAGCGGCTTCCCTGACCGTGGGCGCTTACGCAGGGTCACCTTCTCCCCTTTCGGAAAGCACAGCGTTTCGAGGGCAAGAAGATCAAACACGTAAGGATACACGTCACAAGGGGTTGGCGAGATCATCCAGGTGCGTAGATAGGGATACCTAAACAGAGGCTCCAGGGCGGCTGTCTTCCTTGTGGGTTGCGTGTTCAGTTGCGAAAGGACCGTGTCGAACTGTTCTTTTCGGGCTTTATACCCATCGGGGGGGCTTGTGTGGGTAGACATGGGCACCATTCCTGCTCATGGCCCTGCAAGGTGAGCCTGGGGAAGCCGGGCAGGAGCCGGTTTTCGGTGCGTCCACCTATCCCCAGGCTGGTTGCTACTTCTTGTCGCCTTCCGGGCGGAAGCCTATCGGCCAGCGCAGGCCGCTGCAACTTGAAGTCGCAATTTGCGGCCTCAAGTCCCTTCAGCCGTTCCGCTTCAGGTTGACCACCTTGGGTCTGGCTGTCATGGCTGCCTCGATGCGGTCGGCTATCACGTCGGCGGCTTCGTTGAGCGGGTCGGCTGCCAGGTGGGCATAGCGGTGTGTGGTGGCAGCATGCTTATGGCCGAGTAGCGCGCCGATGATAGGCAGCCCCAGGCCGGCGGCGGCACCGACAGAGGCGAAGCTATGGCGCAGGTCATGGACGCGCACGTCGGGCAGGCCGGCCTTTTCCCTGATGCGTCGCCATGCCTTGTTGAGGTTGACCAGGTGGGCGCCCTGTCTGGCCCCAGGAACAACGTGAGGATTGCCGGCCAGCCTCGGGGCAGATGCCAGGAGCCGGAGGGCGGCCGCGCTCAGGGCCACCAGCTTGGCCCCCGTCTTGGAGTCGGGAAGGCGCAGGCAGCGGCGCTCGAAATCGACGTGTTCCCATTTCAGGGTAAGAATCTCCGACAGGCGGCAGCCGGTGAGCACCAGCAGCCGAATGGCGAGAATGACGCTGGGGTCCTCGGCGTCTTTCTGGTCAGCCTGCTCTTCCTGAGCCAACATCGTGCCCAGCCTGGCCAGTTCCTCGCTCGACAGGTATCGTTCCCGCTTGTACTCCTTGAACTTCTCCACGTGGCGAACAGGGTTTGAGCCGTCGGGGCGCAGCCCCCACTTCTCGGCCAGACTGAACATCTTCGAGAGCACGGCCCTGACGTGGTTTGCCTGATACGGCGTGCCGCGCATTGTGTGATGCAGTTTGGCCACGTCGGCGCGGGTGACGGCCTCCACCCGGTACTTGCCCAGAGCCGGTAGAATGAACTGCTCCAGGAAGCGCCTGTTCTCGGATACACTCCGGGGCTTGTTTTTGGGCTCGCAGTGTTCGGTCAGGTAGCGTTCCGCTAGTTCGGCCACGGTGGGGGCATGGCGAGAGTCCTGCCGCTCTTGGGCCGGGTCACCCCCTTCGTGAATCTCAACAAGGATCTTCTGGGCCTCTCGTCTCGCCTGTTCAGGGGTCAACACTCCATGCCGGCCGATGGTAAGGCGCCGCGACACCCCCTTGGCCCGGTACTGAACGATGTAGGAAGCCACCCCCGACGGCTTCAGCCGCACTCCGAAGCCGGGCAGGGCGTCATCCCATACCACCACGTCGCCCGCCTCTTTGGGCTTCAGGGTCTCCATAAAGCGCTTCGTCAGCTTCGCCATGACCGTCTCCCCAAGAATCAGACGTTCTGCGGGTAAGCACCGGGTAAGCACTTGGGCCGCAATCCGAGGTTAACGTAGCGTAGGCAGGCGAAAGAGTCAAGCCGGAAAGTGCTGCTATTGGCGTATGTTGGCGAATGGGCGGAAAACGGCGGAAATTGGCGCCAAGGCTGAACGTGAAACTTCGAATCCGCAGGTCGCCCGTTCGAGTCGGGCCGGGCGCGCCAAGAAATCAAGGGCTTAGCTGATTCTGGCTAGGCCTTTTTTATGGCGCAGGAAGCATATAGAAAGCACGCGGCGGGATTTGTGGCTTTTGGGGGGGCCTCGGCCGACGCTGGCCAGAAGAGCCATGCCCGTTACTTCGCTCTGATAGACGCGGGCAAAAGGTAAGGACACCGCTGGCCTGCGCCACCATCCGGGCGGGCAACGACGTCAGCCTGGCGCTGTTCAAGAAGCAGGGCTTCCAGGTGGTGGGGCGGTTCGAGAAGGACGATGGCAGGGTGGTCCTGATAATCAAGGCCATGCAAGCGGCGGGACAGATGCGGGGCAAGGCACCGGAACGGGCGCCCCCGTGAACTGGCCGGCTGAAAGACGATTTTCTCTTCGTGAAAGGGGCGGGCAACCGCCCCTTTTTCATTTTCCTTTGGCCTCCCTCGGTCACTTCGGCTTCCATTGGCGCGCAAGCCGCTGTGCCTCCGCGATCTGTGCAGGTGTCATTTTCGCGGCAACGCCGTCCCGGCGAACCGATGCGACCAGGTTAGTCAGGTGGCTGAAGACGAAGCGCCTTTGCCGAAGCATTCATCAGTGCCGTGGCCAGTTCTCAGTCCTTGAGAGGGATCGTCCGCAACAGAGACAAAACAGGCGGGATTTCTTCGGTCACCGTCTTCCAGAGGATGTCATGGTTAACGTCAAAGTAAGCGTGGATCAGCCGGTTTCGCATTGAAATGATGGCAGCCCAGGGTACCGATGCGGTTAAGGCCCGCGTCTCTGGGGTTACCTTGGACGCCGCTTCGCCGATGATCTCGATGGCCCGCACCAAGGCAAACCGCGGCATCTGGTCCGTATCGACGTCGCTCCGCTGCCGGCCCGCGATGAAGACCTGACTGGTTTCCGCCGCCTCAATCATGTGGCGAATGCGGATGGCACCATTATTAGACTGCATATTGCGTCTCGGCGGTCCGCACCACCTCGTCACGAAAATAGCGGCTTAAGTCCTGCGCGGTCCGCAGGTCCACGGAACGGCCACCCATGAGGGCGGACAGTTCCTCCTCGATACCCGCCAGCCCCAGCAGGCCCGGTTCCTGACCGGGCTCGAATTCCACCAAGAGGTCCACGTCGCTGTCGGGCCTGTCTGTGTCCCGCAGCGTCGAGCCGTATAGGGACAGTCGCCGGATTATGATGGCGGCGGCAGATGGAAGCCAAGGCGGCGGAATCGGGGAACAGCCGATGGCGCATCATTACCCTCCTTACGTGACTCCTGCTCCTTTTTCAAGGAGCACAGCCTGTGCAAAAGGATAAAGTCTGACTTGCATAGGGTCAAGATTTTTCTTGATTTTGCGCTCTTCGGGAGCCGCTGCCTGACGATCCGCGACCTCGGCCGGCACGGGAAGGCCCACCCCATTGCCGAGAGGGACATGCGCTCATTCTTTGCGCTTCCCCGCCAACCCCCCCACCTTGTCCGACCAGCCCAAGCTTCTAGAACCCTCGCATGAGGATCTTCGCCCTCACCGCAGCCATGCTCCTCTGCGCCGCCGGCACATACTTCGGCCTGACCGTCCACAGCCATGGCACTATGATTGCATGTCAAAGAACCGGAGGCTCCCTTGACCAAGGAACCCGTCAAAAACAAGAAGGAAATCGAGGCCTGCCTGGCCCGAATGGTAGGCTGCATCCTCAAGGCAGGCAGCCTGACCAGCAAGGCGGCGGTAGTGGATATCGAGGACGGGAAACGGGTCGTGCTCAACACCGACAGACGCCCGCGGGTCGGGAGGAGCATCTGGATAGAGTTCGTGGACAATCTCAAGCAACGCCACGGTTTTACAGTGCAGACCGTGGCGCATCTGCCCGATGGGATCGCCGTTTCCTACCCCCCTATCATATACCGGGTCAACCTCAGGGAGTTCTGGCGGGTGGAGGCCCCAATGGGCAGCAAATTCGTAATGCAATGGAACAGCGAGTCCCTCAGTGGGGAAATGCTCAACATCAGCGCCGGAGGAGTGGCCTTTCACGCCGAACCGTTCTCCGACCGCATCGATCTGCCCCTGAAAGGCGTGGAACTGGAGCTGGTTGCCCCGGAAGACAACAGCCGGGAATCCGTTAGGGTGCCGTCGTGCAAGTTAAGGCGATTCGACGCTGGCCCCAAGAAATTGCGACTATACGGCGTGGTCTTCGACTATACGCATGACCTGCAGAACAGGCTTATGCGCTATGTCCGTGATTGCGAGCGTCAATTTCTGCGGCTGCGCTCCCAGGGGATGGTTGTTGACGGCTCCGCGAAAGCATCCAAAGGGGCATGACCCCACCAGCGACACTCGCCCACGCTCCATCCTCGCTGGCTACGCCCCGAGAGAGGCGTGGTACTGGTCCCGCCAAGGCGCCGGGCGGCAGAAAATGCCGAATCTCTGGAGGAGAGAAGAATTATTGGGGACATCCTGGGCCGAATCCGTCGGCACAAGACGGAACCCAGTAGCCGGGTGCCCAAGAATTGACTTTTGTGGGCCGCTCAAGGACGTCCATCTGTCGGCTCAGACATTGGTCGGATTACCGAGCGGCGCCGCCGGGCTGTCCCGACTCCGGGGCATCCTCCCAGGGTAGTCACAGCATATCTTTAGCGTAAGCCGCAGGCATGTGGTTGGAACGGCGTGCCGTGGCTTGTTAGTTGCGAAGCCCTTCAACAGGAGACGCCAATCATGACAAGAGAGCCGATCATCAACAAGGAAGAGATTGCGGCCAGGCTTTCAAGGATGGTGTCGAGTTCCTTGTTGACTGGCAAAGAGACTGGAAAAGCCACTGTCACCAGCATCAAGGCTGCCGACTATATCGAGATACGCACGACCGTCCCCCTGCAACAGGGCGCCGGCGTGTGGCTGGAGTTCGTTGACGGGAACAAGTCCCGGTATGGCTTTACCGCCCAGGCCATCAGGGCCAGCGATGATTGGGCGCGCCTGTCTTACCCCAAGGTGATATTCAGAATCAACTACAGAGAGTCCTGCCGGGTGGATGTGCATCCCCAAAGTAAGGTACGGTTCACGTGCGAAGGAAATAGCATCGCAGCCGAACTCATAGACATTAGCGCCACCGGGGCGGCATTGCGGGCAAAATCATTTACCAACGCGCTCGACACGCCTCTGAAAGACATGGAACTTGTCCTGGTCTCGGCTGATGGCAGTGAAGAGCGGCTGATGATCCCATCGGCGACAATAAAGCGGATCCTGCCGAGGGCGGACGGCAACGTATTTTATGGCGTGGCCTTTGAAGAACCCGCCAAGAACGTGATCGAGAGGCTCATGTACTACGTCAGCCAACGTCTGCGTACGTTTATCCACGACAGGCGCGGGGTCTTCAAGACCACCGACCATCACGCCTGACAGACTGTTGAGACAGCCCGCGGGGGGGGGCACCAGCCAGACCGCGCCACGAGGTACTTCGATGAGCCGCTCGCCCACGGGCCTCGCCGCGCCAGGACCGTACGCTGGCAGATCCCACCCCAGAGTGGCCACGTTTCGCGGCCGACTCCTTCCCAGTCTCCTCGAAGGGGACATTTTCCCTGGGCTAACACACAGGCCGCTCGTCAGCCTTGCCGCCACGGCCGGCTTTGTGCTAACAATGCCGGGTCATGGATGATCTCAGGCTGCCTCCGCGCCGAATATTCAGCGTCAGTGAACTGTGCCAGGACCTGCGGGCCGTGCTGGAGGAAGAGTTTGACTTTACCTGGGTGCGCGGCGAGGTCTCCGATCTGCGCCGCCCGCCGTCGGGGCACGTCTATTTCACCCTGAAGGATGCCGAGGCCCGGCTCCGGGCCGTGCTCTTCCGCCAAACGACCAAGTATCTTTCCTTCAGCCTCGAAGACGGTATGGAGATCCTGGCCAGGGGGCGGGTCAGCCTCTTTCCCGCCCGGGGGGACCTGCAGCTTCTGGCGGACTACCTGGAGCCTGTAGGCGCGGGCGCGCTCCAGCTCCGCTTCGAGCAGCTCAAGGCTAGGCTGCTGGCCGAGGGCCTCTTCGACCCCGGCCTCAAGCGGGCGCTGTCGCCCGTTCCCAGCCGCATCGGGCTCATTACCTCGCCCGCCGGGGCCGCGCTTCACGACTTCGTGCGAGTGGCCAGGCGCCGCTGGCCGAATATAGATTTGCTGCTCTATCCGGCCCGCATGCAAGGCACGGGTGCCGCCCTTGATGTCTGCGAGGGCCTGCGGGAGCTGAGCGGTTCCGGGCTGGTGGACTTCATCGTGATCACCCGCGGGGGAGGCTCCATGGAAGAGCTTTCGGCCTTCAACTCCGAGGAGCTTGCCCGCGCCATCCGCCGCAGCGCGGTGCCGGTGGTCAGCGCCATCGGGCACGAGATAGACTTCACCATTGCCGATTTCGCCGCGGACCTCCGGGCGCCCACCCCATCGGCGGCGGCCGAGATGACCGTCCCTGACAAGGGGCACCTGGCCGGCGCCCTGGGCAGGCTCACGGCGGCTGTCTATCAGGCCGCCTCCAGGCAGGTTGCCGCGGCCTCGCGCCGCCACGACGCGGCGGTGGCCAGGCTGGTGTCGCCCGGCCGCGCCCTGGAGCGCCAGAGGCAGTACCTCGACCGACTCCGCCGTCTGCTCCACTCCGAGGCGACGGAGATTGTCTCGGCCAAGGGCTGGATCCTGCGGCGTCACGCCGAGCTTCTCGACCATCTCGGCCCAGCCCGCCAGGTGGCCCTCAAACAGGGCGCGGTG
>JAZDOA010000044.1:0-8401 GCA_043799175.1 Pseudomonadota bacterium | reverse complement strand
CCGGCGACTCCATCACCGTGGCCCCGGCCCAAACCCTCACCGACCGGGAGTACCAGCGGCTGCGCGACGCCTCGCTGGCCATAATGCGCGAGATAGGCGTGGAGACCGGCGGCAGCAATATCCAGTTCGCGGTCAACCCCGAGGACGGCGAGATCATGGTCATCGAGATGAACCCCAGGGTGTCGCGAAGTTCCGCCCTGGCCTCCAAGGCCACGGGGTTCCCCATAGCCAAGATCGCCGCCAAGCTGGCCGTGGGCTCCACGCTCGATGAAATCCCCAACGACATCACCAAGGAGACCCTGGCCTCCTTCGAGCCCACCATAGACTACTGCGTGGTCAAGATACCCCGCTGGACCTTCGAAAAATTCCCCGGCAGCGAGGACGTGCTGACCACCTCCATGAAGTCCGTGGGCGAGACCATGGCCATTGGCCGCACCTTCAAGGAGGCGCTGCAGAAGGGCCTGCGCTCCCTGGAGGTCTCCCGCTTCGGCTTCGGCGCCGACGGCCGGGAGGAGCCCGGCCCGGAGGATGTAGAAGAGCTGAAGCGGGCGCTGGTGGTGCCCAACTCTCAGCGCATATTCCAACTGGGCCAGGCGCTGCGGGCGGGGGTGAGCACCGAGGAGATAGCCCGGCTCACCCACATAGACGTCTGGTTTTTGCACAACCTGGAGCAACTGATAGACATCGAGCGCAGGCTGGCCGCCGCCGGGCCGCTGGCCGACTGGGACGCCGACACCATGCGACTGGCCAAGCGCCACGGCTTCTCCGACGTGCAGATCGGCTGCCTGTCGGGAAGCCCGGAGGATGCCGCCCGCGCCCGGCGCAAGGCCCTGGGGGTAAAACACACCTATAAGCTGGTCGATACCTGCGCGGCTGAGTTCGAGGCCCACACGCCTTATTATTACAGCACCTACGAAGACGAATGCGAATCCCGCGTCTCCGACCGCCGCAAGATCATGATCCTCGGCGGGGGCCCCAACCGCATCGGCCAGGGCATAGAGTTCGACTACTGCTGCGTGCATGCCGCCTTTGCCATTAGGGAGGAAGGGGCGGAGTCCATCATGGTCAACTCCAACCCCGAGACCGTCTCCACCGACTACGACACCGCCGACAAGCTCTACTTCGAGCCCCTCACCAAGGAAGACGTCCTCAACATTGTAGAGCGGGAGAGGCCCGACGGGGTCATCGTACAGTTCGGCGGCCAGACGCCTCTCAACCTGGCGGTGCCGCTGGCCAGGGCGGGCGTGCCCATACTCGGCACCAGCCCTGACTCCATAGACCGGGCCGAGGACCGCGACCGCTTCAAGGAGGTGCTGGGCAAGCTGGGCCTTCTGCAGCCCCCCAACGGAACGGCCTTCACCCAGGATGAGGCCCTGAAGGTTGCCCGCCGAATAGGCTACCCCGTGGTGGTGCGGCCGTCTTACGTGCTGGGGGGGCGGGCCATGAAGATAGTCTATGAGGAGGCCGACCTGGCCGCCTTCATAGACACCGCCGCCAAGGTGAGCCCCGAGCACCGGGTGCTCATAGACAAGTTCCTGGAAGACGCCGTGGAGGTAGATGTAGACGCCGTCTCCGACGGCACCCGCTGCGTGATCGGCGGCATCATGGAGCATATAGAGGAAGCGGGGGTACACTCCGGTGACTCCGCCTGCGTGCTGCCTCCCCACTCCCTGCCCGCCGAAACAGTCGCGAGCATCAAGCAGCAGACCCAGGCCCTGGCCGCCGAGCTGGGGGTGGTCGGCCTGATGAACATCCAGTACGCCGTCAAAGACGGCCAAATATACATCCTCGAGGTCAACCCCCGCGCCTCGCGCACCGTTCCCTTCGTGAGCAAGGCCACCGGCATTCCCTTGGCCAAGGTGGCCACCAAGGTCATGCTGGGCCGCAGCCTGGAAGAGATCGGCTTCACCACCGAGGTGGAACCCACCTACGTGGCGGTGAAGGAGGCCGTCTTTCCCTTCGTCCGCTTCCCAGGGGTGGACATCCTGCTCGGGCCCGAAATGAAAAGTACCGGCGAGGTCATGGGCCTGGGGCCGTCTTTCGGCATCTCCTTTGCCAAGAGCCAGCTTGCCGCGGGGCAAGTGCTTCCCTTGGGTGGCAATATTTTCATCTCGGTGCGGGACCACGACAAACCAGTGGTGCTGCCCGCCGCCAGAAAGTTCGTGGAACTGGGTTTCACCATTTTGGCCACCACGGGCACCTCGCGCTATCTGGCCCGCAACGGGGTTCCCAACCAGGTGGTCTACAAGGTCTACGAGCGCCAGCGGCCTCACATTATTGACCGCATCAAGAGCGGTCAGATCGCCCTGGTGATCAACACCGCCTTCGGGGCCGACACCTCCGAGGACGCCGTGCGCATCCGCCGCACCACCCTGGCCTGCAACGTGCCTTATGCCACCACCGTGGCGGCGGCCCGCGCCCTGGCCACCGGGGTGGAGGCGCTGCGCGCGGGCAGGCTCTATCTGAAGAGCCTTCAGGAATATCACGCCGAGGGAATCAAACCCGCGCGCCAGGCCGCCATCTCGCCTGGCGGGGCCAGGGCGCTCTGATGGCCGTGGTACAGCCGACGGTGGAGCAAAATGAGATCAAGGACGCCGTGGAGATGGCCCGAGAGGTGCTGGCCATCGAGGTGGCGGGCATCGAGCGCGTGGCCCAGCGGGTCGGGGCCGGGTTTGAGCGGGCCGTGGCCATGATCCTGCGCTCTCCGGGCAGGGTCATCGTCTGCGGCATCGGCAAGAGCGGTCTCATCGGCCGCAAGATCGTCGCCACCCTCAACTCCACCGGCACCAGGGCCATCTTTCTCCATCCGGTGGAGGCCATGCACGGCGACCTGGGAATCCTGGCCCGGACGGACGTCGTCGTCGCCATTTCCAACAGCGGCGAGACGGCCGAGATCTCCTCGCTGCTCCCCAGCATCAGGCACCTGGGCGCCGGTCTCATCGCCCTGACCGGCGCGCCCAACAGCACCCTGGGCCACGCGGCAGATATCGTCCTGGACGTCGGCGTCGAAAAAGAGGCATGTCCCCTGGGTCTGGCTCCCACGGCAAGCACCACCGCCGCCCTGGCCATGGGCGACGCCCTGGCCGTGGTTCTGCTGTCCCGGCGTAACTTCAAGCATGCCGACTTCCGCGCCCTCCACCCCGCCGGGGCACTGGGCGAGCGGCTCAAGGTTCGCGTGGCCGAGGTCATGCTGGCGGGCAGCAGCGTGCCCAGGGTCTCGCCCGACACCTCTCTGCTGCTGGCCATCGCCGAGATGAGCCGCAAAAGGCTGGGGGCCACGCTGGTGGTGAGCGGCGAGGCCGAGCTGCTGGGCATCATCACCGACGGCGACCTGCGCCGCGCTATTGAGCGCAACCGCTTCATAGACGCCCTGAATGCCGCCGACGCCATGACCCGCGACCCCAAGACCATATGCCAGGACGCCCTGGCCGCCGAGGCCCTCGACCTGATGGAGAAGAGCCTCATAACCATCCTGCCCATAGTCTCCGCCGAGGGCCGTCTGGCCGGCATCATTCACCTCCACGACCTGCTGGGCAAGGGCCGCTTCAGCTTCTCGCCCCCCCCCGGCAACGGCAAGGCCTAAAAAGAGACAGTCTTGCCCCTGCCACCCCAGAAGCCTTAACATAAGGCTGTAGTGGATCTTCAAGCAGCAGCCGAGCCCAAACCATCACCCAGCACAACAAGGGAGAGACAGTATGCAGATGCGGTATTTCTTGAGCATTCTGCTCGCGCTGGTGCTTGCCGTGGCCCTGAGCGGCGTGGCTGCGGCAACGGACGGGGCGTACTCTGGAAGCATGGGCGGCACCAAGCAGCCGGGTGCGGCCGCCGCGAAACCACACGCCATGGAGGGGCGGGGCGGAGTGGCCCCCAGCGCGCAGTGCGATAAGCAGTGCGTGAAGGACGTGCAGAACCATCTGAAGCAACAGGGGCTCTATAAGGCCAAGATAGACGGCGTTCCCGGCCCCAGGACCCAGCGGGCCGTCAAAAAATTCCAGCGCCAGCAGGGCATTCAGGCCACCGGGCAGATAGACGAACAACTCCTCTCCGCCATGAATATTCACCCCTCCGGCAGAGGCGGGATGAAGCAGCAGCCTCCGGCAGGCGGAATGGGCGGAAGTTCCGGCATGTAGCCTATAGAGGCGGGTTTGGCCCGGCAAGCCGCCCGTGCCGGGCCGGCCCTCCTTCCCATCAAGTGAATGTATGATGAAAATAGCCGTCTTCGAGACCGAACAATGGGAGCGCGAACCCTTCGCGCACCTCGAGGTGGAACACGAGGTGGAGTTTCAAGACGAACCGCTGTCCGTGGATAACGCCGGCCTGTACGCCGACGCGGAGGTGATTTCGCCTTTCATCTATTCCCGGCTCAGCGGCGCGGCGCTGGAGAGGCTCCCCCGCCTCAGGCTCATAGCCACCCGCTCCACCGGGTTCGACCATATCGACCTCGACTATTGCCGCGGGCGCGGCATCGTCGTTTCAAACGTGCCGGTCTACGGCGACAATACCGTCGCCGAGCACGTCTTCGGCCTCTTGCTGACCATCAGCCACCATCTGGTGGATGCGGTAAACCGCACCCGAAGAGGCGACTTCTCCCCGCGCGGACTCAGGGGCTTCGATCTGCTCGGCAAGACGCTGGGGGTCGTGGGCACGGGAAGGATAGGCCAGTACGTAATGAAGATCGCCAACGGCTTCGGGATGCACGTCGTGGCCTTTGACGTCAGGCTCGAGGAAGGCCTGGCCGCGAAGCTCAACTTTCGCTATGTCAGCCTGGACGAGCTGCTCTCGATCTCCGACGTGATAAGCCTGCACGTACCCGCGAACCCGCAAACCCACCACATGATTTCAAGCAAAGAGTTCGCCCGGATGAAACCGGGGGCGGTCCTGATCAACACCGCCCGCGGCGACGTCGTGGACGTCGTCGCCCTGGTGGAGGCCCTGGCCCAGGGAAGGCTGGGCGCGGCGGGGCTGGACGTCCTGCCGGAGGAGCCGGTCATTCGGGAGGAGGCGGAGCTGGCCCGCGCGGCCTTTCAGCGGAAGGAGGAACTCGAAACCCTGCTGGCCGACCATATACTGCCGCGCTTCCGCAACGTGGTCATCACCCCTCACACCGCCTTTGACACCCGTGAGGCCGTGGGCCGCATTCTCGACACCACCGTGGATAACATCGCCTCCTTCGCCCGTGGCAGGCCCCGGAACGTCGTGGCGGCAGGGCCAGGAGTTGCGTAACTCATTAACCTGGCTTCAAAACCGTTCGCCCTGAGGTATCGAAGGGCGAACGGTATCTCTGGTGTTCGTGCTTCTATACATCAGCATGAACGGAAACACCCAGGACCAGCAGTAGGAATTATTGCAACCAGGCACTAGTCATAATGGCTGGCAGCCATTATGACTAGGGAAGGCCCTTCAGGACCTTGCGGGCATCCTTGATGCCCAGGAACTCCTTGCCGGAGTCCAGCGCCTGGCGCAGGTGGCGCCTGGCTGAATTGTTCTTGCCCTCCTTCGCGCAGACCATTCCCATGTGATAATTGATAACGGGAGAGCCAGGCTGCCCGTCAAGGGCACTGCCGATAAACCACCGCGCCATGGCAACATCTCCGCGCCGATAGGCCACCCAACCGATGGTATCTTGGACAAAGGGGTCTTGGGGTGACTTGGAGAGCACCTTTCGGGCCAAGTCTTCCGCCTTTAAGGACGTCTCCTTCCCCGGAAAACACTCGACGAGCAGGAAGGCCAGGTTGCTGGCGGCAAGGGCAGAATCAGGCCGCTCCTTCAGCACCTTCTCATAGGTGGCCCGCGCCGCGCGGTAGTCTTCACGCATTTCCTGGAGCATTCCCAGCATGAAGCCCACGGGCACCGAACGCGTGCGCTGGAATACCTCGGCAAGCCTAGTCATAATAATGTCCGGCTGATTGGTGCGCATGTAAAGCACAGTCAGGTTATCGTAGGGGACACGCCAGTCCGGGGCGATGCGCTGGGCCTCGTTGAACTCGTCCTGGGCCTTGGACAGGTCATTCAGCAGCATAAAGAGATCTCCGGCCATGTTGTGCAGGACCGGATCCTGGGGGCGGGCCTTGATGCTATCCTGGAGGAAGGCAACCGCCTTCGTCGGCTCTTCCATGGTCAAATACACTTTGACCAGGGCCTCGGCGGCCGGAGCGAAATCAGGCGCCAGCTTGCAGGCATGGCTCAGGTACCCGGCCGCGTCATCTATTTTTTTCCGGTAGAGCGCCAGCAGCCCCAGGCGATAGTAACCCACGTGGCTGTCGGGCCGCAGCCGCACCAGTTTCTTGAAGCAGTGTTCGGCCTGATTCACCTCGCCCTCGGCCACGTGCAGTGCCCCCAGGTCGGTCAGGGCCGCGGTATCGGCCGGGTTGCGCCGCAGGGCAGCCTCGTATTCCGCCACCGCCGCCTTGGAGTTACCCTCGGCCATGTACAGCCTGGCCAGTGCCTGCCGTAGTTCACCCGCCTCGGGTCTGGTGCGCAGGGCCTGTTGCAGGGTCTGCTTGGCCATGTCCGGCTGGCCCATCGCGGCATATGCCCGCGCCAGCAGGGTGTTCGGTTCCACGGCGCCCGGGTCGGCGGCAAGCATGCCCTTCAGGACCGCCACGGCAGCGGCGACGTCTCCCTTGCTCAGCAGGGCCTTACCTTTCAGCAAGGCGGCCCCTTGGTCCTGGGGCCTGGATCTCAGGACGGCGTCGAGCTCCACCAGGGCTTCATCGGCCCGCTGCTGCTCCATGTAGAGCGCGGCGAGTTGCCGCTGCATGACCAGCGCCTCGGGTCGGCCCGGATCCAGGGCCACGGCCGACCGGCAGGCATTGATGGCCTCATCAACCCTGTTCGTCATCTGGTAGAGTTGAACCAAGCGCGCCCGCAGGGCATAGCCGGGAGAGATGGTCCGCAGCGCCACCTTGATCTCCACCTCGGCCTTGTCGGCCTGCCCCGTACCCAGCAGAAAGTCCACCAGCGCCGCCCGGAGGCCTTCATCGTTCTGTCCCAGGCCCACGGCCCGGCGCAGCTCCGCCTCGGCCTCCTTGGCCTTGCCCTGCCTGATGTAGTACTCGGCCAGAACGAGCCGCAGCTTGGGGTCCTTGGGACGGCGCTCCACCAGTGAGGTGATTATTTTCCCGGCGAGCGCGGGCTTCTTTTCCGCCAGATAGACCTGGGCCAGACTGATCTGGAGCGGCATAGGCTCGGCCACGCGCCCCGAGCCTGCCTCCAGGATCATCCGGGCTTCATCCGCCCGGCCCTTCTGCATCCGTAGCTGGGCCCCTATAAGATAAGGCTCGGGCCGCCTGGGATCCTGGGCCGTGGCCTTGTCACACCAGCCCACGGCCTCATCGAGCCGGCCGCCGGCCCGGCTGATGGCCGCCTTGAGCATCAGAGACGGGATCGTCGCGCCCTTGGCCAAGGCTAGGTCGGCCTCTTTGGAGGCGGCCGCGATCTTGCCGGCCAGAAGGTACATCTCCCCGAGCATCCGGTGAGACTCCGTCAGACCGGGGTCGATCCGCACGGCCTTTTGAAGACTCGTTGCGGCCTCTTGCAACCGTTGCTGGCTAAACTGGATGCGTCCGAGCAACTCGTAGGAACGCGCACAGGCAGGGTCCGCCTGGATGGCGGCGCTTATGTGAAACTCGGCATTGGCATAGTCCCCCTTCCTCAGGAAGGCCTCTGCCTTGGCATATGAGGCGTCTCGGCGCCCGGCACTGGAGGAGCAGGCCAAGGAGGCGAGAAGAACGAGGAACACCAACAGCGTGCGCGGGTACATCGGGAAGGCCCCCCTGCCGACGGCGGCGAGTGTGACAGACCGCCGGAATACACCAAAACGACAATGAACTTATAGCAGAAAACCCACTAATTGTAAGGCGGTATTTACACTCACGCCACCCCACTCGCGGCTTGCACGCACTTTGCATACCTTCGTTCGAGCAAGAGAGGGTTACCGATATGAAACCGCTGGCTGCCGTGTTGGCAATCGCTGTATGGTTGGGTGGCTGCGCGCTCCTGCCCGACGGTTTGGATCTTTGCCCCTCGGGTCGCGGACACGGAGTGATGAGTTCCTTCCAAATCGCCGCCGTGCGCCACCACACCAGGTACGGCCACGAAAACCTGCGGCAGGGCCACTGCGACAAGGCATTGGAGGAGTTCCGCCAGGCCCTGGAAATAGACCCCTATAACCGTGACGCCAAGGCCGGGATGGATGACGCCTCGAACTGCCTCGAACAGGGGGAAGGCCCTTTGGACTGAAGACAGGTGGCAGGGCCACCTCACAGACCGCGGCGCCCCTTCAAGCTCAGCGCGGAGTCTGCCAGGCGCGGCTCGCGCCCGGCGTTGCCGACAAGGCGCTGGTTGCAGGCCGCCCTCTCTCTGCGGCCCAAAGTGTTTTCGAGGTGCCCGAGCGCGGAGT
>JAZDOA010000162.1:0-4914 GCA_043799175.1 Pseudomonadota bacterium | reverse complement strand
CTTCGAGGGGCTGGCATCAGGAACCCGTCAGCTTTAACTTGGGCAAAGGAGGTGTGGAAGACAGTGTTTGGCGTGGCAATAGCACTCATGGCTCTTGGCTTCCTATTCGCCCTGGGGCTTTTCTACTTCCTGCTGGTTCGCCGCTTGCGGGCCGATGTTTCCGGGAAGCAACTCGTCTTGAAGCTACCCTTGCTGGGGGAGATCGAGACAGGCTTCCGGCTGAACGCGGAGCAGGGGTTGCGGATCAGAGAAGCTCGCCATGTGTTTGAACAAGCAGAAAGGATTGACCGGCTGGTCGATCTGGATTTGGTGCTCGATTACGCCCGGCGCTACGACGTATCCTACGTTGGCTTCGAGGGCGATATGCCGGACGGCTCCTGGACCTCCGGCAGGTTGGCCTACTCCACCATTCATGGCTCCGTTTGCCTGAACCCGAACCTGGATCTGCCCGCGATGGCCAGGGAGCTGTCAGATCAACTGCGGCGGCCCTTGCTGCCCGAAGACGTATACCCCTTCCTGTTTTTTCACGAGGTGGGCCATTCCACGCGGGCCGGAAACCAGTGCTATATCACCGCCCAGGTGAACTACTCTCTGAGTGGCGGCCGCCGAACGGCCAAGCGCAGGCGGGAGCTGCAGCGCCTGCACTCCCGCATAGAGCGGTTCGCCGATGAGTTTGCATGGAAGGAACTGGTAAAGTGCCGCGCCCGGCTGGCGGGCACAAGCAGACCCTGCAACACGCTATTGACGCACTGGGTGCCACCTGCTAATGAAAACAGCGAGGCGCCCGTAGCTCAGCTAGGATAGAGCGTCGGACTTCGAATCCGCAGGTCGCCCGTTCGAGTCGGGCCGGGCGCGCCAGAGAAATCAAAGGGTTAGCTGATTCTGGCTAGGCCTTTTGTTTTGCCGGGTAAGCATGGGGTAAGCAGCAGGAAGGATTTCGAGGCCAAGGGAGAGCGGGCAGGCAGCCAAGGTCACTCGCCCGCAAGGGTTCGGGAAGTTCAAGGAGCCGTTACGAGCCCCGACGTTTGAAAATAAGCTTCGGCGGGTTGTCCTCGGCCTGGGGCGCCTGCGCGGGTGCGCCCAGCCTCCGGGCCTCACGACCAGACCAGTGGATAACCACCAGGTTCTCACCCGCCCTCAGTCGCCGTTGCTTTTCGGCCTCAAGGTAGCGTTCTTCTTCCGGCGTGGGCGGGTAGGCATAGCAGGTAATCCTGATAACCAGCGGCTCGGGGGGCTGGACGGCCTCCAGGTTCTTGACGCGGCTTGCCAGGCTCATAATTCCTTCCCCTCCGGGGAGTCACCCTTGCCGGATCCCATAATGCTTAGCCCACGCAGCTTCGTTAGCCAGGCGCACTGCATCCGGTATGGCCCGTAGCTTCCCCTGGTCCTCTGGGTGCGCCTCGAAGTACTCAGCCCATGCCGTCTCATTGGCCGCGCGGATTTCTGGGGGCAGGTTGTCTTCAATGTTCTCAGGCATCCGGTGATTTTCCAATCGCTCGATTCTCCTTTCAAGTGACCTACCCATTAAGACTTCCCTCCCGCCCCCTCTTCGAGGGCAGCTATCCGCCGTTCGAGGTCTCCTTGTTCGAGGGCCTTGATGATGCCCTGCCCCAGATAACCGGCACAACTCGCCAAGCCACGGTCAAGCTCGCCTCGGAGCATGGCATTGCAGGCGCTCTCAAGCATCTGGGCCACGTCCTGAGGCGACTTGAGGGTGAAGTCAGCCTTGGGTAAGACGGCCTTCTTCCGGGCCGCCTGGCCGCCCTTGGAGCCCATTTGCCGGGGCCTGTCGGGGTTCGCGTGCAGGGCGCAGAATGGCCCGTCTTTCAGGGCCGGAGCCTTGCAGCGCTGCCCCTTGGCCGTGTTCGCTTCACACCTCATGGCCCACCCCCACCCCCACCGCTTGAGCGAGTGCACGATGTTCGGACAGTTCCCGCTCCTTTTCGGCGGTCAGCAAGCGTTGATGAAAAGCCCGTAAGCGGATGATGCCCTTGCCCCTGCCAATGGCCGCCAGATATTCAGCCTTCATGAAGACCGCCACGCACCCCTTGGGCAACTTGACCAGGAAGAGGCCCACGGGGGTCAAGGCTGCGTCCTTATCCACAAGCTCAGGGAACAGGGTGTCCAGGTTCATTGCCGTGGCCATGTACGCGCGGCTTGCGGCACCCAAGCGGCCACATGGTGGGTAAACATCGGCGGATGGCAGCGGCCGCACACAATGACGCCGGTATCGGCTCCCAGCCACCAGGCCACTTCCCCGCAGCAGTAACAGGGGCCGGGCCAGGCCGTCAGGTGGGCAAGGGCTTCGGCCTTACGGGCCTTCAGTTCCGAGACCAGGGCCAGGGCCTCGGCGGGGGGCTGGGCAGCAGCCTTGAAGACCAGGTTGCCGTTCTCGGCCAGCACCCTGACCCCGAAGCCGCGTAACCGCTCTATGATGGTAGGCGCCGTCATGCCACTTCCCTCCAGGGAACAGCCGGCTGTTCGGGTGCCTCGGCCTCCAGTTGTTCGGGAAGGCAACCGCTCTCCCACTGGATAGCCTCGCGCTCGGCCTTCCGGTAGGCCAGTTCCGCCACCCATTCGTCGTCGGTCAGCCCCTCGGGCCGGCCCTCCATCTGGGCCGCAAGTGCGCTTGTATCTGCGCAATGTTGGCTGTCGGGGGGTTCCTCTGATACGACCATGCCGTTTGCTGGCCTGTCCCCCGGATTTGGCTTCAAGCCACCAAGCCACGAGCCTTTATTTAATGATTCCACGCCATTCTGGCTGGAAGTGGGGGTCTTCAAGCCAGACTGGGTGGTCTTCAAGCCAAGCTGGCTGGAAGTGGGGGTCTTCAAGCCAGAACTTGCCGTTATTACTGGGAAAGCCCTTCTGGCTTGATGGCTTGAGCCGTTTTGGGAGGGATCAGAAGAAAAAAGATCATAGGGGCTGGGCAGCACTGCCGCCCCGTCTGGCATGGACTCGCCGGGTATCAGCTCGGAGGCTTTGTTCTTGTGAATGCGCTGGTCTGCAAGCCACCCTCTTTTGATGGCCGATTTGATGCGCGCGCGCGCCGTGTCTTTATGTAGCCTCGTCGCCTTGGCCACCTCGGAGACGGTCACGGGCTTGCCCTCATTCTCCTTGCACAGCCGCGTCACCACGCCCACCACGGCGCGCACAGCCGGGCTGGCGGCGGCTCCGGTACCCTCGGCTACAAGATCAGCCACCATGGCATGAACGGCTGTGTAGTCGGCAGGCGTGGCCACAATGCGTCCCTGCTCGTCTTTCTCCCGCGTCCCTTGATGCAGCAGGGCGTGGGCGGAAATGAGGCTGAGCACCTGGGGGAAGTCACGTCGCATGCGTACCGCGTCCACGCCGCAACGTTTGGCCAGATCCGGGGCGTAGGTGACGCGCACCACGCAGGGGGTCAGTTCCAGGTAGCGTTGAAGGGCATGCCAAGGGACCAAGTCCAGGCCAGTTTGGCTGCCAGGGTCGTCGGCCTCCTCGGCCTGCCTGAGCAGGATGCGCGCGGTCTGGTCGGGGTCGTCTGTGACGCTGAGTGAGAGTAGTCTGGTTTCGTTCTCGGCATGGATGGCTGCCTTGGTCGTAGTGAGCAGTAACCCTGTCGGTCCCTCTTTTTCGATGCGACGTCCCCCCAGCCGGCCGGCTGCGTCCTTTTCCACCGTGTCATAAACCAGCCGCCCCTCGCTGAGCAGCGAGCGGACTATCATTGCTCCGAAGCCCTCGGACAGGGCCTCGGCCTCCATGAGCACGATATGCCGATGGGCAAAGGGCTCGTCGGTATAGAGCAACGCTTTCTCGCTCGCCCCCGTTAGCGCAAAGAAGGCCGTCTCGGGGAAGAGCTTGAGGGTTGAGTGCATGGTGTAGGACTTGCCCGCGCTCGACTGCGCCTTTATGGCCAGGGAGACGGGGCGTTCCAGCCGCCGGCTGGTGACGGCCAGGTAGATTAACTTTATGGCCCGCTCTTCGCCCGCCACGCCAAGGGCATGGACGGCTTCCACCACGCGGCTGAGGATGTCGGGGCAGGTCAACAGCTCCCCGGCCTTTTTACGGGCCGCCTGTCGCTCATCTTCGGGGTCCGGCTCCGTCTGGCCGCCCCGCTGCTTCTCAATTTGCTTGCGCAACTGCCCGTAGTCATGCCTCACGGTTTGGGCCGAGCACTTGTGCGCCTTGGCGATGGCCTTGAGTTCGGCGTCAACCTCAGATTCAAACTGCGGCGGGTCCAGGGCCACGGTGCGGATGGCCGCCGCCAAGGGGCTCTCAGGGTCGGCCTCGGCCAGGCAGCGGGCTACCGGCAAGGTCTCGGCCTCAGGCTTGGCCACGGATTCGGTTTGCGGTTCAGGCAATGGCTGGGCCGCCTCAGCCAGTTCCTTGAGGGCCGTCTTGAAGGCTTTGGGGCTGTCCAGATGCCGTCGGTGAAGGTCGTTCAGGTCTTTGATACCCTCGGGCGGCTGAATCACCTTGGCCTCACCCTGCCAGCCCAGCAGCCCAAGCCTCTTGGCAAGGCCGGCAACAAAGGCTTTGCCGCCCCCGTCGGGCTCCTGCCAGACGGAAAGCCGCGTAATGCCCTCCAGGTGGGCCGCCTTCAGGCAACCCGTGGCCGAAGCCCCTGGAATGCCGAGGCAGGGCAGGTTGTGCTGCCAGGCCGTCCAGGAGTCAGACTCACCTTCCACGAGAAGCAGCTTTCCCTTCTCACGTGCTTTTGCCAGCCGGTCCAGCCCGTAGGGCAGCAGGGGCTTGCCGTCCCTGACCCACTGGGAGCCGTCCTTGGCTCTGAGTGCTGTGCGGCGCTTGGTCTCCACCACGTGGCCCGTAGCGTCCTTGTAGGGAACACCCACGCCACCGTGGGGAAGGTCGTGCAGGCCGAGAGCCTTGAGGAAGTCCACGGGCAGCCCCTTGTCGCGAGCCAGGTCAGCCAGG
>JAZDOA010000153.1:0-26343 GCA_043799175.1 Pseudomonadota bacterium | reverse complement strand
CGGCGGCGAGGAAAGCGGCGGGCTCACCGTGGCTGGCCACCTGCCCGAGAAAGACGGCATCGGGGCCTGTCTGCTGGTGGCCGAAATGGTAGCCGGCCTGGGGAAGAGCCTGCGGGAGATCCTGCGGGAGGTCTTCGACTTGGTGGGGCCGGTCTACAACCGCCGCCGTGATTTCGACGTTGCTTCTGGAGCGGCGGACGACCTGAGGCAGCGGTTGCAACAGGTGGCCGGCCGCCTGGCGGGCCGGCGCATCGAGGACATCGTGCGGGGGGACGGCTACAAGTACCTGCTCGAAGGCGGCGCCTGGCTGCTCCTTCGCCCCTCGGGCACGGAGCCCGTGGTCCGGGCCTACGCCGAGGCGCCCAGCCGCGCCGAACTGGACGAACTGCTGGAGGCCGCCACGAAGCTGGTTGCCCCTTAATCTTGGGCTAGTGGCTCGCGCCCGCCTTGACACCGTGGAGGTGGCATGATAGCGTCCTTGGTGGAAAAGTGGCTGAAAGAGTTATGAAAAAGACACTACGGAAGGTTTTCGTGCCTGGCAAAGAAACCATTGAACTGGTAGACGTGGTTGATGATCGCTCGGCTGAGCGGGAGCAGGCCCTTCGCGAGGCGCGGGGTGAGAAAACACCCCGAAAGGACAGCCTGTTCGACCTGGGGGCTTTGGAACAGATGGCCCTGAGCCAGGCGCGGGAGACGACCGCGCGCTATCTCGTGGAGTACGGCTCGGCGATTCTGGCCGAACAGGCCCGAAGCGTCCTGACGGACACCGCCCGCCAGATAGTCCCTCAGGTGGCGGAGAAGATCTTTCGGGAGCAGGCGGCGGAAGCGCTCAACACCGTGGTCGCCGAAACGGCCGAAAACATTGTCCGCGAGGCGGTGCGGGACTTGGCGGCCATGGTTGTGGAACGCGTAACGCGGGAGATCGTCCCCAGGGTGGCCGAGGAAGTCATCGTTCGGGAGATTGAACGGCTGAAGGTGGCGGTGAGGGAAGGCCTCTCGTAAGGTAGCAGGCTGCCTCAAGCCGCCCATATAAGCTTTGTTGTTTTTTGCGTTTTCTCGGAGAACGGGTCGGTGAGCCAGACAGAGCACGAGCAACTGAACAAGGTATACGAGCCCCACGCGGTCGAGGCGCGTTGGTACCCCTACTGGGTAGATCTGGGGCTCTTCCGGGCCGACGCCGGGGGCGAGGCCAAAAAACCCTTCTCCATCGTCATACCGCCGCCGAACGTCACCGGCTCGCTTCATATGGGCCACGCGCTCAACAACACCCTGCAGGACATCCTCTGCCGGTTCCGCCGCATGCAGGGCTACAACGTGTTGTGGATGCCCGGCACCGACCACGCCGGCATTGCCACCCAGAATGTCGTGGAACGCCAGCTCGCGCTGGAGGGCACGGACCGCCACCAGATAGGCCGCGAGGCATTTATAGAGCGCGTCTGGAAGTGGAAGGAAGAATACGGGGGGCGCATTACCTCCCAGCTCAAGCGGTTGGGGTGTTCGTGTGACTGGTCGCGCGAACGCTTCACCATGGACGAAGGGCTCAGCCGCGCGGTGCGGGAGGTCTTCGTCCGGCTCTACGAGGAAGGGCTGATCTATCGCGGAGACCGCATCATCAACTGGTGCCCGCGCTGCCTCACGGCCCTGGCCGACCTCGAGGTGGAACACGAGAGCAAGGCGGGCCACCTCTGGCACATCCGCTACCCCCTGGAGGGACAGGAGGAGGGCCGCTGGCTCACCGTGGCCACCACCCGTCCGGAGACCCTGCTGGGAGACAGCGCGGTGGCGGTGAATTCTCAGGACGCCCGCTACCGGGGGCTGGAGGGCAGGAAGGTTCTTCTGCCGCTCCTCAACCGGCCCATTCCCATCATTTATGACGATTATGTCGATGCCTCCTTCGGCACGGGGGCGCTCAAGATCACGCCCGCCCACGACCCCAACGACTTCGAAATAGGCCTCCGGCACGGCCTGCCCACCGTAAGTGTAATGGACGAGCACGGGCGCATGAACCAGAACGCCGGGCCATATGCCGGGATGAATCGCGACGAGTGCCGGCGGAAGGTTTTGGAAGACCTCACCGCCCTGGGGCTGCTGGAAAAAACCGAGGACTACCAAGTAGCTCTGGGGCATTGCTACCGCTGCAAGACGGTTGTCGAACCCAGGCTGTCCAAGCAGTGGTTCGTGAGCATGGAGTCTCTGGCCGCCCCCGCCCGCCGGGCGGTCGAGGAAGGGCGCACCCGGATCGTTCCCACGGGCTGGGAGAAGACCTACTTCGAATGGCTCAATACCATTCGGGACTGGTGCGTCTCCCGCCAGATATGGTGGGGCCACCGGATCCCCGCCTGGTATTGCGACTGCGGCGAGGTGATCGTGGCCAGGCAAACGCCCAAAGAGTGCCCGAAGTGCGGGGGGAAGGTACTGACCCAGGAGTCCGACGTGCTCGATACCTGGTTCAGCTCCGCCCTGTGGCCCTTCAGCACCCTGGGCTGGCCCGACGAGACGCCGGAGCTACGGCTCTTCTACCCGACCTCCATTCTGGTGACCGCCTTCGATATCCTCTTCTTCTGGGTGGCCCGCATGATGATGACCGGCCTCCACTTCATGGGGGAGGTGCCTTTTCGGGAGGTATACATTCATGCCCTGGTGCGCGACGCCGAGGGGCAGAAGATGTCCAAGAGCAAGGGCAATGTCATAGACCCCCTGAGCATCATCGACGTCTTTGGCACCGACAGCTTCCGGTTCACCCTGGCGGCCTTCGCCGTGCAGGGCAGGGACGTGCGACTGTCCGAGGAGCGCATAGCCGGCTACCGGAACTTCATCAACAAGATCTGGAACGCGGCCCGGTTCACCCTCATGAACCTGACCGACTTTTTTGAACTGCGCGCGGACGAGATGCAGACTGTCCCCGAGGCGGCCTCGGTCTACGATCGCTGGATCCTCTCCCGCCTGGGGCGGGTGACTGAAGACGTGGAGCGGGCACTGGAGGACCTGCGCTTCAACGAGGCGGCGGGGGCGGTCTATCAGTTCGTCTGGCACGAGTTCTGTGACTGGTATCTGGAGCTCATCAAGCCCGTTCTCTATGAGCGCCCAGGCAGCGCCGAGCGGCGGGCCACCCAGGCCGTGCTCCACAAGACCCTCTCGGCCATACTGCGGCTGCTCCATCCCTTCACGCCGTTCGTGACCGAGGAGATCTGGCAGAAACTGCCCGGAACCTGCGGCGGCAGCATCATGGCCGCCGAATGGCCGGAGCGCGGGCCGCGCGACGAGGCCGCCGAGGATGAAGTCGCCCTGCTCCAGCAGGCCGTGGCGGCGGTGAGAAACATCAGGGCCGAGATGAACATCAATCCCGGCGCCGAGATGGAGGCCGTCTTCCTCTCGGCTGACGCCGCCAAGCGCGCCGTCCTGAAGGCCAACGAGGCCGTGGTGCGCCGGCTGGCGCGCATAGGCCGCTATGAGGTCGCCAGCCCCGAAGACCGGGCCAGGCCCCGCCAGGCCGCCACGGGTTTTGCCGCCGGCGTGGAGATCTTCGTGCCCCTGGCCGGCCTGGTTGACTTCGCCGAGGAAGAACGCCGCCTGGCCAAGGAGCTTGCCAAGGCGCAAAAAGAGCTGGAGACGGTGGCCCGGAAGCTGGCCAACGCGGACTTTGTCGCCCGAGCCCCCGAGGACATCGTGGCCAAGGAACGGGCCAGGGAGGCTGATGCCTCCGGGCGCATCGTGAAGATCAAGGCTGGCCTGGAGCGTCTGCGCGCCCTGCGGCGCGAGGTTTTTTCTTGAGTTTTTTCGAGACAGAAGAACTGGTGCGCCTGGCGCTGCGGGAGGATCTCGCCTCGGCGGGTGACGTCACCTCGAGGGCGGTGATTCCTGAAGACGACGAGTGCGAGGCCGAGATAGTCGCTAAGGAGGATTGGCTTATCCTCGCCGGCACCGAGCCGGCCTCGGTGGTTTTTTCGCTGCTCGATGCCTCGGTGCGGCTGGATTTTCTGGCGCACCAGGATGGCAACAGGCTCGAGCGGGGCGAGGTCGTCTGCCGGCTGGCGGGAAGGACCCGGTCTGTTTTGGCCGGGGAACGCCTGGCCCTCAACTTTCTGCAGCGGCTTTCGGGCATCGCCACCCTTACCCGGCGCTGCGTGGAGGCGGTCGCACCCTACAAGGCCAAGATCCTTGACACCCGCAAGACCACGCCCGGCCTGCGGGCGCTGGAGAAGGCGGCGGTGAGGGCCGGGGGAGGGGAGAATCATCGCTTCGGCCTGTACGACGGCGTGCTTCTCAAGGACAATCACATCGCGGCCGCCGGCGGCGTGGTGGAGGCCGTCCTGCGGGCCAAGCGGGGTGTTCCCCGAGGCATGAAGACCGAGGTGGAGGTCGTGGACTTGGCCGGGGTGGAAGCGGCCCTGGCCGCGGGCGCGGATATGCTGCTGCTGGATAACATGACGCTGGACGTTATTGCGCGGGCGGTGAGAATCGTGGCCGGCCGCGTCCCCCTGGAGGCCTCGGGCGGGATGAGCCTGGAGAACATCAACGAGGTGGCCGCCTGCGGGGTGGACTACATCAGCATGGGCGCCATTACCCACTCCGCCCCGGCGGCGGATTTGAGTCTGGAGATAATCGGCTGAGGCGCGAGCCGAGGGTACGTTCGGCTGAAGAGATGGACCGGTCAGCGACCATGGCCCCGCTGCCAACGGCAGCGGGCAGCCGGCGTCCTCTGGGGCAGTCCGGTTGCCGCTATGCGTCGCGGGCGCCGGAGTCTGGCTGGCGGCCCCGCCGCCCCAGCTTGCGGGAGCGCTTGGCGGCGGCCTCGACGGTATCCATTATTATTCCTCTGATGCCCGCCCGCTCCATTATTTGCAGGCCCCGAATCGTTGTGCCGCCGGGCGAGGCTACCATGGCCCGCAGCTCCGCCGGGCTCGGCGCCACCCCCTCGAGGACCATCTTGGCGGAACCCAGCACGGTCTGGGCGGCAAGCTCCTGTGCCTGCGGTCGGGGCAGCCCGAGGTTGACTCCGGCGTCGGTCAGGGCCTCGATGATGGTGAAGATATAGGCCGGGCCGCTGCCGCTCAGGCCCGTGACAGCGTCCATCAAAGACTCATCCACCACCACGGCGCGGCCGACGGCATCGAACAGTGCCCTGGCGATGACTAGGTGCTCGGCGGTGGCGTGCATCCCCTTGGCCAGGGCGGAGGCGGCCTCCAGCACCAGGGCGGGCGTATTGGGCATGACCCGGACAATCGGCCTCATCGGCAGCCTGGTTTCGAGGTACTCCAGGGTTATGCCCGCGCAGATAGATATAACCAGGTGGTCACGGGGCATGTCCTCGATTTCATCCAAAACCCCGTCCACCGCCTGGGGTTTTACGCAGAGCATGACCACCTGGGCCTTGTTTGCCAGATCCCGGTTGCTCGGGGCCAGCACGACCCCGTGGGCGGCCCGGAGTTGCTCGGCCTTGTCGGGCACGGCGTCATGGACCAGAATATCTTCAACCAGAATATCTTGGGCCGCCAGCAGCCGGGACTGGATAAGCCCCCTGATGAGCGCCGCGCCCATGTTGCCGGTCCCGATAAAGCCTATTTTTTTCCCACCAAGCATTACAGGAATTCCTCCGGTTATCTGCCCCGCTCCTCGCCCCAGATGATTCTGTGGAGCTGAAGCTGCAATCGCACCCCGCGCAGTTTGTCTTCGAGCATCCAGCCCGCCAGATCCTTAGGCTCCAGCCGTTGGCGGACCGGAGACAGGAGCACGGCGCAGCCCCTCGCGAGCAGACTGTGGTGGAGAATGGCGCCACGGGCAAAGTCGTAGTCGGTCCGGTCGGAGAGGACAAACTTGACTTCATCGCGCGGGCCGAGCAGGGGCATGTTTGCCCAATTGACGCTATGGACGGCGCCGCTGCCGGGGCACTTGACGTCTACGATGCGTTTTATGCGAGAATCCACCCGGCCCAGGGGCAGGCTGCCGTTGGTCTCGAGCAGGACGTGGCTTCCGGCATCCAGGAGGGTGTCCATCAAGGAGTAGACGTCTTCCTGCAGCAGGGGCTCTCCGCCGGTGATCTCGACCAGCGGCACCCTGTAGGCGATGGTCCGGGAGGCTACCTCTTCCACCGACATCCGGGTGCCGTCTTCCAGGGCGTGGCCGGTGTCACAGTAGGAGCAGCGCAGATTGCAGCCCGCCAGCCGCACGAACACGCAGGGCAGCCCGGCGTGGGTCGATTCGCCTTGAATACTGAAAAATATTTCGCTAACTAACAATGCCACCCCGGCAGGTTAACAGCGGGTCAGCCTTTTGTAAAGGCGCATCTCAACTGCCAGGCGATGACCCCGAGCAATGATACCAGGCAATGATTGACACGGAGAACGATAGGGGGTAGCCTCCGTGAGTTCAGAGAGATACTCTTCACGGGGCCACGGCGCTCCCGCCGGCCCGGCCCGGCGGTTGCATGGGAATTGCACCGAGAGGCCGGAGGCCGTCCTCTTGCCCGAGAAAGTCAATGTAATGCGGATCCTCAAGCGTCACAGTCCGTGCCATGTCTTATCGTCCGGTCCCTCACGGTTGCTGCCGGCCTTGTGTCTGATACTGCTCGCTTCGTGCTCCAGCGGCAAGGTCGATGAGCCGCCCATGAAGCCGGCCGTGCCGGTGACGGTGGCCCTCGCCGTGGAGAAGACCGTTCCGGTGCAGCTGCGCTCCATAGGCAACGTCGAGGCCTGTTCCACGGTGGAAATCAAGTCTCAGGTGGAGGGCCAGGTCAAGGCGGTACACTTCCGGGAAGGGCGGGAAGTAGCCAAGGGAAGCCTTCTTTTCACCATAGACCCCCGTCCCTTTGAAGCCGACCTGCGGGAGGCCCAGGCCAGGAAGGCGCGGGACGAGGCCCTGGCCGAGAAGGCCGAAAAGGACGCCGTCCGTTACAAGACGCTGGTCGAGCGGGACCTGGTCAGCAGGCAGCAGTACGACCAGGCCCGAGCCGACGCCGAGTCGCTGCGGGCCTCGGTGAAGGCGGACGAGGCGGCGCTCTCCAACGCCAGGCTGCGCCTGGCCTATTGCTACATCCGCGCCCCCATCGGCGGGCTTACCGGCAACCTTGTGGCCTACGCCGGCAACCTGATCAAGGCCAACGCCGACGACCCCATGGTGCTGATCTACCAACTGACCCCCATCTACGTCGGCTTCACCGCCCCGGAGCGGTACCTGGCCGAAATCAGGAAGCGCATGGCGGCCGGCCAACTGGGCGTGGAGGCCACTACCCCGGAAGATGGCGCCGGGCCGGCGCGCGGCCGGCTTTCCTTTGTGGACGGTGCCGTGGACAGTGCCACGGGCACGATCCGTCTCAAGGCTACCTTTGCCAACGAGGATAAGCGCCTCTGGCCAGGGCAGTACGTCAGCGTCACTCTCACGCTGGCCCAACGGGCGGGTGCCGTGGTGGTGCCCTCGCAGGCGGTTCAGGCTGGCCAAGAAGGGACGAATGTCTTCGTCGTCAGGCCCGACGAGACGGCTGAGCTGCGCCCTGTGACGGCAGGCACCACGCTCGGCGGCGAGACGGTCATCGAAAAGGGCCTCCGACCGGGGGAACGAGTAGTCACCGACGGGCAGCTTCGTCTCATGCCGGGCGACAAAGTTCGGGTCATCGCCCCCGGCAGGGTGGCGGCACCGTGAACATCGCGGGAGGTTTTATTCGCCGTCCGGTCATGACCACCCTGCTCATGCTGGCCCTGCTGCTCTTCGGAGTCATGGGCTACCGCCTGCTACCGGTGAACGACCTGCCCAATGTCGATTTCCCGACCATCCAGGTATCGGCCACCCTGCCTGGGGCCAACCCCGACACCATGGCATCCTCGGTGGCTACTCCGCTGGAGCGGCAGTTCTCGACCATAGCCGGCCTGAGTTCCATGTCCTCGACCAACGCCCTGGGGGCCACCCAGGTCACGCTCCAGTTCGACCTTGACCGCGACATCGACGCCGCCGCCCAAGACGTTCAGGCGGCCATTGCCCAGGCGGCCCGCGGGCTTCCCCCGGACATGCCCAGCCCGCCGTCCTACAAGAAGGTCAACCCGGCCGATCAGCCGGTTCTCTATCTGGCACTGAGCTCGCCGACCCTGCCTCTTTCGGACCTCGACGAATACGCCGAGACCCAGATGGCCGAGCGCATTTCGATGATCAGCGGCGTGGCCCAGGTATCGGTCTTCGGCTCCCAGAAGTATGCCGTGCGCGTGCAACTGGACCCCCGGACCCTGGCGGCGAGGGGCATCGGCATAGACGAGGTCGCCAGCGCCGTCGGGCAAGGCAATGTCAACCTCCCCACCGGCACCCTTTACGGCGAGAACCAGGCCTTCACCGTCCAGGCCAACGGCCAGCTCACCAGGGCGGCGGCCTACCGGCCCCTTATCGTGGCCTGGCGTGGTGGCTGCCCGGTGCGCCTTCAGGAACTGGGGAGGGTGATAGACGGTGTCGAGAACGACAAGGCGGCCAGTTGGTACAACAACAACCGGGCCATGGTCCTGGCCGTGCAGCGCCAGCCGGGCACCAATACCATCCAGGTAGTCGATGCCATAAAGAAGCTGCTGCCCGCCTTTCGGGCGCGGATGCCGGCCTCGGTGAGCCTGAACGTCCTCTACGACCGCTCGGAGTCTATCCGGTCCTCGGTGAGCGACGTCAAGTTTACCATGTACCTGACCATGTGCCTGGTCGTCCTGGTGATCTTCCTCTTCCTGCGCAACGTCTCGGCCACGCTCATCACCAGTCTGGCCCTGCCCGCGTCCATAGTGGCAACCTTTGCCGTAATGTACGTGTTGGGCTACAGCCTGGACAATCTCTCCCTGATGGCCCTGACCCTCTCCGTGGGCTTTGTGGTGGACGACGCCATAGTGATGCTGGAGAACATCGTCCGCCACATGGAAAGAGGCGAGGGGGCTTTAGACGCGGCCCTGAGTGGCTCCAGGGAGATCGGCTTCACGGTCGTTTCCATGACGATTTCCCTGGCCGCCGTGTTCATCCCGGTGCTGTTCCTGGGTGGTATCATGGGCCGGCTGCTCCATGAGTTCGCGGTCACTATCGGAGCCGCCATTCTGGTCTCGGGCGTGGTCTCGCTCACCCTGACCCCCATGTTGTGCAGCCGCTTCCTGCGTCCCCCGGCCACCCAGCACCACGGCCGCCTCTACGCCGTCACGGAGCGCATGTTCGACGGGCTGCTCCACCTCTACGACTCAGCCCTCAGGCGCGTGCTGGGCCACCGCCGGGCCACGATGGCCGTCACCGCCGCGCTGTTCGTGGCCACCGGCTACCTCTTCATGGCCGTGCCCAAGGGCTTCATTCCCAGCGAGGACACCGGCCAGATCTTCGGGTTCACCGAGGCGGCCCAGGGGATATCCTTTCAGGCCATGGTGCGTCATCAGCGGGCCGTGGCGGATATTATCCGCCGGGATCCAAACGTGGATTCCTTCATGTCCGGCGTCGGCGGATCAGGTGCCCAGGCGGCGAGTGGTTCAAACTCCGGCCGGGTCTTCATCCGCCTGAAACCCCGCTCCCAGCGCAAGCTGGATGCCGACGGGGTGATTCAGCAATTGCGGCGGAAGCTGGCCGCCGTCCCCGGAATACAGGTCTTCCTGCAGATACCTCCTCCCATCCGCATCGGGGGGCAACTGACCAAGAGCCTGTATCAGTTCACCCTGCAGAGCCCCGATATTCAGGCCCTCTACCGTTACGCCCCGCTGCTCGAGGCCAGGATGCGGGCCTTGCCGGGATTGCAGGACGTCACCAGCGATCTGCAGATCAAGACCCCGCAGGTCAACGTGGAGATAGACCGCGACCGGGCCGCGGCCCTCGGCATCAGCGCCCAGCAGGTGGAGGAGGCGCTCTACACCGCCTATGGCCCCCGCCGGGTCTCGACCATCTACGCCCCGAACAACGACTACCAGGTGCTGATGGAGCTGGAGCCCCGGTATCAGATGGATCCTGGAGCCTTGTCGCTGCTGTATGTTCGCGCCGGCACCGGAAAGCTCGTCCCGCTGGATGTCGTCGCCAGGCTGACCAAGGGGGTAGGGCCGCTCCTGGTGAACCACGCCGGGCAGCTTCCGGCGGTGACCATCTCCTTCAACCTCAAACCAGGGGTGGCCTTGGGGCCGGCCGTGGCCGCCGTGGACGAGCTGGCCCGCGCTACCCTGCCGGCCACCATCAGCACGGATTTTCAGGGCATGGCCCAGGCCTTTCAATCATCATCGAAGGGTCTCTGGGTGCTGCTCATAATGTCCATCGTGGTCATTTACATCGTGCTCGGTATTCTCTACGAGAGCTTCCTTCATCCGCTGACCATCCTCTCGGGGCTCCCGGCGGCGGGTTTCGGCGCCCTGCTTACCCTTTACATCTTTCATGTAGAGCTGAGCATCTATGCCTTCGTGGGAATAATCATGCTCATCGGCATCATGAAGAAGAACGCCATCATGATGATCGACTTCGCCCTGGAGACCCAGCGGAGCGAGGGCAAGAGCGCCCTGGAGGCCGTGTATCAAGGCTGCCTGGTCCGCTTCCGCCCGATCATGATGACCACCATGGCGGCCCTCATGGGCACCCTGCCCATCGCCCTTGGCATGGGGACCGGGGCGGAGTCCCGCCGCCCGCTCGGTCTGGCGGTGGTGGGTGGCCTGCTGGTGTCGCAGGTGCTCACCCTTTTCGTGACGCCCGTCTTCTACACCTATATGGAATCCTTCAGGCTGTGGCTGGGAAAAAACAGGCGGCGGGGCGAGGTCGGGCGGCAGGCACTGCGGGTGCGGCCGGGCTGCTAAGCCGGAAACAGGGCCAGACTGTTTTCCGGCAGGGCGCCTGTCTCCCTGCCGCGGGCCAGAAGCAGGCGAATGGCCCGCTCCCCCTCCGGCCCGAGGTCAAGCGAGAGGTCATTGACGTAGAGATTGATGTGCGCCCGCAGAACCTCGGGGGACATCTCCTGGGCAAAGCGGCCCGCGTGGGCCACGGCCTCGGCCTGGTGGGCGCGGGCGTGGCCTATGCTTGCCCGAATGGCGGCCTCGACTTTCAGCAGGGTCTTCTGGCCCAGAACGCGCCGCGCCGCCATGGCCCCCAGGGGCAGGGGAAGCCCGGTGTCCTCCTCCCATAGCAGCCCCAGGTCCGCCACCAGGTGCAACCCGTAAGAGGGGTAGGTGAACCGTCCCTCGTGGATGATCACCCCGGCCTCGGCGCGGCCCGAGGCAACGGCGGGCATTATTTCATGGAAGGGCATCTGGATCTCGCGGTGGCCGGCGGGGCCGTAGAGCGAAAAGAGCAGGGAGGCCGTGGTCAACCGGCCGGGCAGGGCCACCAGTGTGTTTTCGGCCAGGGCGGCGAGGCCAAGGTTTTTTCCGTGGCTGACCACCAGCGGGCCGCAACCCCGGCCCAGGGCGGCGCCGGAGCGCAGCAGGCAGTAGTGTTCGGCCACGTGGGCGAAGGCGGCGCAGGAGATCTTGGTTACGTCGAGGCGGGCCTCGATGGCCAGGGTATTCAGGGTCTCTATGTCTTCCAGGCGGGTGTTGAAGTCGAGTCCTCCCGAGGCGGCGGGGTCGCGACCCAAAAAACCGTAAAACATGAAGGTGTCGTTGGGGCAGGGGGAGTATCCGAGTTCAAGAGTCATCATGTCAGGGTCCGTCACGTCTGGATTCCTGGCTGAAAAAAAAACGCATCCAGCAGGGCAGCGACGGCCCGCGCGCAGTTCTGGGAGGCCAGAGCGAAGTCCCAGGACTGTTGTTCGCGGTCATCGACCAGATTGCTTATCGCCCTTATCTCGCAGAAGGCCAGCCCGTAGTGGAGGGCCACCAGGGCGGCCGCGGCCCCTTCCATGTTCTCGCAGAGTATTTTTTTCGGGAACAGCCTGCTCAGGCGCTCCGCCTCGGCCAGCGCTGATGTCACCCGGCTCACGGTAAGAAACGGCCCCGCCAGTGCCTTGAAGGGGGGCGCGACCCGCCGGCAGGCATCCAGGGCGGCCGCCGAAAGCCCTGCGTCTACCGGCAGATGATTGTAGACGGGCGGCTGGGTATTTTTTTGGAGCGGCAGGCCTATCTCCTCCAGGCCCGCCAGCCGGCCGGGCAACACCGCCCCTTCGTCGCTGATCTCGGTGGTTGCCACGGCCAGGTCTCCCACCGCGAGGCCCGAGCCTGGCCAGGCCCCGGCGGAGCCAAAGCTCACCACCCGTGAGAAAGATTTCTCCGGTCGGGTCCGCTCCACGGCCGCCGTGAGGGCCTGGGCGCAGTTCGCCTTGCCCACGCCACAGACCAGCAGCAGGACCTGGGGACTCAAGGCATATGCCCACCTGCCGCCTATCCGTAGAGGCCGGGGGTGTTGTTTTTTGGGCAGCAGAGGCCGGCATTCAGCCGGGGTGGCGCAGATGAGCAGAGTGCGGTTGTTCACAGCGAGGGTTATAGTAACAGCGGGGCTTTAAGTCAACCGGGCCAAACGAAGCCGCATTTCCACATCTGGTCCCGGAGCGGCCTGGGCCGCGGTGAAGCCGGCCTTGCGGCAGATCTGGATGGCGGGCCTGTTGTAGCGCTGAATAAGGGTCCAGAGCAGTTCGCAGTCAGCGGCAAGGGCGCAGCGGAGAGCAACGCTGGCCAGCGCCGTTCCCAGGCCTCGGTCGCGAAAGGTCTTGTCCACAAAGAGGGTCATTTCGGCGGAACGGCCAGAACCCAGGCCGGCGAGGATGGCGTGGCCCACGATGCGCCGGTCGTGGACAGCCACCAGATTGAAGGACTCCCGCTCCAGGCGGCGGAGCCAGCGGGCGGCCTCCCAACGTCCTTTGGGGGGCAGACCGTAGGCCGACCCCTTGGGGTCGAAGCGCCCATACATGCTCATGAGGCCGAAGAAGTCACCGGGGGTTTGCGGCCTCAGACACAGCTGATGGCCGTCCCTGTCGTGGATCTCGACGGGGAGGAAGGAAAAGCCCCACACTACTGCCTGCGCTTGGGGCATGATGACCTCCTTGGCTGCTAACCTGAGCGAGAAGAAAACCCATCCTCCACGCAAGGTTACAGCAACCCGAGGTCGAAGTCAAAGCAAAAGCAAAGTGAATATTTTATCATGGACTCCTTACAAAGAAGGCGTCTCCTTGCGCCCCTCGACGCGTTGCTGGTCCTCCACGCACCGCACGGCGTAAGGCATCACTTCCAGTCGTCTCTCTGATATCGGCTCGCCGCACTCCGTGCAGATGCCGTAGCGTCCCTGGTCTATCCGGTCGATGGCCTCTTCGATGGCCTCCAGTTCATCACGGCGGTTCTCGATGATGGCCATGTCGGTATCACCCATCAGGTCTATGAAGGCCTTCTCCGGTTCATCCAGGGCGGAGCCGAGCGTGGCCTGATACTCCTCGCCGAGCTCGTCGCGAAGGCTGACAGAGACATCCTGCCAGATGCGTCGTTTCCGCTCCAGGAGGTTCCGTCGGAAGTGGTCCAGCTTCTCTTTCGGGTACATACTTTTCACGCCCCCCCATGCTGAAAGTGAGCCTCTCACGGTGGGAAATGGCGAGTGTTGGGGGAGGGGACCGTGCATCCCCTCCCTGGCCCGTGCAGTCAGTTTGGGTCAGAACGACATTGGGTCACATTCTCTTCAGCCAGCTCACGTTCGCGTAGTCGCCCTCGAACAGGCGCACATCGCCGAAACCGGCCTCGCGGATCATGCGGACCGCGGCCCCGGGATCAACGCCGGCGCTGCAGCGCATCACAATGGTGTTATCATGGGCAAACTGGTCGATGGCCTCGGGCAGATGGCCGAACTCGACGCAGCTTACGCCCATCTGGAGCGTCGGGCACTCGGCCTCGTCGCGGACGAGGGTCAACAGGTGGACCTTGTCGCCCCTGACCTGAAGCAGCTGGTTCAGGTCACCGGTGGTCATGGTCGGGGCCATGGCGCCGAGCGCCTCGACCTCGCCTTCGTAGCGGAGCACGTTGGTGTAGCCCATGCGATACAGCTCGGAGGCGGCAAGGGTACACCGCTCCGGGTTGTCGCAGTGGATCAATATGGGATCGTGAGCGCTGAAGCTGCCGCGTATGTCGCCGAGCATGGTGATGCTGAGGCACCGCACCCCCGCGGGTTCGGGACGCGACCCACATTGCGAGGCATCCGTGACGATGTCAAAAACATGGGCTCCGGAGGGCAAACCCTTCCGCCGGATCTGTTCGCTGGTCAAGACCTCCATGACTATTTCCTCCTTTCACACAAATGAAAGTTAAGGAGGCATCATGGAAATGGCCAACGTCCTGGAGACATTATAGTCCATGCCCCTGGTTTTACCCGGCTTCGGGTACCGGGGTCTGCGTGAAGCGTGCTATGATGGCTTGAGCGGAGGGCACGAGCGCCAGGAAGCCCAGCCCGGCCTGCGCCCGCCGAGGTGAAACCCGCCTGGCCCATATGACCTTCGCGCTCGCGGCCAGGAGGCCGGAGGTGGGGCTGAGCCGGAAGCGAAGGCGGCATACCTTACCCGCTGGGGGCAGCGGGCCGCCGGTTTCTATGCGTATGCCGCAGGTGTTGATGTCCTGGGCCTGGGCAAAGCCGTCGCGGCTGCCGAAGATCTCCACGGAGGCCCGCAGATGGTGGCGTGGTTCGCGCCGCCGTTCGCTGTAAGATGCGTCGCTGGGCATGGTGCCACCTCCTTTCAAATAAGACTAGCAATACGCGCGCCAATAACGATAGCTAGTACCTGGTTGCAGTAATTCCTAACGCCGGTCCTGGGCATTTCCGTTCGTGCTGATGTATAGAAGCACGAACACCAGTGACACCGTTCGCCCTTCGATACCTCAGGCCGAACGGTCTTAAGATCAGGTTAATGAGTTACGCAACTGGGTACTAGGCCCCGGCGCCTTCGGAAGCACATCAATAGCCATCGTGGGCTGCGGGCGCCGGAGTTTGGTCGGCGGCCCTGCCGCCTGCCGGAGTATGGCAGGTGACCCTGCCACCGGCGGGAAAGGAGCGCCAGTGAAAATCCACGAGGTTCTGTCGTCCGGCCAGGTGCTGACCGACTTCTCGGCCCCACCCGGCAAGGCCAGCGAGCTGTTGCTGGAGTGGGCCGCCAAGAGCCGTGTGTTTTCGGCGGCGGCAGCCCCCTGGGAAGAAGAGAGACCGCGGCAACCGCACCTAGTGAGCGCCGAGGGGATGGCCATATTCCATACCCTCACGGAGTGGGTCAAACAGCCCCTGTTGTTGCTCGCTCTGGCACCGCCGGCCTCCGTCCCCCAGGCGATCAGCCTCGCCGAAGGGATCTCGCCCGTCAGGGTGCTGGCCTTGCTCCTGTCGCCCATCAGGGAGAGCGGCACCCACATCCAACTGCTCTCAAGACTGACCATGCTGCTGAGAAACCCTCGGCTCCAGGAGGACCTGCTGGTGGCGCGGACCCCTGAAGAGGCCTTGAGGGTCGTGCGTCGCGAGGAGGAGTCCGGGGGGGAGAGTTACTGGGTCCTCTCCCAGCGGGAGCTGTTCGAGGAGCTGGACACCGCCGACCAAGGGCTGGACGATGCCGAGGCCGCCAGACGGCTGGAGGAGACCGGGCACAATATCATCAGGCGGCAGGCCCGCCAGCCGCTGCTGCAACGCTTCTTGGCCAACTTCGTCAATCTCTTCGCCTTGTTGCTGTGGGCCGCGGCGGGGTTGTCATACCTGGGCGGGCTCACCGAGCTGGCCGGGGCGATTCCGGTGGTCATTCTGGTCAACGGGGTGTTCAGCTTCTTTCAGGAGTACCGGGCCGAGCGGGCCGTCGAGGCCCTGGAGCGGCTGCTGCCGCCGAAGGTGCGGGTGATCCGGGGCGGGCGGCAGGAGCAGATAGATGCCACCGCGCTCGTTCCCGGTGACATCTTGCTCCTGGAGGCGGGAGACCAGATACCGGCCGACGCCCGGCTGGTGAGCACCCAGGAATTCCGGGTCGATAACAGCGTGCTGACCGGTGAGTCCCGGCCCAGCTACAAGTTCGCGGAGCCGGTGGAGGACGGCAGGCAGTTCATATGGGTGGATATGCCCAACTTGGTATTCGCCGGGACGGCCGCGCTCTCCGGCGAGGCTCGGGGGGTGGTCATCGCCACGGGCATGAACACCCAGCTCGGGCACATTGCCGCCCTCACCCAGGCGGTGCGCGAGGAGCCCAGCCCCCTCCAGCGGGAGATGTGGCATGTGGCCCGCGTCGTGGCCGCCGCCGCCGTGGGCATAGGGCTGTTGTTCTTCCTGATAGGGCTGGGGGGCGGCAGGCTGACCCTGGCCGCCAGTCTCACCTTCGCCGTGGGGCTCATCGTGGCCTTTGTCCCCGAGGGGCTCCTGCCCACCCTGAGCCTGTCCCTGGCCATAGGGGTGCAACGCATGGCGGCCAAGAATGCCTTGGTCAAGAAGCTGTCTTCGGTCGAGACCCTGGGGGCCGCCACCGTCATTTGCTCCGACAAGACCGGCACCCTGACCACCAACCAGATGATGGTCTACCGGCTGTGGCTGGCAGGCTCGGATCTGATGGTGACCGGTTCGGGCTATGAGCCCACGGGCACCCTGATCCATAACGGCGTGCCGCTCGGCACCCAGGAGATGGGCTCCCCGCTGCTGGGCCTCGTGAGCCGCTGCGCGGTCTTGTGCGGTACCACGCGTCTGCTTCCGCCGGCCGGAGAGGAAGCGCCGTGGCGGGTGGACGGTGACCCCACCGAAGGGGCACTGCTGGTCCTGGCCATGAAGGCCGGGCGGGACGTGGGGGCCATCGAAGCCGCCTACACCAGGAAGAGGCTGCTTCCCTTCGACCCGGTACGCAAGCGGATGACCACCATAAACTCCGAGCCCGACGGCACCCTGACCTGCTGGACCAAGGGGGCGCCCGACAGTCTCATCCCCCGTTGTACCCACCTGGCGCTTCGGGACGGCACCAGAAAACCCCTGAGCCCGGAGGATCAGGCCGCCGCCATAGGTGCCTGCAACAGCTTCGCCGGCCAGGGGCTCCGCATACTGGCCCTGGCCTGCCGGCAGGCTGACAGAGAGGACGTCAGCGCCGAGGAGGCCGAGAGCGGGCTTACCCTCATAGGCATTGCGGGCATGATAGACCCCCCGCGCCCTGAGGTTCCCGAGGCCGTCGCGCGCTGCCACCGTGCCGGCCTGAGGGTCATGATGATCACCGGCGACTACGGCCCGACGGCCCAGGCCATTGCCCGGCAGATCGGCCTCCGGCTGGGGAAGAGATTCCGGCTGGTCACTTCGGAGCGCCTGGCCACCCTCCCCGACGTGCAGCTCAAGGCCATATTGAGGAAGGGGGAGGCGGTCTTCGCCCGGAGCACGCCCGAGGACAAGCTGCGCATCGTGCGCGCCCTGAGGGAGATGGGCGAGATCGTGGCCGTGACCGGTGACGGGGTCAACGACGCCCCGGCGCTGAAACAGGCCAGCATCGGCGTGGCCATGGGGCAGCGCGGTACCGACGTCAGCCGCGAGGCGGCGGCCATGGTATTGGCCGATGACAATTTCGCGACCATTGTCTCGGCGGTGGAAGAGGGGCGGAGCGTTTACGACAACATCAAGAAGTTCATCACCTACGTGTTCGCCAGCAACCTGGCCGAAGCGGTGCCCTTCGTCCTGTTCGTTTTTATGGGCATTCCACTGCCCCTGCAGGTCATGCAGATACTGGCGGTGGACCTGGGGGCCGACCTGCTGCCGGCCCTGGCCCTGGGGGCCGAGCCGCCGGAGCCGGGGACCATGCTGCGGCCTCCTCGTGGCCCGCGTGCCCACCTTATTGATTGGGCTCTGGCGCGGCGCTCCTTGTTTCTGGGCGCCGTCGTGGCCTCGGCGGGAATGGCGGGCTACTTCTTCGCCTACTATGCCGACGGCTGGCTGCCGGGTGAACCGCTGCCGGCATCTGGTCTCACCTACACCAGGGCCACCACCATGTGTTGGGCGGCCATCATTGCCGCGCAGGCCGGCAATGCCCTGGGCCTGCGCACCGACCGGGAATCGCTCTTTACCGTTGGGATCTTCACCAATAAGCTGACCTGGGTCGGCCTGGCCAGCATGGTCGTGGTCGTCCTGGCGTTGAGCTACGTGCCCGCCCTTCAGAACTTCTTCCGTACGGCCCCGCTGCGGCCGACCGATCTGGCCTTCCTGCTCATCTTCCCGCCGCTGGCGCTGGCCGCCGAGGAGCTGCGCAAGCTGGTGGTTCGCCGGACGGGTAGGCGGGGCCACGGGCATGGCCCCGCGGCATAGCAGGGATCATTTGAGCGGGTTGAGGTCCCGCTTGGGGTCGAGCAGATCCAGCGTCCGGACTTCGTAATGGCCGCCCTGCTGATTCACCATCGCCCTGACGTTGTCTCCTTTCGAGACGCGCCAGGAGCCGGCGTCTTCGAAATGATCCCCCACCCGCTTGTGCAACTGGGTCTGCGCGGTCAGGTAAAGGGTGTGTCCGGCCACGACGATCTCACCCGTTTCGGCGCTGTAGCTGGAGACGGTACCGTTCACCACGTTGACATCGGGGGGGAACATTGCCGCCCGCGCCGGGGCGCAGAGGGTGAGTGCCGCGGCCATGGCCGCGGCGAACAGGTGTTTTTCGAGATTAATGCCCATACTTGGCTCCTGCGGACGTATTATCCTTCGGATCGAGGGGCCGCCAGAAGATTACCTGGATGCCCGCGCCGGGCTGCGGAATGCGCGTGGTCCCGCCCTCTCCGGCACCTGCAACTTTCCCGCCTACACTGACAAAGCCGGCGGCCACGCCACCACGGATAACGATCTTTACCCTCGAGGCTATGGAGTGGCCGACGTCCTCCGAGCGGTCATCTTTCTCAACCCTGCCGTCTCCGTCGTAGTCCAGCACGGCCGTGCCGCGGGAGTACCGCAGGGCGTAGACCAGTGCCTCGCCGAGGGGGTTGCAGCTGTCCCGCGCGCTGAGGGGAACGAAGGTGGTGAAGTAGACCACCTCGGCGAACACGGTCGGCTGGGACAGCACCTTTTCGCCATCGTGCGCGGAGCCCTGGCCGTCCATCTTGATGTACCAGCCGTGGGCGTTCGTCAACAGGTTGGTGATGCGCTGACGCTCCGCGTAGCTGATGCCTGAATCGGGTTGCAGCTCATCGCCGGTGACGTTGAGCAGATGGCGCTCATCGAGGGACTCGGAACCGTCGTCTATGATGCAATAGAAGCGGTTGGAGACGCCGGAATCCAGGGGGTGTTCGCGGTCTCCGGTGCCCACGTAGAGCACGGGTTGGTCGGTGAACTCGTCACCGAGGGAGACGTCGGGCGGATAGAACATTTTGCGCCCTCTGTCGGCGTTGTCGAGGGCACCCGTGCCCGTGCCGCCGTAGCCGCTGGCCGAGGTGGAGCCGGGATTGCCGGCGAAGAGGCGGCGGGTCTCCCAGATGCCGTGACCGTGTTCGTCGAGGCGGTAGCTGGTCTTCCAGACGTTGGCCGCGGTGTCGACGAAGTAGAGGTAATCTAAACAATCAGAGGAGTTGGTGACGACCGCCACGTCCGCCGGGACACACAGCAGGTTGGAGTTGTCGTCATGGTCGAAGTGATAGATGATATTCCCGGAGTGAAGATCGACCACGTATAAGGCCCGGCCCATGGTGCGGGCGCCGGGGTTGTCTTCGTCTTCCTCGGGGTCGTAGCCGCCGCCGAATATTACCACGGGTCGTTTGCTGTTGTCCGCCAACATCAGGCTCACCGCCTGCGGCCGCGACCATGACTGACCCAACTCCTCGAATCCGGGCGTGCTGCCGCCGATTATGCCCGGCGAGGCGGTGCCGCCGACGCCCACCCACTGCATGGACCAGTCTCTGGGGTCGGGGTTGGTCACGTTGAGGGCATAGTAGGAGCGCCCCCCGCGTCTCTCACCGAAGATGAGGATCTTCTGCGTCCCGTCCTCCACCAGGCTGGCTGGTCCATCGACCATGTCCTGCTGGTTCATCCCCATCTCCGGGTCGAAGGTCCTGAGCTTCGGGAGGAGATCCGGAGGGATGAAGGCCCAGCGCTCCGCCCCGGAATCGGCGTCGAAGACATGGAGCATGCCGTCGTTGGCGCCGACCACGAGGAGGCGCTCCGTGGGGGTGGTGCCCCCGCTGCAAGGAAAGTAGTCGATAATCGCCGGCTCGGAGTGAATCATGTCGCCCAAGGGCCAGGACCGTTTGGCAACCGGCCGATGAGTGACGGGATCCTGCTCGAAGGTGAAGCCGTAGGTGAAGTTGACCACCTTGTAGCGTTCCTCGTCGGTGGAGACCCCCAGCATGGAGTTGGTGACGTTATCCGGGGTGAAGCGGATGATGCCGCTGCCCGACCAGGTATATATCGGCCGCGCGTAAGGCGACGAGGTGTTCAGTTGCTGGTAGATGATCTCTCCCGTGCCGCCCCTGGATACGTCGTCACCGTCGGGCTGCCCATCTTTGTCCCACCAAGAGAAGGAATGCTCCTTGAATTCGCCCGCGCAGTCCGTGGAGTCCGGGGCGTCTGAGCCGCCGGGGTGGTCCACCACCACCCATTCCTTCTTGGTCCTGGGAGAGGTACAGTTGCCCTTGATTCTCATGTTCAGCCCGTAGCGCTTCAGGTTGCCGCCCCAGTAGCCAAGGCCCGCGCTCATGGGCTTGAAGAAAGACATGAAGAGTTCATCGCCGTTCTGCGTCTTGTTGGCACTGTCCACGGACACCACCGGGGCGGTGTAGCTGGCGTTTTCTATTATCAGGAGGCCAAGGGAATAGAATGCGCTGATCAACTGCTGTTTGTTGAAGGCAACACAGTAGTATCCGCCGCCGTCAGCCGCGGCGTCGTCGAGCAGGGGCATCTCCAGACTGAAACCGATACAATGGCTCACCACGTTCTGGGAAGACGCCTCCGGGCTGGTAATGACGGAGCCGTCGTAGACGCTGTGCCTGTATGCGTACCCCGTGGCGTCATCAAACAGATCAGGCGCCGGCGAGGGATATTGATACGGATCCTGAGTGAAGGAATCCGCTGGGCTGTTGGTCAGGGCGTAGCCGGTGGTGAGGCGGCTGTTGTCGCTGTCGGCCGAGGGATAGCCGTCGGTGCAGTAAATAGCGTAATTCTTGGTGCACTCCCGCAGAATGTTGGTGTGTTGGTGGTAGTAGTTGTAGATATCCTGAGCGGACTCGCAGAGCGGGGTGCCTTGCCCGGTCTCCAGGGCGTTGAGGTGGTTGACGAGGTTCTGCCGATTCTGGTCGTCGTTGAAGTTGGGGTTGAGAGGAGACACCACCGTGGCGCCGTTTCCGGCGTCGCCGCCCTGGTAGTTGAACTTTGCCAGGCCCCAGTTGAGCTTGCCCAGGGTGGCATCAATTACCTCGAGGATGGCCTCGCGCGCGACATCTATGCGTCGCTCCATCCGGTAGCCCCCGCCGGAGCCCTCCTGGTATTCTATCCGGTCGATGCTCCAGCCCTTGGCCTGGCCGCTGGAGTTGGTGGTAAAGTCTATCTTGACCGTGTTGCCCGACAGCGTTTGCGACGTGAAAGCACCTTTGTTGCCAGAGTACGTGACCACCAGGTTGTTCCGCGCATCGTACAGCTTTACCGGATCGCTGCTGTTCTTGGTATTGAAGTCACTGAAATGGATCCGGACGGAGCTTGCCCCCGGACGGGTTATGGTCCACTCGTTGTGATAGTTGTTCGGATAGTTGCCCGGGTAGCCGGGAGAGGTCAGGGAATATGAGGCGGACTGCCAGAAGTTGGCCGAGCCGTCGGTGAGGAACTTCCAGGCGGGCTGGCCGCCGTCAGGGCAGCCGCTGGCTATATAGAGGTTGTATACACACTGCATGCTGATCCAGTTACCGGGTATGAAGAACACCACCATCTTTCGGCCGTTCACCACCCTGGCCTGGCTGGGGTTGGCCGTGAGGTGATTGGAGCTGTCGAAGAAGTAGCCGCTGAAGTACCACCCTGGGGCATTCAGAAGCCCGGCGAGACCGCGGTCCACCATGCTGCCGTCGGCATTACGGACCAGGTCGTGTACCTTGATGCTGCGGCCGTTGGGCAGCCGGCTGCCGTTGAAGAGCACATAGCCATCGTTATCGGTCTCGATGGTATGGGTGCCGTCCGAGTTGACGACCCAGTTGGTAGGGGGGTCGGTACGGAAGTCGGTATGGGATATATTATTAATGTACCACAGATAATTGGGGTCGCCGGGGTCGCCGGTGTAGCCTCGGCCGTCGGGCCCCTGGGCGTAGCCGATGTCTCCGGCCAGGGTGACTATCTCGTTGCGTGTCCAGGTGCGGCGCCCCAGGGGGCCATAGAAATAATTGCTGGTGCCGGTGCCCCCGCAGATGGCGTCGCGGGTCTCCGAGCCGCTGCCGCAGGTCAACTCACTCAGGTAGTCGTAGAACCGTCCGTAGTCTTCCATGGACTCATAGACCCCGAACTCCATGCTGGCCGAGTTGTCGAACATTATCATGACATTCGGTTTTACGGTGGGTCTGTAGATGTCCGTGTCCTTGGCCTGGGACGGCAAAGCGGCGGCCAACATAAGGGCTGCCAGCAAAGGAGTGCAGAAGGCTGAGCGGCTCAATGGCTTGCTCCTCCAGTTCCGTACCGTGCGCGTCTTGGTTGCGATGTTGCTAAACGACTGTATTTTCAAGCCATTATTCAGCATGACCACTGATACTGGCAAGTTTCATACCAAGGGGGCGGCGGTTGCCTAAGCCTTGGGAAACGCCAGGGATACGGCAGCCACCCGCCTGAGGGAGGGAGGTTTCGGGAACAAACTTCTGCCTCCAATTGCCCGTGCGCTTACAAATTCGTATTCGGGCGCGTGGAGAGAGGACGGCTTACAGACAAGACCCTGTCGCCCCGGATCGGTCTTGACGCGAGAGCCCTCGCGGTGTTAGGCTTCCGTCCACTCGAAAGCCGGAGGGTTGCCAAGATGGGGAAGACCGCTTCTATTCGTTCAGGCCTGGGGCTCATCATCCTCGCGGTTGCCCTGCTCGGCATGCCGGCGCCTGGCGGGGCGGCCGAAGAAATACGCGTGGCGGTGGTCCCCTTCGAGATTCACGGCCCAGACAACCTGGAATATCTGCGCGAGGCACTTTCCGATATGTTTGCCTCGCGGCTGGGCGGCCACGACATTATTTCCGTGGTGGCCCGCGAGCAGGTGCTGGCGGTCCTCGGCGAGGCCCGCGGGAGGCTGAGCACGGAGCGGATTCGGGCCATAGGCCTGAAGACCGGGGCCAGCCACGTCCTCCACGGAAGTCTCACCGTGGTGGGCGACAGCCTCAGCCTGGATGCCTGTCTGGTGGAGATGGCCGAACGCGGCGGGATGAAGTCCTTTTCCGCTGAGGGGAAGGGGCTGGACACCGTCATTTCTAACGCCACCCGCGTTGCCGCTGACGTGGCCAGGTTCCTGAGCCCCGAGGCCACGGCACCGCCGGAGGTGTCTCAAGAAGCCCACGGAGCAACGGCCCCATCTGCCCCAGCGGCCACTGGGGTGGCAATTCCCGCGCCGGGTGTGCCCGCGCCAAAAAACAACAATTCCTCCAGCCCCAGCGGCCAGGCGGACGTCTGGCGATCCCGGCCGCTGCCCTTTGATGCCCGCGGCCTCGCTCTTGCCGACATTGACGGCGACCGCCACCTCGAGGTGCTGCTGCTGGATTCCCAGGCCGTTCACGTATACCGGCTGGATGACGGCAATCTGGCCCAGCTCGAGACCTGGAAGGCCTCGGGGGGAACGGAATGCCTGACCATAGACGCCGCCGACCTCGACCGCGACGGGCGGGCGGAAATATACGTCTCGGCCCTGAACAACAGAAGGGTGGCCTCTTTCGTCCTGCGGCAAGGGCAATCCGGGCTGGAGAAGACCGTCGCCGGGCTGGACTACTATCTCCGGGTCGTCGATTGGCCCGAAGAGGGCCGGATCCTCATCGGCCAGGCGATGGACAATAACGCCGCCTTCCGGCCGGGCATCTTCAAGATGGAGTGGAACGGCAGACAGCTTGAGCGGGGCCGGGAGATGACCTCCGACCCCAAGCTCACTATCTTCAACAGCCTGCCCGTAAAGCCCGAAGGCGGTCTGGCCTACCTTGCCATACTCTCCGACGACCTGCTCCACCTCCGCCGGTTGGGCGAGGAGCAGTGGCGCAGCTCGGACTATTACGCCGGCTCGCACCTGTATATAGACGTCCAGTCCCGGAAGACGTCCAACGACGAGGCGGTGCGGGAGTACCTGCCCCAGCGGCTGCTGCCCATGGACGGCGGGAGGTTCATCGCCGCGGTGGTCAACAAGGGTTCTCTGTCCCGCTGGCTGAAGAAGTACAAGAACTATAGCGGAGGCGAGCTGCGGGTACTCAGCTGGAACCCTCAGGGGTTGAGTGAGGCGTGGAGGAGTCCCTCCCTCGAGTCTTATATTGCTGACATCAGCTACGGAGACGCCGACGGAGACGGTACTCAGGACCTGTTGGCCGCGGTGGTCCTGAAGCCCGGGTGGAGTCCTTTTGAACACCCCCGGAGCGGACTGGTCCTGTGCCACCCGCGGGCGCACTGAGGCGCCGTTGAAAAATCAGTGTCAGTGAAAGATTTCCATGGTTGATTTCAGGGCGCATGCAAGATATTTTTGTCTTGTGGCGGTGTAGCTCAGCTGGTTAGAGCATGCGGCTCATATCCGCAGTGTCCGGGGTTCAAGTCCCTGCACCGCCACCAACCGTCTCAACCTGATCGTGGGTCTAAAAAAACTTCGCTTGTCTGACGTGACTCCACTCAAAACTTTGGGTACTAGGGTATGAAATCCAGTCAACCGCGTCCGGTCGTCCCGGTCTCCTTCCAGTCGTCTGTCCTTGTGGCCTTTCTTGTGTCCGGTCTGGTGTCAATGTCCGGCTGCGCCGCGATCTGTATCGGCGGGGCACTTGGGGGCGCCGCCGGCTATGAGGCGGCAAAGCACGGCTACAAGGTACAGTCGCCCGTGCGGCGCGACGGCGAAGGCAACCTCGAGGTGCATTCCCCGGTCACCAAGGCGAAGGACTCCGCCCAATAGCAAGCCAGCGCATGTCCCGATACATATGAAAGACAGTTCGAACCTCGGTCTTTTCCCTCCCGCCGCGCCGCTGGCGGAGCGCATGCGCCCTCGCGACGTTAATGAGGTCGTCGGCCAACGGCGGCTCCTTGGGCCTGACTCCCTGCTGTCCAGGATCATCGCCTCCGGGCAGCCGGTATCCCTTATCCTCTGGGGGCCTCCCGGCACGGGCAAGACCACGCTGGCACGGATAATAGCCCGCGCGGCCCGGGCCCAGTTCCTGTCGTTTTCGGCCGTGCTGGCTGGGGTGAAGGAGATTCGCGAGGTGGTGGAAAAGGCCCGGCTGGCGGCCGTCTCCGGAAAGTCGACCGTCCTCTTCGTCGATGAGATACACCGCTTCAACAAGGCGCAGCAGGATGCCTTCCTGCCCCACGTGGAGGCCGGGCTGATAACGCTCATTGGGGCCACCACCGAAAACCCTTCCTTCGAGGTCGTGGCCCCGCTGTTGTCGCGCTCCAGGGTAGTGGTGCTGGAGCCCATCGGAGGGGAAGACCTCCTGGAGTTGCTCAAGCGGGCGCTGGCGGATTCCGAGCGCGGGCTGGGCGGGCTGAAGACCGAGGTCTCCCTCGAGGCCCTGGAGCACATCGTGCAACACGCCGACGGCGACGCCCGGCGGGCACTCAACGGGCTGGAGACGGCGGTGCTGATGGCCCAGCCGGATGCCGACGGCGTGCTCCGGGTGAGCCGCGACATGGCCGAGGAGGCCATGCAAAAGAAGGCCCTCCGCTACGACAAGGCGGGGGAAGAGCACTACAACCTTATCTCGGCCTTGCACAAGTCGCTTCGCGACTCCGACCCCGACGCCTCCCTCTACTGGCTGGTCCGCATGCTGGATGCCGGCGAGGATCCCCTCTACCTGGCCCGACGCATGGTGCGCTTCGCCTCCGAGGACGTCGGCAATGCCGACCCTCAGGCCTTGCAGGTGACCATGGCGGCCATGGATAGCTACCGCTTCCTGGGCTCCCCGGAGGGAGAACTGGCCCTGGCCCAGGCCGCGCTCTACCTGGCCTGTGCCCCCAAGAGCAACGCGGCCTATGCCGCCCTGGGACGCGTGCGGCGCGAGATCAGGGAATCCGGAACCCAGCCCGTGCCGCTGCACCTGCGCAACGCCCCCACCGGGCTGATGAAGCGGCTGGGCTACGGCCAGGACTACCGCTACGCTCACGACGAGCCCGAGGCTCAGGTATTTTTTCAGGAGCACCTGCCCGAGAAACTGCGGGGCAAGCGATTCTACTTCCCCACTGACCGGGGCTTCGAGCGCACCGTCCGGGAGCGGCTCGCCTATTGGCAGCGGCTCAGGAAGGCGCGGCCGGAGTGATGCTTACCCCAGTTTATTGAATATTATCAACCCGTAAAAGAAGATGAGCATGGCCACGGGGAACAGACTGATTGGCTTG
>JAZDOA010000205.1:0-3559 GCA_043799175.1 Pseudomonadota bacterium | reverse complement strand
ACCACTCGCTTACCCGAGGCATCCGGGGCAGTCGTGGTGACCCCTATCTCCAGCGCATTGAGGGCGGTACGGGCGTCGCCATTGGCCATCACCACCAGCATCTTCATCGCCTCGGGCTCGAGCTCGGCGTTCATCCCGCCGAGGCCCCGCTCTTTATCGGCCAGCGCCCGCTGGACGATGGTGTGGATGTGGTCGTCGGTGAGCGCGTTCAGCGTGAAGACGCGGGCGCGGGAGAGGAGCGGCGAGATAACCTCGAAGGAGGGGTTCTCGGTGGTGGCGCCGATGAGCGTTACCGTGCCGTTCTCTACGTAGGGCAGGATGGCGTCCTGCTGCGACTTGTTGAAGCGGTGTATCTCATCGATGAAGAGCAGGGTCCTCTGGCCGGTCGTTTTAAGCCTCTCCGCGGCCTCCTCGACCAGCCGCCGCAGGTCGGCGACCCCTGCGCTGACGGCAGTCAGCGGGCTGAAATGGGACCTGGTAAGGGCCGCGATGAGCCGGGCGAGCGTAGTCTTGCCGCTCCCGGGAGGCCCCCACAGGACCATTGAGGGAATCTGATCTGTCTCGATGGCCCGTCGCAGCACGCGGCCGGGCCCTATCAGGTGTTCCTGGCCGACAAACTCGTCGAAGCTGCGTGGCCGCATGCGGGCCGCGAGGGGCATGGCGTCCGTGGGCGTCCCTGCTGGTGCCTCTGAGGCTTCCTGCGGCTGCGCGGCAGGAGCCTGCCTGGTCGTCCGCCCCGTTCGGCCCTTCTTGCCCGTTTCTCCGTCCAGGTCAAATAGCGTCACTTGGTCCCACCGACCATCCTTTAGCTGTCATTCCGAGGAGTCCGAGCGGACAGCGGGGCGACGTGGGAATCTCTCCCGCCGCAGCGCAGGAATGTCCGTCCCCAGGGCCATTCTATGCCATGGCCCAAGCCTGAGACAAACAGGGCGCAGCAAAGGTACAGTACCCTAGGGATTCCCGATCGGTTCGGAAATGACGCCCCCGGATGGCCTCTGGAGAAAAGGTTCTACGCCGTCTTTTTTATCGCCCTCACCGAGCAGGCAGCATAGCACTTCATGCAGCCACGGCACAGGTCGAAGTCCGCGTACGGAACCTCGTTCGGCGCCTCCTGCTTCAGTATCTTCCTGTCGCATTCTGCGACGGCCTTGCACAGGCCGCCGGGGCATAGCTCCGGATGGCATAGCTGAGGGTCAACGACTGCCTTAGGCTTTGGCATAGATATCGTTGGTCGGTGGGATTCCAAAGGGCCTACCGGCCCGAGGTCTCATGCTCAGCCGAAGTGGCGCGGGGCCTTGGCCTCCAAGGCCGGAGCGCTGGAACCACAGCCGCCGCAGGAGCTGAATCCGGACACCATCTTCCTGGTTTCCTTGCTGCCGCACTTCGGGCAGGCCGGAGCGGCCTTATCATCGGCCGACCTGGCGAGGTTCTCGAACCTATTGCCGCACTTGCCGCAATCATACTCGTATATGGGCATGTCTGATCTCCTTGCCTGGGTGTTCGCTAAATATAGTATATTCCCTTGATCGCCATTATGTCGTGACGGCAAGCCCGCTGGCGAGCTTCCGCCCCTGCTCGAGCTGCTCCACCAGCACCTGCCGGACGACGTCGCAGGCCTCCACTATCCTCGCGCTAGTGAGCCAGTAGTAAACGTTGTTGCCGCGGCGCTGGGCCGTCAAGAGTCCCTGGTTGCGCATCACCGCAAGGTGCTGAGACAGGTTGGCCTGGGCCAGTCCAAGGTCATCCACAAGGTCGCTCACCGTCCTCTCGCCATCGCGCAGGGCGTGAATGATCATAATGCGCTTGGGATCCGAGAGCGCCTTGCATATCTGCGCCTGCCGCTCGAATATCGCCGTACTATCCCTGTCTTCCATCACGTATGTCCGCGAATTAACATTCAAAGGTACTCTCAGATCCATCCACCTAAAGGGTATGCATATATTCTAATAACCATCATATGATAGCATCCCGATGGCCGCCTGTCAATCACCCGCACTATAGTTGCGGGGGCGCAGCAAAGCCTGCCCTGAGCCTGCCGAAGGGTGGCAATCTGCGTGCTGGGCCCGCCAGACCTATGCTGTGCAGGTTGCTTCGTCGTCCCGATCATATCGGGACTCCCTCGCAACGACAGACTAAGGCTTCTCCTTGCACAGGGCTAGTTTTGTCATTGCGAGCGAAACGAAGCAATCTGTACAACCTCCGCATATCTGAACCTACGCCGTGCAGGTTGCTTTTCTTCGGCTTCGCTCAGGACAGGCTTGCAACTCCTCGCAACGATAACCGACGGCCGTGGTATCTCTGCCCCTACGTTTCCTGGTCTGGCATGCGCCCTTCCCTGTTCATGAGCAGGCGGGCCACCTGGAACGGGTCGCTGGATACCACCGCGGCCGCGTAGAGCTCCATGGTCCCAATGTCGCAGGAGGCCGACTTGGGCTGGCCGCGGTCGACGGCCCGGGCGATGACCGGGAACCCTTCCCAGCTCTCCTCGCTCCGGGCCAAGGGTGGCATGACCACGGCCAGGTTGAAGGAGGTCACGTTCATGGCGTCGCGAAGGGCCGACAGCATCTCATATACGCCGTCCTTCAGGGGATCGCCGTATTCGGGGGCCGTCACCATTATCTCCTTCTCCTTGACCGGCGTGAGATAGGCCACGGTGCGGATGCCTTCCTCGTTTTCCAGGGCAAGGCCGAGCATTTTATGTACCCGGAACAGGTCGTCGAAGTAGTTCGTACCATGCCGCTGCTTGTACCTCTGCGCGGACTGCCGAAGGCACTCCACCTTGGCGAAGTGCGACTTGCGGCTCAGGGTCATCTGGGCATGGCCGTGGAGCAGGCTGGCACCGGCGCGCCTCAGGCAGTTCCACATGAAGAAGTAGTACTTGGCCTCGGGGTCGAAGCGGTGCGCCCGGTGGGCCCACTTCCAGGCGGTGTCGAGGTAGTCGCGGACATGGTCGCGGTCGAAGCTCAGGGGATTGGGGTCATCGAATATGACCAGGCTATGGAAGCCATCGTACTTGGCGATGTTGCTCGCCGTTATGCAATACTTGCCTTTGACACGGCCGAACTGGTCTTCCGGCGTCATCTTCAAGGGGTCGTGGAGGGGATCGCCGCTTCGCGCGCTGTCTATGATGGAGGCCTGGATGCTCAGCTTCTCATACGTCTCGATGGGCCGGGACGCACGCAGCCGGTTATACAGGGCGCCCTCGAAGGTGACCTTGTTGGTGATGCGCGTTATCTTCTGCTCCAGGACGTCCGAGATGGAGCCAAACTGCTGGCCTATCCAGGGAAGCATGCTGGGAGGCGGGTCGAGATAACCGGTTACAGCGGAAAGGTCGAAGATGCGGTCGAATAGCTCCTTGTCCTGCGGAGGCATCGCTTCGACGATGTCGGAGAGCTCGGTGATTCCCGTGCAGACTATCTGGGAAGGGGCTTTTCGTTCGTCTACCACGGTGTTACCTCCGGTAGCTAACCTGGCTCCGTGCAGATACCAGTATACCAGAATAGCATCGCAGGCCGAACCCGGGCTCCCATTGAAAAATGTTACCCCGCATTGCCTGTCG
>JAZDOA010000202.1:0-9904 GCA_043799175.1 Pseudomonadota bacterium | reverse complement strand
CACGTAGGCCTGTCCCTTCATGGGCCGTCCCTGGCGCGTACCCGTGACCCGGCAGGCCCCCTCCCAATAAGTCATGCGGCCCTGCCCGGCCAGCAGCTCCTGGTCCTGGAGGCGAGGGGTGACGTCCATCTCCATACCCTGGGACGGTATGGACACCCGCCACCCGGAGGGGTAGACCGCTCCGCTGTGCGGGCTGTGCCACGTACCGCGCCTGAGTATCCTGAAGCCCGAAAGGGGCAGGTGGCGTTTGGCCCCGGTGGCATCGACCAGGCTGCCGCTGGAGGCGGGTGCGGCCGAGCCGTTCTTCAGTCTCATGGCGTAGAGCATGAGGTCGGTGCCGTCTTCGAGCTGAATGGAGAACCAATCCCACCCCACCTCGTCTGGCGAGAGGGCGTCGGAGCTGAACTCGTGGTCCATCCAACTGAGGCCGTCCACCTCGAAGCGCCTGCCGCCGACGGTGAGCGCGCCCCGGCTGCGCAGCCGCGTGAGGCTGTAGTAGTGAGAGGCGTGGCCGAGGCCGGGACCTTTACGGCTTATGCCGTTCTGTCCCTGAATCACCGGCTTCTTCAATGGCGTGAGTGCCAGGTCCAGATTAATGCCTCCCGCCTCGGACCGTATACGCTCGGGGTGTTGCCGGCCCTTCAGCAGCCAGGAGCCGTTCCAGACCCAGAGCCGCTCCGGGCTGGAGCCGGCCAGCCCAAGGCCGCCCCGGCTGGTGCGCTCGAAGTGACGGAAGCGCTTCCCCTGAATATCGCCAAGGGCGAAGTGGGCGAAGTAGATCTGCCGGGAGCTGTCGGCGGAGCGCGCGCCCTTGAGGGCGGAGCGGAAGAAGGTCACCTGATAGCCGAAGGCGTGGCCTTGGGGGGAACGCAGGTGGCCGGTGACATACCACCACTCGGTGCGGAACTCGGGGTGGCAGTAGTGGTCTCGGGGGAAGCTGAAGCGGTAGCCGGGCAGGGCCAGGCGGAAGGCCGTGGCCCCCGGCGCCTGGAGCCAGGCGGCGGCTGCAAGGACGACCACGAGCAACACCGATACTAATCTCCGGGACCGGCTCATAAGCCAAGGGTAGAGCGTGGCGCGTCGCCAAGGCAAGGGCGTGGTTGAGGCAAGAAAGGGGTTGTCTCGCGACGGGCGCTCCCTTACACTCTCAGGAGGTAAGCCCCCTCCAGTAAGGTTCCCGTCCGTGAAGCACTCCGCGCTGCTTGCCACCGCCGTGGCGTCTCTCTTGTCCTTCGTATTGGTCGTGCCCGCGGAAAACCCTCGGGTGCCGTCAGCCGCCGATTCCGCCTATGTCGTGCCCGCGGAAAACCCTCGGGTGCCGTCAGCCGCCGATTCCGCCTATGTTGACTTCGATCATCGGCTCTCTCAGCGACGCTGGCTGCGGAAGTCTCTGTCCAGAAGCGAAGTCCGCATGCACCTGGGCAACCCCGAGTGCGTAAACTCCTACGGACTGCTCACCTTCTGGCGTTACCCCGGCCAGAGGGCCGTCATATTTGACAGCAGCGGCTATGTCATAGGTTGGGAAAATTTTTGAGGTGCGAGGAAGGCAGGCGAGCGGCATGAGGAACCGCCTCGGCGAAGAAGTAACCGCCCCCCGCCTTCAAGGAGTGCCCGGAGGGGAGATGGGGTGAGCGATGGGAATTGAACCCACGGCCTCTGGGGCCACAACCCAGTGCTCTAACCAACTGAGCTACGCTCACCGCCACCAAAATAGATAGCACAGGAATCACAATTAGCAAATAGAGATTGTGCTACTTGACCTCGCGTACCGGGATGCGCGCCTCCCGGCAACTATGTACCAACCGGACGGTCATGTAGCCAAGCGCTCCGACGGCTGCCAAAAAAATACCAATTAACCTGAGGGGGCGCATCGCTCGCGAGCCTCCTTGGCCTGATGAGAGGTATGGCATCGATGGGCCTGTCAGGCTCACGTCGGCCCCTGAGCCAGTATAGGGTTGCGCTCTCCGGGAATTCAAGCCGCCGCCCTGGACAACCCTTATAGTCCGGGGGACACTTAAGTAGTTTCTCCACCCAATGCCATTGACTGAAGGGAAGGGCAGCCGCCCATGCTTCTCGATCTGTTGGCCGCCCTTGGCCGCGGGGGCCTGCGCCTGCGCTCGGCGGTGGCCGACGCCGCCGGCCTGGTCAACGAGGTTGCTTACTGGCTGGTTTTAGGCCCTTGGCGGCACAAGGGGGTGCGCTGGGGCAACGTTTTGGACCAGATGGTCAAGGTGGGCACCAACGCCCTGCCCATAGTGCTGCTCATTTCCCTCTTTCTGGGCGTCATTCTTGCCTTGCAGTCGGCCTACCAGCTGCGGCGCCTGGGCGCCATGTCTTACGTGGCGGATCTGGTCGGCGTGGCCATGACGCGAGAGCTCGGCCCCCTGATGACAGCCATTATCATCTCGGGCCGGAGCGGCTCCGCCTTCACCGCCGAGATAGGGTTCATGCGGGCATCACAGGAGGTGGACGCCCTGATCATCATGGGTATCAGCCCCGTCAAGTTTCTGGTCGTGCCGCGGGTCATGGCGCTGATCATCATGGTCCCGTGCCTTACCATGATCTCCGCCGTGGCCGGCATTCTCTCCGGAGCGGTCGTGGGGGTGCTGAGCCTTGACGTGAATCCCGCCGTCTACTATTTGCACACCACCCAGGCGGTACTCGTGAAGGACGTGGTGGCGGGGCTGTCCAAGAGCGTGGCCTTCGGCATCATCGTGGGAATCGTCGGCTGTTATCAGGGGCTGGCCGTAGCCGCGGGGGGGGAGGAGGTAGGCGCGCGGACAACCCGGTCGGTTGTGAACTGTATCTTCCTGATTATCGCGGCGGACTTCCTTTTCACCCTCCTCTTCTACCTGCTGGGCTGAGGCAAGAGCGTGGCCCACCTGAAGGCGGAGCTGAAGGCCGGGGCAGTCATCGTCGTGGCCATCGCCTTGTTCGCCGCCGTGGTGGTGGTCATCAGCGGCGCGATCTTCTGGGAAGGCCTGACCAAATATCGCGTCCGCTTCAGCGATGCCACCGGGCTGGAGCCCCGCGAGCCGGTGCGCCTCAACGGCATGATAGTCGGGCGGGTCCTGAGCGTGGGAATCGCCCCGGACGACGTAACCAAGGTGGATGCGGTCATTGGAGTGAACCACGGTACCCCCGTGTTCGACACCGCCACGGCCAAGGTGACCTATATGAGCATCATCGGTGATTACTACCTGGCCATAAGCCAGCCGCGCCCTGGCAGGTCGCTGGCTCCAGGCGGGTATATCAAGTCGGAGCGAAGCGCGGACATCAGCCAGATAATTGCCAATATAGGCAGCCTGAGCCGAAGCGTGGAGGGTCTGCTGGAATCCGTGCGGCCCGTTTTCGCGGAGGATAACGTCGCGGCCCTGGCCGGCACCCTGCGTTCCGTGGAGCCGCTCATCTCCGACCTCCGGTTGCTCACCTCGCGCCTGCGCCTCACGGTGGACAACCTGAACGGGGTCATCGTCGAGAACAGGCGGCCCATCACCCGGGCGATGAGTGCCCTGCAGTCGGATCTGGAGAGGATCGACTCCGCCCTGACCGGATTCGACCGACTGGCCAAGGGCCTGGGGCGGTGGGAGCGCGTCGGCGGCCTGTACCTGGACGACATTCTGCAAAACCTGGTGGGGGCCTCGGAGAACCTGCGTGCCCTCTCCGGCGAACTGAAGCGCGAGCCCTGGCGCCTGCTATATCGGCCCGAGCCTGGGCAGAGGGAGAAAGAGTGATGATACCGGGCAGGCTCCTCCCCGTGGTCCTGGCGCTCCTCACCCTTGGGGCCTGCCTGGGAGGCAAAGTGCCCGCCACGACGTACTACCGTCTGAAGGTTTTTTGGGCCTGCCAGCCGCGGGAGCGGCCGTTTCCCTATGTGTTGGCCGTGATGCCCTTGCGGGCCAACGAGCCGTATCAGACCGACCGCATGCTCTATATGCCCTCGGCCTACGAGGTCGCCTCTTACGCCAACAGCAAGTGGGAAGCCGCGCCGGCCGATATGCTTGGGCAGTATCTTCAGGGCTACCTGGAGAAGTGCCGTCTCTTTCAGGCGGTCACGGCCCGGGGGATCTCCGACCATGCCGATCTGGTCCTGCGCGGCACCGTAACCCGTTTCGAGGAGGCGACGGACGCACCGGGACCGGCGGCCGTACTTGGCTTGAGCGCGGATGTCAGCTGCCTCGCCACCAGCGGAAGGGTCTGGCGGGGGGAGCTGACGGCACGCACGAACATGAGCGCGCGCACGCCGGAGGAGCTTGCCCGGGCCATGAGCGTTTCCCTGGAGAAGGTGCTAGGGGAATTGCAGCTGAGGCTTGTCCCGGTGCTGGAGGGCCTGCGGGACAAGGCGGAGTGCCCGAACCCGGCGCCGTAATAGAGAGAAGTCGCGCCCGCTGTCAATGAGTCGTTCCCGGCGACAGCGCCGGTTGACCCGCGCTGAGAATCGTCGCCGGCAATTCCACGTGGAAGGTGCTTCCCTGGCCCACGTGGCTCTCCGCCCAAATACGCCCGCCATGGCGCGCGACTATCTCCTTGCATATGTAGAGGCCCACTCCCAGCCCGGAGTAGACCGCCTGTTGGGTGCCAGGTTTGTAGAAGCGTTCAAAAATATGGGGCAGGTGCTCGGCGGAGATACCGATGCCCTCGTCTTGCACCTCGATAGACACCTTGTCCTTTCCCGTATTGACGCGCATCCAGATGCGGCTGCCCGCCGCGCTGTACTTCACGGCGTTGTCCAGGAGGTTGGACAAGAGTTGCTCCAGCCGCACCGGGTCGCCCGTTACCAGAATGGCGTCGTTGTAATTCGGGCAGAAGACCAGCCGCGGCCCCAGCAATGGGCTTTCGCAGACCTTCCTGACCAGTGTCGCAATATCTATTGTTTTCATGTTCATCGGCAAACGTCCCAGGTTGAGCCTGGACAACTCCAGCAGGTCATTGACCAGCGCCACGAGCTGGTCGGCCTGGCGGCCGAGGGCCTGGGTAAGCTTGGGGTTGATCCGACTTGGGTCGCGAGAGGCCAACTCGGAGAAGATCTTGATGGTGGTAATGGGGGTCTTCAGCTCGTGGGAGGCCATCGAGATGAATTCGTCCTTGAGTCTGCCCGCCTCCTGGAGCCGACGCTGGGCCTCCTTCTGGGCCGTGGTGTCCCAGAAGACCAAGACCCCACCCGCCACCTCACCGCCCTCCAGGAGCGGGGCGGCATTGGCCATGAGGTCTACGCGGGAGCCGTCGGGGCGCTCCAGGACAAACTCCTCGTCCATGATGTGTTCACCGCGGGATATTGCTCGGGACAGAGCGGTTTCTTCATCGGTCATCGGGCGTTGGTCCGGCCACAGGAATCGACTCCCGCCACCCGCCAGTTCCTCGGCCTTCTTGTTGGTCAGGAGTCCCTTCCCCAGTGAAGTACCTACGATCACGGCCCCCACCGGCAGCTGGTCGAGAATAATGGCCAGCCAGTTGGCCCGCCGCTCCTCCCGCCGGGCCAGTTCCTCTATGCGGCGCCGCGCCTGCTCCACCTCTTGCTCGGCGCGCTTGCGGTCGGTGATATCTACCCCGATCTTCAGTATCATCGGGGTACCGTCCACGTCAGAGAACGGGTTGTCGTAGACCGCATAGGTGCGGCCGTCGGCGGGGTCGGTGTATTCCCTTGCCCCCGGATCCGCAAAGTTCGGCCCACGGGCGTGCAGATAGCTCAGAGTGGGGCAGCCCTCGCAAGGGGTGTCCCGCTTCCAGAGGATAGAGTAGCAGGGCTGACTGTCCGGCTCTCCGAAGCGCTCTTTGAAGAACCGGTTGGCAAAGCGTATCTGATAGCCTGGTCCTTGGAGATATATGAAGGCGGGTATCGTGTCCAGCACGGAAAAGAAACGCTGTCGTTCGATCTTCAACGCCTCTTCCGCCAGCTTTCGCCTGGCAAGGCCCAGGAGCATGAAGCTGCCGAATATGGCAATGCCTCCGGCCAGCACCCCCCGCATGAACACTTCGTGGACAGACGGATGGAACATGGCCTCCGCCAAGGAGTGGTAGCCAAAAAACAGCCGATCCACGGTAGCGTCTAAGATCCAACCGAGAGCGGCGATAGTGACCGCGATGAGGATTATTTTACGCTCTGTCTTCATGTTCTCGGACTATACCCAACTCAAGATTCTTCAATTATGGCGCCTGCTCCCAGACCTGCAAGAGACCCTGGCACTTCAGGCGCGAGGAAACGTTATTGACGGAAGCCTTCCCACAAAGAGCACCTCCGGAAGGGCGAAAAACCGCGCCTGCCTTTGCAATGATAATGACGTGCGGCCCGTCAGGTCCAGAAGCGCCATACCGCCTCGCAGGACCGCGCAAGGTAGTGCATGTGTTCTTCCGTGAGGTCTTGATGGACCGGCAGCGCCAGAACGCGCTGCTTCAGTTGCCGCGCCTCCGGGAACTCGTCCCAAGGAACCGCGGGGTGGAATCTCTCATGCCACCAGGGCCAGGCCTCCACCCCCCAGGCGGCCAGGCCACGGGCAAAAAGCCGCGGGGCTTTTCGCAGCCGCAGCGGAAAGCACAGGGGGCAGGTGCCCTCCGGCAGTACATCGGACACGACGCCTTCCGGGTGCCGCTCCCGGAAGTGATCGAGTAGCAAGGAGTAGTTGCGGTGCCTTGCGGCGCTCACCCGCGGCCAATCGTCTGCCGTCAGCATCCGGCGCGACAGGGCGGACATGCGCCACCGAGTCATCTCCGGAATGAACGCCATGGTACGCGGGTCCGCTCCGAAGGCACCGGCTCCATCGGTCCGCCACCGCCAGACCCCGTGCCTCGCGGCAAGCACCCGCTCCAGCGCCGCCCGCCAGATTCGGGGGAATGTCCCGCCGCCGGAATAATTGTAGCGCAGCAACTTGGCGGCGATATGCCGGGTCAGCGTGGAGGGGGGGCTCGCTCCGTGGTGCCTCGGGCAAGAACTTTATTTCCGTGCCGTTGGCTGCCAGTACTCCGCCGTCGGGCAGGGGAAGCGACTTGGTGAGGCTGAAGACGCTCAGCGCGCCCCACGAACCCAGCGGCCTGCCTTGCAGGTGCCCATACAGGGCATGGGCGCAATCTTCCACCAGCGTGACCCCGTGGGCTGAGCAGATCCGCGCCACGTCCTCTACTGGTTGCGGAAGGCCGAAGTAATGGGTAAGCAGGAGGGCCTTGACACGCCGGTGGCCGCGAAGAAGGGCCTCTATATGGTGCAGATCGGCGCGGAGGTTGCGGTCTATCCGGTAGAAGAGCGGTTTCGCCCCGGCCCGCGGGCAGGGGTCCACTTCCGTGCCGCAATTGTAGGCGGGCAGGAGGACTTCCGCCCCTTCAGGCACCGCGAGGGCCTTCAGCGCCGCATAAAGGGCGTAACGGCCGCTGAAGTAGAAGCGCTTCCGCGAGGCGCTGAAGGGATAGACTTGAGGGAACCCCGGCCCGGCCAGCAGATCTCCCGTGGCCAGCGGTGGGTTAAGCTTGATGACCATCTCGTGCCTTCTCTGGGGTGGCCGACCCAATTCTGCCGCTGTTGGTGCCCGCTAGTGTTGCACATTTTCATATTGACAGTCAATGTGCCTTTTTGATAGCTGTTAGCTCCAGGTTGTATTACCAGCCCAGTCTCAAGAATCCAAACCAGGGAGGGGAAACTGATGATCAGGCGTGGAATTATCAGGTTTGTCGCTGTGGGCGTGGCCGTTGCCGGTCTGCTGTTCGCCGGCGTCGTCTCAGCCACGGAACACGGCCACGGGGCGGCAAAGGGTATGGCTCCCGCGGAAGCCATGAAGCTTCTGCGGGAGGGCAACGAGCGTTACGTGACCGGGAAGCGGTGCGCTAACCCCGGTGTCGACGCCGCTGCCAGAGAAGTCCTCACCAAGGGGCAGGCGCCGTTTGCGGTTGTCCTGGGCTGCGCCGATTCCCGCGTCCCCCCGGAGATTATTTTCGATCAGGGCCTTGGCAAGCTGTTCGTGGTCCGGGTGGCGGGCAACCTCATAGACCCAGCCCTGCTAGGTAGCATAGAGTATGCCGCCCTGCACTGCGGCACGAGGCTGATAGTCGTCCTGACCCACGAAAGCTGCGGCGCGGTGACGGCCACCGTGGGCGCCTGCCAGCACCCGGAGGCCAAGTGCGAGTCAGCCTGCATCGAGGATCTGGTCAAACGGCTGAGGCCGGCGGTGGAGAAGGCCCAGGCCGAGAAGCTTCAAGGCAAGGATCTCATCGAGGAAGCTTCCGTCCTGAACGCCCGCATGGTGGCCGAGCAGATCACCGCCCAGAGCCCGGCCCTGGCCGATCTGGCCAAGAAGGGCGAATTGCGGATCGTGCCCGCCAAGTATTCCCTGACCCCGGGAAAGGTGGAGTTTCTGAAGTAAGCGGCCCATCAGGGGCGGCTCCTTGGGCCAAGGTCATTCCCCCCTGTGGATCACCCGCTCCAGCACCTGCCCCTGATGTAGCTCCTCTTTCCGGTTCAAAACTACCTGTGCCCCTACAATGACGTTGCCGGATCAAGAGCGAGGGCGCTGCATGCATATGGACTGGACCTGAGGTGCCGGGGCTATTCTGTTACCCGGAGATTTGGGTCCTTGAGCGGACGCTTGACTGCAACCCTCACTCCAGGCTAGGCTGATTCAGGCGGAGTTCGGAGCGCGACTTGACTTGCCGCTGGCCGCCGAGGGAAGTCTTTGTCAACAAGAGAGAGCCAGATCAAGAATATCCTGGTCATCGAAGATGAGGAGGACACGGCTATTTTTATCAAGGCCCTCCTCGAATCCGATGGCTATAGGCCACAAGTGGTCCACTCAGGTCGCCAGGCCCTGAAGGCATTGGGGCTCGAGGGGGGAGTGCCCGATGCGGGCTACGACCTGATACTGCTCGACGTCAAGCTGCCCGATGTCAGCGGTCTGGATATTTCCGAACGGATCAAGGCCGACGAGCAGTTGCGTTATTGCCCCGTCATAGTTTTGTCGGCCCTCGGGGCCAAATCAGACGTGCTGACCGGTCTCAGCAAGGGTGCCGATGATTACCTCATCAAGCCGTTCGACAACGAAACCCTGCTGGCCAAAGTGCGGGTCATGCTTCGGGTGAAGGAGCTCTACTCCGAGCTCCAGCGGGAAAGGGCCAATAACGTCCTGTTCAAACGGACCATGGAGATGCACCGAGCCCTTAGCGCCATGATGGGCCGCAGCGACAAGATGCAGCGGATCTTCAATATGCTCTCCGACGTGGTCACCTCGGATTCCACCGTGCTCTTGCAGGGCGAGAGTGGTACCGGCAAGGGGATCATCGCTCAGGCCATTCATGAGTACAGCCCCCGCTCTCGAGGCGCCTTCGTGGTGGTGAACTGCGCGGCCTACCCCGATGGCCTTTTGCAGAGCGAGCTGTTCGGCCACGAGAAGGGTTCCTTCACCGGGGCGCTGCGGCAGCGCCGCGGCCGCTTTGAGCAAGCCGACGGCGGCACCATTTTCCTGGATGAAATCGGGGACATTTCTCCCCTCACTCAACTTATGCTGTTGCGCGTGCTCCAGGAGCGCCGCTTTGAACGGCTGGGGGGCGAGAAGACCATCGGGGTGGACGTGCGCATCATCTCCGCCACCAACCGCGACCTCAAGGTGGCCATGCGCCAGGGCCACTTCAGGGAAGACCTTTACTATCGTCTCAATGTCATAAACATCAGCCTGCCGCCCCTGAGAGAGCGCCGGGAGGACGTTCCGCTGGTGGCCAACCACCTGCTGCACGACTGTCTCCCCCAGACCTCCAAGAAGCTCATTGGCTTTTCTCAGGAGGCCATGTCCGTGCTGACCAACTACGATTGGCCGGGCAACGCGCGCGAGTTGAAAAATGCCATCGAGAGGGCCGTGGTGGTGGCCAAAGGGGAGCGGATCGAGACCCACGACTTCCCGGTTAAGCTACGCAACACACCACCGGCCGCCGT
>JAZDOA010000097.1:0-21310 GCA_043799175.1 Pseudomonadota bacterium | reverse complement strand
CTCCCACCAGGTGTTGAAGGCCGCGTACAGGACCAGGTAGGCCGCCAGGGCAACCACGACCGGCCGGCGCCGGAGCGCCGCCCGGAGGTCAATATCCCGGAGCCCCGCGACCACCACGACGGCCGCGCCCAGGCCGACCGCAAGGCTCAGGGCCGCAAGGGCGCCGCTCTTCAGTAGGGAAAAGTCCCTGACCAGGAATACCTCTTCCCGCAGGATGAAGTTGGGCATCAACCTCTGCAGGAAAGCGGCAACCGGGTGGAAGGAGAATATGTAATGCCCCCCGATGAAGGCCCGCCCCAAACCGACCAGGGCCAGCGCCAGGCTGGAAGGCCCCCAGCCCTCGCCATGCTCGGCGGCATGGCCGAGGATCCAGGTCCAGGTCTGCCGCCAGCCCGTGAGCCCTTCGGCCAGACGCGCCACCGCCAGATAGCTCAGGAACACCACCACGAAACAGGTGGCCACATAGAGGCCGGCGCCCCGTAGCAGCGCCCGGCGCCGCGCGGCATCTCCGCCCTCGGCGAGCAGTGACAGATAAGCGACCAAAACCACCGCACCCAGCAGGATATGCTGCTGGTGGAAGAGGATGGCCCCCGCGCTGAGCAGGCCGAGGACAACGTGAGGAGCCGTCTCGGCAACCCTCCACCGCACCGAGAGCAGGCGGTGGAAGCAGAGCAGGATGAAGGGCAGCGGCAGTATGTAGGTCTCGCACTCCACGCTATACCACCAGAAACCGTATGAAAAGGCGGTTCCCAGACAGCAGAACGCGGCCGTCGAGGGCGAGCGGCCCAGGCCGAGGCAGAGGCGGAAGATGAGCCAGAGGCTGCCCACGCCCGCCAGGCAGTTGAGGGCGGCCGTGGGCAACCCGGCGTTACCCGTGTAGCCAAAGGCCCGCCACGCCGCGAACATGACATGGTTGCTGAAGCTGTACAGCAGATGATTGGGATGAAACTGCTCGGCCAGGGAACCACGGGCGATGGTGGTCAGATAGGTGAGGCTGTCCTCGGCCTCGGTATGATTGACCGACAGGGTGGAGAGGTAAATGGCCCCGACCACGGCCACCAGCGCGAGCGGCAGCCAGGTCCGCTCCAGGAAAAGGGTTTTTTTTGAAAAAACTGCTCTCGGCGGGAAGGCGGTCTTCAACGCGTTCACTCCGTCCGTGGAAACCGGGTGGCTTGAAGTCGGCTTGACTCGAAGGGGTTTTTCGGGGAATGCTCTGGGGACTTTTGCTACTGGCAGCCGGCACGGACAGCGGGGGGGACGTATCCCACGCCAGACAGATGTTAGCGCCGGGCCGGGCCGGCAGTCAATTGGTTCGTGGTTTCTTCGGTGGTTCGTGGTCTGAGCGGATGTCCCGGATCTCCCGCCTCAAGGGGAGCCGAAAATGCTCCTCCACCAGCGCCTCGACGACCTCGGGAGCCACCTGGCGCTGGCGCATCTGCTCGAACTTGCGCTGAAAGGAACCAGGGTTGCCGAACCGGGCCTCGGTGTAGGCCAGGCCCTTGCCGGGGGTTTTTGTCCGGCTGTCGGCCCGCCAGTCCTCGAGCCCCGAGGAGACGCGGGCCGGATCCGTGGGGATGCTGGTATGGACCTGGCGCCCGGCAATGACGACCTCACGCCCCACGGAGGCAAAGGACAGGGCCTCCGCGCCCATGCGCAGCCCGAGCACGGTGCCCCGCAGCACGACCGAGCCGGGCACGATGGAGGCCGCCCCAAGCTCGCTGTCCATGATCACCGCCCCCCGCACACTCGCCGGAGGGTGGATCTCGCTGTCCACAATGACGCTGTCCCGCACGCTGCCGTCTGACGGCACCAGGCACTTGCCGAGGAGCCGGTTGCCGAAGGCATCGGGGTGGCAGTCGTCCATCAGGGCCAGCCGGCGGGCAAAGTCACCCTCGGCCCCTTCGGCGTTCAGGGCGGCGAAGACCGCTCTGGCCTTGTCGAGCTGGCCGATGTCACCCCAGTAAAGCCCCTCTCCGAGGTCGATCACCTTGACCACCAGCGGGTGGCCGCGCCGCAGCTCGATGCGCCCCTTGAGTTCCCGGACGCGCTCGTAAAAATCAGGATGCTCCGCCAGGAGAGTTCTCAGGCCAGAATCGCTCTCCACCTCGGCCCGCCAGGCGACGGGGTCGTGGGTCAGGGCCTCGAAGAGGTAGCCGTCTACATCGAGGCAACCGGGGAGGCCGCCGAAGACGGTCTCCGCCTCCTCCAAAAACAGATGGGAGAAAGCGGGGCTTCCCAGATGGATGTGAGCCTGAAAAAAACCCCGGTCACCCTCCGAAGAAACTCCAAAACGCTCCAGCAGCCGGGCGCGCGGACGGCGGCGGACCTGCAACAGCAGATCCTGGGTATTTTCGGCCGCGAGCAGCCACTCCTTGTTAGCGGCGAGGTCGTCCGTTACCACGGCCTGGGCGCCGAAGCGGACGGCGTCCGCCTCCGAGAGGTCCTGGTGCATTTTGGCCAGCACGTTGGAGGCTATCTGGGGTTCATCGCCCCATTTCCAGGCCACGCCCCGAAAACCCATACGCTTCAGGTGGCAGGCCAGGAGCGTCCAGCTATAGAGCGAGGCCGCCGCGCCCGTGAACCATTCCCCCCCGGCCCGGTGGCGTACGGGCATGGGCAGAAAAGGCTTGATGCCGTGGAGGCGCTGGGTGAGCGGACTCAGCCTGGTCCCCTGCCCCGGCATCATGACCCCCAGCGCCACGGAGTGAGGATCAAAGGCGCCCCGCGCCTCTCTCCAGTGGCGGACGGCGTCCAGCAGGCCAAGCAACTGCCCCCGGCGCACCGGCTCCTCGTGGGCCAGAACCGTGGTGGCACCGTCGGCCCGGAACAGCTCCCGGCGCAGGCGCCGGAGTTGGTCCTCCACCAGCCCGCCGTCACCGGCATTGACTATGGCCAAAACCTCCCTGGGCCCCTGAGACCGCTCGACCACCCGCCGCAGATCCCGCAGGTTCAGCTCCCGGCCGCCTGCCTCGGCCGGGGCGTCCGTCCGCGCGGCCATCAAGACAGTACCTCCCGCAGCATGCGCCGCACGATACCGCCCGGCTCGGCGGTAGCCAGGGCCACGATCTCCTCGGCGCGCCGCCTCCGGTCGCTGGCGGCGTAAACCCGGAACTGAGGGGCGTTTCCCGAAGGCCGCAGATGGACCACGTCGCCCCCGGCAAAGGAAATACGAACGCCGTCAAGATAGTTGATGCACTCGACGACCCCGAAAAAACCCAGAGCCGGAGTGAAGTGGCGCTCCAGAAAAAACTCCCGGATCCGCCCGGCGGCCTGGGTCTCGGGGCCGTCGGCCGAGCGCCTGGCCCCGTCGGCCGAGCGCAGAAAGACGCCCTCAGGCCTAAACTCCAGATCCACCACCCGCGCATCGGCCAGGGAACAGCGGGCGACGACGGCCCGGCCCTCCTCGGCGCTGACGCCGTTGAGCAGCCCGGAGCTGGTGGCCCGCCGGGGAAGTTCATCGAACAGGCTGGACACCCTGACTCCGCGGCCCGCCGCGCTCAGGAGCACCGCCAGGATCGGCAGCACGGCATCCCGCGTGGGCAGGCCGGTAAGTCTCTTTCGGCCGTTCACGCTGAAACTTGTACCCGTGAGGAAGCCGCCGTTGGCCTCCCAGCCGACCACGGAAGCCGAACCCTGGGCCACGGCCTCAGCCATGGCCTCGATGACATACGGAGAGCCGATCCTGGTCCGGCGGACGGTCATGGGAGGGGCAAGCTGGAGCGAGGCCCGCTCCTCAGCCCGCCGCTCCAGGGCATCGGTGACGCTGATCGGCACGGCGGCGAACTCCGCCCCCAGAAAAGACTCGGCCGTCACCAGGCCTATGACGTCACCAGACCGGAGACGCCCGCCTTCGTCCACCAGCAGGGGCCGGTCGCCGTCGCCGTCCGTGGAGACCAGGGCATCCGCCCCATGGCGCAAGACCAGGTCGCGATAGAGGGCCTCATCCTCGGGCCGGACGTTCTCGGTATCCACGGGGACAAAATCCTCGCTCCGGCCCACGGAGATGACCCCGGCCCCGAGCGACTCCAGGATTCTCTTCAGTATGTCTCTGCCTACCGCCGAGTGCTCATAGAGCACCAGGCGCATTCCGCGCAGGGGTCGCTCTCCGGCGAAAAGCCCGGTGTAGCGCGCAACGTAAAATTCCTCCGCCCTTGGGTCCAGGGGCTCTTGGGCAACCTCGGCCCGGAAGGCGCCGTTGTCATCGAAGAGGGAGTCGGCGGCCCCGGAACATTGCGCCCGAACCTCCCCGACTTCAGCCAGAATGCCCGCTTCATCGGCCTTCAGGATCTCACCGACCGTTTTGTAAAATTTGATGCCGTTGCGATCCGCCGGTATGTGGCTACCCGTCACCATGACGCCGGGCATCGGGGCCTTTCCCCCGGCGGGGTCGTTAAGGCGGGCGAAGTTGGCCAGGGCCGGGGTGGGAATCCGCCCGCAATAAACCACCTTGAGGCCCTCGTCGCGCGCCGCGCGGGCCACCGCCCTGGCAATACGCGGGCTGCTGGAGATCCCCGTGGCGCTGTCTTGCCGCCGCAGGTCCTCGGCCAGGGCCACCGCCTCGCCGGGGCGCGTCTCCCCGGTCCCTCGCAGGTAGCGCAGGAAACCGCAGATGTTGATATAGACCTCCCGGTCGGTCATGTCCCGGACCAGGCCGCGCAGCCCGCTGGTGCCGAAGCGCAGAGCCACGGCCTCTGGGGGGGCAGAGCTTCGCACGGAAGAGTTCTCCGCCCGCGCGGGAGGCGTCGCCGAAGGTTTCTTGGGCAGGGTAACCCGAACCACCCGCGCCTCGCCATCCACCGAGGCCAGCAGGTAGCGGCCGAGCGAGGCCGGCAGCAGCGCCGACTCCCCCTGGCGCAGGCTGGCCAACAGAACACCCGCCGGGCTCAAGACCCTTACCCCGGAGGCCACGGCGTGCAAGGTGCTGGCAAGCCCCGCCGTGGACTGCGCCAGAAAACTCCCGCCTGGGGCCAGGGTCAGCAGGTCCACCGTGAAGAAGTCGCATTCCACGCAGCAAAACACCCCCGGCGAGCCCGGCACCGGTCTGGGATCCAGGATGAAGTCCCCAGGCTCAGTTCGGGCCGGCTTGAGATTGGCAAGGGCGGTGTCGATATCGAGCGGGCGCGGAGGAAAGCGGCCATTGTCCCAGGCGCGCAGGGTTGGTCCGGGCATCCTGACCTCCAGGAGGAGGATTTCCTTGGCCTCGGGGTTGCCCAGGGCGTGGATGTCGGCCGAAAGCACGCCCGCCGGGCTAGGGGTGGCGTTGAAGATAACGTCCCCCGGCCGGACGGCGACCTCGTTGAGCAGGTCCAGGATCTCCCAATAGACGCCGCGCAGGGTCTCGACTTCGGGCAGGGCCTGAGATTCGCCGACCCCAGGTTGCAGATACGGCTCCAGCACGCCCAGCAGATCCCTGGCGGCAGACTCCCGGCGGCCCAAAACCGGCGCCCAGGCCGCCTGGAGGGCCGGCTGGTCCACCCCAGGCCGCAGGAGACTCAGCAGCCTCTCGTGGGCCTCGCGGCCTTGCAGCAGCGTGGCCCGCAGGGCCTGGGGGTCTACATCGCACCTGAACCCCAGGCGGATGGTGGCACCCTCCTCGGCCTCGAGCACGACATAGACCTCGGGCAGGCCCCAGGGGTGGGTCTGTACCGAGAGAAGCTCCCTGATGTCGAGAATCTTGGGAAGAAGCGGAAGCCGGCCGCCGCACTCCCTCGCCAGGGCCTCGCCCAGCAGCGCGGGGCCGGCGACGTCGAGCAACTCCGGGAGCGGCAGTTCGGATTCGTCTTCAAATTCCACGATGCTCGGGTGGGTGGCGGCCTCGGGGTCCAGGCTGGCCGACAGCTCGAAGGACTCCCCGAAGCGTTCCGCCGTGACCGCCTTGGTGACCGCCAGCCCCTTGAAGCCCAGCAGGCGGGTCCCGCCCCAGGGACGTTCGATGAGATTGTCCGGCCGCACCTTTATTACGGAGGAGGCCAGCCTGGCCAGGGCGTCAGGCTCCCGCGCCCGGATGGCATCCGCCAGCGACAGGGTCTTGGTCATCATGGCGAATCCTCCTTAGTGCCCAGCCTCGTGCCCGCCCTCGGTCAAGACCGTGATAAGACGAAACAACCTGGTGGGTGCCCGCTGTGGTCAGCGCCGAGGCGAGGAAATGATACCGTAGCGGTTGTGGTTCGGCAACCGGAGTGTGCGGCGGGAGGGGCGGGCTACCGCTATGTCCTTCTTTTTAGTCTTGACGGATAAGACCAATAAGTAATATGCTTATCTCTAACTATGAAATCCAACAGCCGGTAGGCCGGCGTAATTCAGCCCCTCTTCGCCTTCGTGGCGGAGAGGGGCGCGTGTTTCCGGGGGCTGAAATGAAGAAGGTGGCGTTACTGCTTGACGGCGGGTTTCTTGGGCGCCAGCTCAAGGAAAAGCTACACGGCCGTTGGCCGAATGCCGAAGAAATCGTCTCATTTGCCAAGTCCTGCCTCATTTCCGGTGACGTTGAAACAGAAGCGCGTAGATTATGAAGATCGGTCTCGACATTGCCTGGCTATCTACCAAGCGCTTGGTAGATAGAGTGATGCTTGTGACCGCCGACACCGACTTTGTGCCAGCAATGAAATTTGCCCGTGGCGACGCTTACCCTCGCCCGCATCCCTCCTGCTACTCTTGTGAGACAACCCCCTGTTGACAACCGCCTGCCTTCTGCCCTAGAGTACTGCGCTCTATGGTAGATATCTCGGCGCTGCTCAGCGAAATGGCATTCTCCAAACAGCAGGGGGGGTTGATACCCGCCGTGGCCCAGGACGCGGCCACCGGCGAGGTACTGATGCTCGCCTACATGAACCCCGAGTCCCTGGCCAAGACCGTTGAGACGGGCGAGGCCCACTACTTCAGCCGTTCCCGCCAGAAGCTCTGGCACAAGGGCGGCACCTCCGGCCACGTGCAGATCGTGCGCGAAATCCTGCTGGACTGCGACGGTGACACCCTCGTTCTGAAGGTGGAGCAGCGAGGGCCGGGAGCCTGCCACACCGGCCACCGGAGCTGCTTCCACCGCCGCCTCGGCCCCGAGGGCAGGCTGGAGACCGTGGGCGAGCGGGCATTCGACCCCAAGGAGGTCTACAGCAAATGAACACCCTGGCCCTGGGCATCCCCAAGGGTAGTCTCCAGCAGGCGACAATCGACCTGCTGGCCCGCTCCGGCTGGAAAATCTCCCTGGGTACACGCAACTACTTCCCCGAGGTCGACGACCCCGATCTGACCTGCTCCATCTGCCGCGCCCAAGAGATGTCCCGCTACGTGGAGAGCGGCACGCTGGACGTCGGCCTCACCGGCCGGGACTGGATTCTGGAAAACGAATCCAAGGTCGTGGTGGTCGATGACCTCGTCTACTCCAAGACCTCGCACCGGCCGGCCCGCTGGGTACTGGCAGTGGCCTCCGATTCCGGCATCACCAGCATAGAGCAGCTCCGGGGCAAGAAGATCGCCACCGAGTTGGTCAGCTATACCCGGCGCTACTTCGCCGGGCTGGGCATAGACGTCTCGGTGGAGTTCTCCTGGGGCGCCACCGAGGCCAAGGCCGTCTCGGGGCTTGCCGACGCCATTGTGGAGGTCACCGAGACCGGCAGCACGCTCCGGGCGCACGGGCTGAGAATAATAGCCGAACTCATGCAGTCCAACACCCAGCTCATAACCAACGAGCGGGCCTGGGCGGACCCCTGGAAGCGGGAGAAGATAAGTCAGTTGGGCCTCCTGCTCAAAGGTGCCCTGCGAGCCGAGAGCATGGTGGGGCTCAAGCTGAACCTTCCCAAGGACCGCCTGGCGGAGGTGATCCCCCTGCTGCCCTGCCTCAACGCCCCCACCGTGGCTCATCTGTATCAGAGTGACTGGCTGTCAGTCGAGGTGATCGTGGACCGAAAGGTAGTCCGCGACCTGGTCCCGCGGCTCCTGAAACATGGCGCGGAAGGCATAATCGAATATCCCTTACACAAGGTGATCTGAGTATGCGTCGAACATTGGCCGTGACTCTGGTTCTGCTGGCCGTCTGCGGCTGTGCCACCACCCCGGAGCAGCGCCGGCTGGCCGGCAGCCACCACGACCTGGGCGACCAGCTGCTGCGGGAAGGCAAGTATGTCGAGGCCATGCCGGAGCTGCTGGCAGCCGCCGAAATCGACCCCCACGACGCCACGATACAGCTCAGCCTGGGGGTGTCCTATCGCAGTCGGGGGTTGCCGGTGGAGGCCGAGAAGGCCCTTCACCGGGCGTTGGAACTTGCCCCGGACAGCGCCGAGGCCCACCAGACCCTGGGGGCGCTTCTGCTGCAGTTGGGCCGCTACGACGAGGCCATCGCGGAACTCGATATTGCCGCCAAGGATCTCCGCTACCAGAGCCCCCACTATGCCTGCACCAACCTGGGCAACGCCTATCTGGGCAAGAACGAACCAGGAAAGGCCATAGAGTGGTTCAAGCGCGCCCTGCAGACGGTTCCTGGTTTCTGGCTCGCGCAGCGCGGTCTGGGAAACGCCTATTATCTGGTGGGACGTTTTGATGAAGCCGCGACCAACTACCGGGCGGCCATGGCGGCTCACCCCACCGACGTGGAAAGTCGCATCGGCATCGGGCGCTGCGAGATGAAGCAGGGTCGCCTCAAGGATGCCCGCCAGGCATTCCAGGGCGCCGTGGCCTCGGCTGCCGCCGGCTCCGAGATGGCAAAGAAGGCGCAGCTTTATCTGGATCGACTGGACAGCGGCGTTGTCCCCGAACCTTGACAGAATGAGGAAGAACTCATCCTGGGGCAGGCTGTTCCAAAGGGTCGCGGAGTCTTGCCTAGAATTGAACCCGGAAGTTTGTCCCAAGCTCAGCCCCAGGCTCCGCCAATGACCGGCCCGTCCATCAAATTCCTGGCCGCGGCCCTGCGTTCTGGCGACCTCCCAGCCGAAGGCATTGCCGAAATCGCCCTCGCCGGCCGCTCCAACGTGGGCAAGTCATCCCTCATCAACGCCTTGGTCGGGCAAGACGTCGCCCGCACCAGCGCCGTGCCCGGCAAGACCAGGACCCTCAACTTCTACTCCGTCCGCCCCGACCTCATCCTGGTCGATCTGCCCGGCTTCGGCTACGCCAAGGTGTCACAGGAGGTGCGCCGGAGCTGGCAGCCCGCCGTGGAGGGTTATCTCGCCTCCCGCCGGAGCCTGCGGGGCGTATTGACCGTGGTTGACATCCGCAGGGGCCTGCAGGCCGAGGAACGTGACCTGCTCTCCTGGCTGGCCCATCTTGGCCTGCCCGCCCTGGTGGTCCTCACCAAGGCCGACAAGCTCAAGGGCAACGCTGGAAGGCGGCAGGCCGCGGCCGCGGCCGCCGAGTTGCCCGCGGAGCCAGTGGTGTTTTCCGCCCGCACCGGAGAAAGCCGGCAGCTCCTCTGGCGGCTGATAGAGGGCATGGCCGCGGGCGAACACAAAACCGTCCAAAACCCCCACCGTCAGCCCCAAAATATCGAAGGGCGAACACGGCTCACGAACGGAAGCCTCCCCAAGCCGAAACCATAAATCAGGAATTATTGCGACTCGTCCTGGCGGATCTCTTTTGATCCGCTCAACTGGCCGCAGGCCGCCAGAATGTCCGCCCCCTTGGAGCGGCGGACGGGGGCCGTGTAGTTGGCCTCGACCAAGATGTTCTGGAAGCGCAGGATCCGCTCCTCGGGCGGTCGGCGCAGCTCCGAGCGGGGGTGCTCATTGAAAGGAATGAGGTTGATCTTGGCCTTTCGGCCCCGGAGCAGCCCGCAGAGCTGATGGGCATCGGCATCGGAGTCGTTGACCCCGGCTATGAGGATGTACTCGAAGGTGATGCGGCGCCGGGCGGCCAGGGGCAGCTGCTTGAGGGTGGCCAGCAACCGTGCCAGGGGCCAGCGCTGGTTTATGGGCATGAGCTGGGAGCGGGTGGCATCATTTGCGGCGTTGAGGGATACGGCCAGGTTCACCTGTTCGGAGCCTGCCTGGGCAAAGAGCCGGGCCAGCTCATCGAGACCGCGAAGATGGCCGCAGGTGGAGATTGTCACCCGGCGGCGCGAAAAGTTGTGGAGGCGCGGCGAGCAGAGCAGGGTCACGGCCTTCCAGACCGCCTCGAGGTTGGCCAGCGGCTCCCCCATTCCCATGAAGACCAGGTTGGCCAGCCGCCCCTGGCCCGAGGCCGGATCGGCCGCCATGGCGTCGCGGGCGGCCAGGACCTGCCCGATGATTTCGCCCGCGCTCAGGTTGCGGGTCAGCCCCAAGGTGCCCGTAAGACAGAAACGACAGCCCATGGCACAACCGACCTGGCTGGAGAGGCACAGGGTGAAGTGGCCGCGCTCCATGGGCATGAGGACACTCTCCACCTGCCGGCCGTCGGCCAGGCCCAGGAGGAGTTTCCACGAGCCATCAACCGACTTCAGCCTCTGGCGCACCTCCAGCCGGGGAGGCCGTGCCGCCTCGGTCAGCCGCAGCCGAAAAGCCTCGGGCAGGTCGGTCATCTGCTCGAAGGTGCTCAGCCCGCGGTTGTGCAGACCGTGCAGCAACTGACGGCCCCGGTAGCGCGGCTCGCCCCAAGAGGCGACGAGATCCTCCATCTCCTCCGGCAGGAGGCCCAGCAGATCGACCGGTTCAGTGGATACGACTTCTATGATCTCGGTTCCCATGTCCCTTTGCGCAAAATGAACTCAGCGCGCCCCAAGGCCACCAGCCGGTTGTCTTCGGTCGAGCGCATCTCGGCCTCGGCCACCGCGGCCCGCGAGCGGCCCTCCACCAGCCGCCCGGTAACCTCTACCTCTTCATCGACCTTCAGCGCGGACTTGAAGGTGACTCCCAACCGGACAGTCAGCCCCGGCCCCAGGCCGCGGCCCACGGCGTGGGCCATGGCCTCGTCGAGCAGCATGGAGATGAAACCACCGTGGATGATGCCCTCCCAGCCCTGAAACTCCCTGCCAAACCTGGCCCGCAGCCGGGCAACCCCATCTTCGAAGCCCACGCTCAGGCGCAAACCGCGGGCGTTATCCTTGCCGCAGACGTAACAATGGCGGTCGTCACGCAGATCAGCCAATGACAATTCACCCCCAGGTTTTCTAATATGTCCCGGGTTGGCCGCTCCGGTCAAGCGGGCCCGGCCGAAAGATTCCGCCAGCCATAAAGTGGCTGGGAAATGCTTTTCGCGCGGCCTGCCTTGACAAGGTGTATGAGGCGACTTAGGTTGTTGGCCAGGGTGCGCCCCTGGGGCCGGGGCCAAGAGACTATGCTATCAGAACTCACTTCCAAGGAAACCGCGGTGTTGCGAGCCGTGGTCAGGGCTTACGTAGAGCAGGCCCGACCGGCGGCCTCCAAATATATCGCCTCCCGGTGCGGGTTGGGGATGAGTCCGGCCACGATCCGTTCCATTATGGTCGGGCTTGAGGAAAGAGGCTGCCTGGTCCAGAAGAAACACCGTTCCGCGGGCCGCGTTCCCTCCGAGGCCGGGCTGAGGCTGTATGCCTCCTCCATCCTCGAGCTGGACCGACTGGAGACCGGGGAGCGCAGGCGCATCAGGCGCGCCTTCCGCGCCACCGGCAGCGAACCGCGGCATACACTGCGGCAGGCCTCGCGCATTCTCTCGGAGTTTTCCGAACACACCGGGGTGGTGCTGGCCCCCAGGTTCTCCACCACTCCCCTGCGCAGCGCCCAGTTTGTACCGCTGCAACCAGGCTCGGTGGTGGCCGTCCTCGTAGACGAGGCCGGGTTTGTTTTTGCCCGCGTAGTGCCAACAGATGACAGCCTGGGCGGCGGTGAGCTGGAAAAGTTCAACAACTACATGAGCCTCAGGCTGGGCGGCCGGAGCCTGCGCCAGCTCCGCGAGCTCATCGCCCAAGAGGCCGATGAACAGGCCGGCAGCTTTAACAGGGTTCTGGCGCGCCTGCTCTCCATGGCCCGCAAGGCCGTCGAGGCCGAGGCGGAAACCCTATTCGTCGGAGGGCGGCTGAACGTCTTGAATCATCCCGAGTCCGCCGACCTGCGCCTGCTGCGCCAGACGCTGCTGGCCCTCGAAGAGAAGCGGCACCTCGTCCGGCTCCTGGACAGCACGGTGGGAGAAGGCGTGCATATTTCCATCGGCGGGCAGCAGGCCTTGGCGGGCCTCAGCCTCGTCAGCTCCGCCTATCGCGGCAAGGGAGGCGGATTTATTGGCAGCCTGGGGGTGGTCGGACCGATGCGCATGGACTATGCTCGGATTGTACCGCTGGTAGCCTATACCGCCCTGCAGGTAAGCCAGGTTCTTGACCATTAGGGTGAAGAGACGTGTCTAACGATCAGCGCTTGACTGAAGACGATAGGGACAAGGGCAACGGCGAGGCCGCCGAGGAGCGGCCGCAACCAGGTTCAGCCTCCCCCGCCGGGATCCTGGCCGAGCTGTCCAAGGCCAAGGAAGAGGCCGCGGCCAACCGCGACCGCTGGCTGCGCGCGGCGGCGGAGGCCGAAAACACACGCCGCCGCTGTGAGCGCGAGAAGAGCGAGTACCTCAAGTACGCCACCGAAAGGATGGTCCGGGACCTGCTGCCCGTGGTGGACAACCTGGAACGGGCACTCGAACACGCGGGCGGCACCGATAGCTCCACCGGGTTGTTGCAAGGCGTGGAGCTGACTCTCAAGGATCTCACCGCCGCCCTGGAGCGACAGGGGGTCGTGCCCATAGAAGCACTGGGAAAGAGCTTTGACCCCAACCTCCACGAGGCGGTAAGCGTGGAGGAGCGGCGGGCGGCGGGCGACAACGAAGTCGTCGGACAGCTCCAGAGGGGCTATCTGCTCAAGGACAGGCTGCTTCGGCCGGCCCTGGTGGTGGTGGCCAAGACCACCGGGCGCCCGCCGGGAGAAAGCCTCGAGGAAGAAACCACGACTGAAGAAAACTAGCCATAATCGGGACTGGCGGCGAAATCGGATGAGCAAGCCACGCCCCAGGGCCAGAAAGAACTATCGAGTGAGAGGAACTATCAGATGAGTAAAGTGATCGGGATTGACCTGGGCACGACCAATTCCTGCGTGGCCGTCATGGAGGGCGGAGACCCGAAGGTGATCGCCAACGCCGAGGGCGGCCGAACCACGCCGTCCATGGTGGCCTTCACCGACGGCGGCGAGCGCCTGGTCGGCCAGATCGCCAAGAGGCAGGCCATTACCAACCCCCACAAGACCGTCTTCGCCATAAAGCGGCTCATCGGCCGCAAGCACGGCTCCAGGGAGGTCAGTCACTCTCAGGATCTGAGCGCCTACAAAATAGTACAGGCCGCGAATGGTGACGCCCACGTCGAGGTGGAGGGCAAGGAGTACAGCCCGGCGGAAGTATCGGCCATGATCCTGCAAAAGATGAAGGCGACCGCCGAAGCCTACCTGGGCGAGACGGTCAGCGACGCCGTGGTCACCGTGCCCGCCTACTTCAACGACTCCCAGCGGCAGGCCACCAAGGACGCCGGCCGCATCTCCGGGCTCAACGTACTGCGGATCATCAACGAGCCGACCGCGGCGGCCCTGGCCTACGGGCTCGAGAAGCGCAAGGAGGGCCGGATTGCCGTCTTCGACCTGGGCGGCGGCACCTTCGATATCTCCATCCTGGAGATAGGCGAAGGGGTCTTCGAGGTAAAATCCACCAACGGAGACACCTTCCTGGGGGGCGAAGACTTCGATCAGCGCATCATTGACTGGATGGTCTCCGAGTTCAAGCGCGACCAGGGCATAGACCTCAAGAACGACAAGATGGCGCTGCAGAGGCTGAAGGAGGCCGCCGAGAAGGCCAAGTGCGAGCTGTCTTCCTCCATGGAGACCGAAATCAACCTGCCCTTCATAACCGCTGACTCCTCCGGGCCCAAGCACCTGACCATGAAGCTGGGCCGGGCCAGGATGGAATCGCTGGTCGAGGAGCTCATCAACCGGGTGGAAGGACCCTGCCGCACCGCCCTGAGCGACGCTGGGCTGAGGGCCTCCGACGTGCAGGAAGTCATCCTGGTGGGGGGCATGACCCGCATGCCCAAGGTGCAGCAGAAGGTCAAGGATCTCTTCGGTCGCGAGCCCAACAAGGGCGTCAACCCCGATGAGGTCGTGGCCATGGGCGCGGCCATCCAGGGCGGCGTGCTCAAGGGAGAGGTCAAGGACGTCCTGCTGCTCGACGTCACCCCGCTGTCTTTGGGCATCGAGACCCTGGGCGGCGTGGCCACCAAGCTGATAGAGAAAAACACCACCATCCCCACCCGCAAGAGCCAGGTCTTCTCGACGGCGGCCGACAATCAGCCCGCCGTTTCCATCCACGTCCTTCAGGGCGAACGGGAAATGGCCGCGGGCAACAAGACCCTGGGGCGCTTCGAGCTGGTGGGCATTCCGCCCGCGCCGCGCGGCCTGCCCCAGGTCGAGGTCACCTTCGATATAGACGCCAACGGCATCGTGCACGTCTCGGCCAAGGACCTCGGCACGGGCCGCGAACAGAGCATAAAGATCACGGCCTCCAGCGGCCTGAGCGAGGCGGAGATACAGCAGTTGGTCAAGGACGCCGAGGCCCACGCCGCCGACGACCGCTCCAAACGCGAACTGGTCGAGGCCCGCAACCACGCCGACACCCTGATCTACACCACTGAGCGCACCCTGAAGGAGATGGAAGGGAAGACCGACGCCTCGATCCACTCCAACATCGAGGCCAAGATCTCAGCGCTCAGGCAGGTCATGGAGGGCACGGACCTCGAGGCCCTCAAGAAGGCCAGCGATGATCTCATCCAGGCATCTCACAAGCTGGCCGAGGAGATGTATGCCAAGGCGGCCGGAGCGCAGCAGCAACAACAGGAGACCCAGGGCGGCTCCAAGCGGGCGGCGGCGGGCGGCGGCCCGGATGACGTCGTGGATGCCGAGTTCGAGGAAAAGTAGAGGCGGGCGATCCCGCGGCCCCGTCCCGGAAATCAGCACGGGCGTATTTTCCCTTCGGGCCGTGTGAGAGAATCTTTATCAAGGCTGGAGGCGTTCACCCAACATGGGTTCGTTCAAGTGTAGGCTGTGCGGATCGGACAACCTGAGTCTGTACTCCACCCATGGCAATGCCCACGAGTACAAATATTACAGGTGTCCTGACTGCGGACTGGTGAACTACGACATGTCCTCCGGGCTGGACCAGGGAAAGTACGGCGTGGAGTTCGTGGATCCGAGGGAAAGTCACAAATCCAATGAAATCAAGACCCAGACTTACCGTTTTATCAAGAAGCGGATTCCGTCCCGTGGCAGACTGCTCGACATAGGCTGCGGCTCGGGCCGCCTGCTCTACTTGGCGAGGGAAGACGGCTGGGACGTCAGCGGCTTCGAGCTTTCACCGTACCTGGCCGGATGCCTGGGAGAGAAGCTGGGCATCGGAGTCAAGGTCGGCAACTTCCTGGAGGATGACCTGGGGGAAGAAAAGGGACGCTATGACCTTGTCACGCTGATACACGTTCTGGAACACCTGCCGGATCCCCTACTGGCCATGAGCCGGATAGGTGAGCTGCTGAAGCCCGAAGGCTGTGCCGTTCTCGAGTTTCCTAATATCACGGGGCTGGATCCGCGGATCAAGAGGCTCATGAGACGCGCGGGAGTGTATAAGAAGAAATACCCTCCGGGCTGGGTTCCCGGCCACTGTAACGAGTATTGTGAGGAGTCCTTCCGGTTTCTCGCGCGGAAGACGGGCTTCGAGATAGAGGTGTGGCAGACCTATTCCTCGAAGGCATCGCTCAACACGCTCTACAACGCCTTCAAGTGGGGCAACAAGGCCAGGGTGCTGATAAGAAAGACGCGCCGAGAGGGCACCGTTTGAAAAGTACATCGTCAAGGTCACTTCTCGGCTTTGAGCTTGTCCTCCTGCTGGCTGTCTGCCTGGCGCTGGGTTTTTCCCCCGCCCAGGCCGCCCAGGTAGTGCCGAACGACCTCCCCGGCACGTCTGGCACGGCGAAGACCGTGGCCCCTCCCGAGGCCGTGCCGCCCACGGCCGCCAAACCGGACATCCTGACCATCGGGGTGCTGGTGCCACAGAGCGGCCGCTTCCAGATCGTGGGAGACCAGACCTTGAAGGGGGTCGAGCTGGCGGCCGAGGTTTTTGGGCGCCCCCAGGCCGGCGGGGCGCGAGTGGCGGTGAGAGACTGCGGCGCCGGCGCCGAAGCGGCGGCCGCGGGCCTGCGGCAGTTGGCGGCCGAGGAGGGAGCGCAGGTGGTCATTGCCCTCTTGGGCTCTTCCCACGCCCGCCGGGTCGGGCAGGAGGCCAAACAACTGGGGCTTCCCCTGCTGGCCCTATGCCGGGACGCCGGGCTGCCCTGCGGCGAGATGGTTTTTCGGAATTTCCTGACCTCCAGGGGCCAGGTAGAACACCTGGCGGCCTTCGCCAAGGAGCGGAATCTGCTCCGGCTGGCCATTGTCTGGCCCCAGGACGCCTACGGTAAGGAAATGGCCGCCCTTATGCGGGCCGAGGCATCCCGCCGAGGCCTCAAGGTAGTGGCCGAGGCCGGCTACGACCCCAAGCAGAGCAACATAGCCGCAAACCTGAAGGCGCTCGCCCCAAAGACCCCCGTGGACGCCGTGTTCCTGCCCGAGGGCTGCGTCAAGGCCGCCGTGCTCATACCGCAGTTCGCCCACGCCGGGCTGCGGAATATCAAGTTTCTCGGCCCCAACCTCTGGAACGACCCCCGCTTCGTGGTCGGGCTCGAAGGCAGCAGTATCGAGGCCTTCTTCCCCGATGCCTTCCAGCTGGATTCCCCGGACCCCGCCGTGAACTCCTTCGTGGAAGGCTATCGGGGGCTGTTCGGTGAAGACCCCAGCTACGTGGCCGCTCAGAGTTACGACGATGCCCGCATGGCCCTGGCAGCCTTCGCCTCGGGGGCCAAAAGCAGGCCGGCGGTGGCCAGGGCACTGGCCGCCACCAAGGACTTCGCGGGGGTAACCGGAACGACCAGCCTCAGCGCCAAGGGCGATGCCAAGAAGGCCCTTTGCACCCTTACCATACGCCAGAGGCGCATCACGCCGGTTCAGTAGTTTTTTCGGCTGGCTCGGGCGCCTTCCCGAACAGGCGGGCCACCCAGATGCTTATCTCGTAGAGCACCAGGAGCGGTATGGCCATCATCATCTGGCTCATGACATCGGGCGGAGTGAAGATCGCCGCTATAATGAATATGACCACTATGGCGTAGCGGCGGGACTGACTGAGCATGCGGTGGTTGACGATGCCCAGGCGCGAAAGAACGAAGCTTATCAGCGGCATCTCGAAGACGATGCCAAAGGCCAGCAGGAAGCGCCCGGCGAAGGCCAGATACTCCCTGAGCAGGGGCAAGAGGGTAAGGGACCCCGAGGAGTATCCCAGAAGGAACCTGATACCTATCGGCAGCACCACGAAATAGGCAAAAGAGGCCCCCACGGCGAAGAGGACGCAGGCCGCCGCCACCACGGGCAAAGCGGCCTTTTGTTCGTTCCGGTAGAGACCGGGGGCGATGAAGAGCCATATCTGGTAAAATACATAGGGCAGAGCCACCACCAACCCTGCCACCAGGGATACCTTGAGATGCACCATGAAGGTCTCGGCGAGTCCCGTGACGACCAGCTTCTGCTGCCCCGGAGGCAGTGCCCGGACCAGAGGGGCGGTGAAGACGCGCAGCAGGGTCTCGGAGTAGCCGTAGCAGATGCCAAAACCTATGGCGACGGCAAGCAGCGAGCGTACCAGCCGTTGGCGCAGCTCAACCAGATGGACCGTGATGGGGATCTTGGGCAGGTCAGTCGGCGTCGTCATCGGTGAATCTTCCCACGGCGCTATCGACACCGGAGGCGGGCTGGGCCACCGTCGCGGCCGCCGGCTCGGAGCCGGGGGCAACGCCGCCCTGCCCCTCCCGACCTGGGGAGACCTGGGGAGGGCAGGTCCGTTTGATGTCCTGGAACAGGGTGTTCAAGCTTTCGCGGGATAGTCCGGTGTCCACCTTGAGGCTCTTCTTGAGGCTTTCCGTGGTCTCCTTGAGGCCGCTGTCGGTGACGACGCTTTGGGTGACGGCCCCGGTGGCACGCTTGATCTCCGCCAGCCCCTTGCCCAGAGTGCGGGCCAGTTCGGGCAGCTTGTCGGGTCCAAGGACGATCAGGGCAACGACAAGGATTATCAAGAGTTCGTTAAAGCCGACTCCGAACATAGACCGCCGTGGATCCTCAATAAAAAAAGAAGGGCCGTCCTGGGTCCGCCCGGCCTTATACTTTCCCCGCAGACTGAAAAGAATCTCAAGTTTATTCCCCTTTCGGCCCCGCTGCAACATGCAAATCCTGACCTGATCCCGGCCCGGAGACCCGAGGCCGGGTCATCTCCGGCAGCAAGGAGGGACCATGTCACCACCCGGATATGTCTACGACCCCCGCTACCTGGAACACATCGCCGGGCTCAGCCACGTGGAGGCGCCAGCAAGGCTCACCGCCATGGCGGCCATGCTCCGCCAGAGCGGCCTTGACCGCAGGCTGATACAAATCAGCCCGCGCATGGCCACTCGCCAGGACCTGGAGCTGATCCACACCCCAGGCCAAATAGACACCATAGCCGCCACCTCGGGCAGGGAGCTCACCATTCTGGATCCCGACACCATGGCCTCGAGGGCGTCCTTCGAGGTCGCCTGTCTGGCCGTGGGCGGGTGCCTGGCGCTGACCGACGCCGTACTGACGGACCAGATCGGACCAGGGTTCGCCTTTGTCCGGCCGCCGGGCCACCACGCCACCCCTCGGCGCGCCATGGGATTCTGCCTGTTCAACAATATCGCCATATGCGCCGCTCATGCCCTGAGCGCGCACCGCCTGTCCCGGGTTCTGATAATCGACTGGGACCTTCATCATGGCAACGGAACCCAGGAGGCCTTCTACCGGAGGAACGACGTCCTCTATTTCTCCATTCACCAGTATCCGTGCTATCCCGGCACCGGAAGCGCGCGCGAATGCGGCGCCGGCCCCGGAGAGGGCTATACGGTCAATGTGCCCATCGAGGCCGGCTGCGGCGACGCAGACTACGTGGCCGTCTTCCAAGAACTGCTGACCCCGGTGGCCGAGGCCTTCCAGCCCCAACTGGTGCTGATTTCCGCCGGTTTCGACCCCTACCACGCCGACCCCCTCGGCGCCATGCGCGTGACACCCGAGGGCTTCGCCGCCCTGGCCCGCCTCGCCTTGCGTATAGCCCACGCCCACGCCGGCGGCAAGGCGGTCTTCGTCCTCGAGGGCGGATATGACCTCGAAGGACTGGCCTTGTGCAGCCATCATGTCTTGCGCGAGATGCTGGGCGACCCGCCACCCGGAGTGGACACGGTGCTGGACAGCCGGCCTTCGGAGCGGGGCCGTCGCTGCCTGGAGGAAGCCATTAATGTGCAGCGCGACTATTGGCCGATATAAGACAAAGGACACCCGCCAAAGGGGCTGCCCGCCTCTGGCGCGAGGCGGCCTCGGGCAGGACGTGCCTGAAATTTGCATGCAGTTGCGTGGAATAATACCACTGTTTTCGGAGGAACCCCCATGGCCCGCATGTCTCCGCGCGATGCCAAGGTCGGCATCGTGGCCGGAACCGTACTCAAGGTAGCAGCGTCCGTAGTCGTCTTTCTCATATACATCGGCCTTCCGGCCTTGGGCCGCTTTGACGCCAAGGCGACCACCCACCTGGCAATGTACCTGTTGTTTTCGGGCGTCCTGGCCGGAGGGCTTGGGGGCTACGCGGTGGAGTGCCTGATTCACGGACTCTCTGGAGAGTACCTGACCAAACATCGGCGGGGCGCCTTCATCGGATGCACCCTGGGCCTGGTGGCCTTCAGCCCGGTCATTCTGGGGCTGGGCATGGAAACCATGACCTCGTCCGATTACATCCTGAGGAGCAGCTGGACCGGGCTGCATTGGTGGCTGATGATCCTGGGCCTATGGTTCTTCTCCATCGGCAGTCAGACCATATGCGTATTCCTTGCCGCCTTTCTGGGCCTGTTGCTGGGCGCGCTGGCCGAAGGACTGGCCCGCAACAGGGGCCGCTTCGGCATGGTGGGGCTGCTGCTGGCGGGGGGGGTCATGCTCTGGTTCCTGTTCCTGCACGACCAAAACACCCTGGCCTTCCTTTTCGGCAGACCCGATGGGGGGCTGGCCTACAGGCTGAGGCTGGGCAACAACCACCAAGTCGGCTCCGTGGGGGCCCTGGTGTCGTTGGTGGGGGTCACGGCGGTGATGAGCCTGACGGCCGCCGCCGGTTTCATGGGGCTGCTCCTCGGTGCCATGACGGATCTGGTGACAAGGCGCCACGAACAGCCACGCCCCTGAAGAAAGCCGCTAACCCTGCCCCCTGGGCCGCAGGATTTCGCTTTTTTTCGGCAGCTCGGCCACCGAGCGCAGCGCGCGGCCCCTGGGCAGCACGTCCGCCAGATCCGCGGCCTGGGCGCCGGTGAGCACCCCGGCAAAGGGCATGCCGCAGGCCGCCGCGCTCCGCAGGTCGTAGAGGGCGTCACCGACGGCCAGACAGGCCGCCCTGGGCAGGCAAAGGCGCCCGACCGCGGCCAGGAGCAAGTCGGGGGCGGGGCGGGGCCGGGCAACATCATCGGCCGACACGATTACCTCGAAGAGCAGCCGCCAGCCCAACGGCTGAATGATACCCTCGATTGTTTCGCGGGCAAAGCCCGAGGCCAGGGCAAGCCTGAACCCCAGGGACCGAAGGCGGAGCAGGACGGCCTCGGCCCCGGCAATGGGGCGGGCCTGCCGCAGTTCGCGTCGCATGCGGGCGGTCATGATTTCCGCCGCCCGCGCCTCCTGATCCCGCGGCACCAACCCACGCATGAGCAACGGCTCGTGCCAGCCCAGGTTGGCCCGCATGGCGGCCTCCGCCGGAGCGGGCAGACCCAGTTCCCTGATGGCGGCCCGCATGGCGACCAGCAGCGGGGCCTGGGTGTCCACAAGAGTGCCACCCAGATCGAAAATGATGGCCCTGGTTTCCATGGCCATTCCTCACCTTCCCCCAATCCCCCGGCCGCCGGTGTTTTCTGGCACGAATGCGAGCCGACGGACGGTATTCACTTCAGGCGGATAGGGGATGACAATGCCCTCGTCCCGGTAGCGCTCGTGCAGCGCCTTGATGAATTCGTGGCGGATCAACGCCTGGTCGGCAAAGCCCCGGACCCTGAGGGTGACGGTGAAGTTGATCGAGCTGGCGTCGAAGGCGTGGAACCTGAGCGTCGGCTCGAACCCCCGCACGCCGCCCGCGACGGTCTCCAGAACCCGCCGGGCCACCTCCAGGGTCACGGCCTCCACCCGGCTCAGGTCGCTGTCGTAATGGACGCCAACCTCCACCGAAACTGCCATCTCGGACTCCGGAA
>JAZDOA010000078.1:0-23941 GCA_043799175.1 Pseudomonadota bacterium | reverse complement strand
GTAGAAACCCGGGCGGTAGATAATCTTTGCCCCTGGGTCATATGGGCACCCGGCCCTTGAGGCTCCCAGATCACAGAGAATGTGATAGCTATTGGAGAGATACAAGGGGACAATGAGCATGGTACCCCCCGATTTCAGTACTCTGGATGCTTCCCTTATCAAACGGCTGTCGTGCTCTCCTTCAAACATCTCGAAGGCACAATGTAGGACCATGAGGTCGGCAAAGCCGTCAGGGAGGGGAAGCGTGCAGGCATTTCCCCCCACCTCGTAGATCCTTTCACTGATTCGTCGAATCCCCTCTGGAAAGATGATGTCATTCTGATACACCGTGGCACCCAGGGCGGATGCGATGGGTGGGAAGGGTGAGCCGGCGTTTGCCACATCAATAATGACGATGTGTTCGTCGATTGGTGTAAACTGGAGAGAGAGATAGTGTTCCAGGCACTTCTCTTCGAAGTAGACCCCATATCCTGTCCTGTATTTGGAGGGATAAAGCATCCGGGTCTTCTCCTTCCACAGGGTGAAATCGGCGATGTCGATGGTGTAGTCTTTAGGGGTAAGCCCTTGGGCTGCCAATTCGTCGTTCAGTGCGGTCTCTTCAATGGGGAGATCGGATTCCCTCACGGATGCAAAAGGGCTGATCTTTGAGCGATAGAAGGCCCTTGCATTGGTGCATAGCCTTTGAATGGTTTTGTGGGCGAACATGCGGGGTGGCTTTATTCCAGAATGGGCAGTCCAGGCGCGCTCCCTAAGGACGCCTCAGAAGTGTCCCTATCCTTTCTTGAATGGGAGAAAAGGCCAGGTGATTTACACAAACGGCAAACTTTGATCGTATGAATATCTTTATCATTGAAATCCTGCCAATCGGTCATAAGAACTCCTTTTCAGGGATCTGCGAAACGGCAACTGTCAAAAAACAAGAATATAAAGCTGTTTAAGGTCATTCAAGTTAATGTGTGCTTTTCCGGAAAACAACCTTGTCATTATCCCCGGCATAGGGCACTTGTTTGACTTCGATGATTTCCGATTCCTCGAGCATGGTGAACCCGTGCCCGCCGGATGCCAACAAAATCACCTCGCCGCCGGACAGGATTTCCGATTGAATGAACTCCCTTTGATTGGAATAAAGATCGACGCGGATTTTGCCTTTTTTGACAAACAGGACTTCCTGGGTCAACTTGATGTTGCGGTCCGCGATCAGGTGCACATGGGGATCAATGCTATAGCCGGCCGGACGTTTCATGTAGGCGAGTTGCTGTGAAAATTCATGGGGCGTGAAAAAGGTGATATCCGAGTTCTCATAGTCCTTTTTCAGGATGATGGCGATGATTTTGCTGTTTTTCCACGATTTTGAACATGCGATACCTCCTGGTTGAAAGGATGGAAACAGGACCGATCAATACGGCCAATAGGACGGTTGCAGAACATGGGCAAGCAATGCGGGATCGCTTCGAACTTCGCCATAATGGTATTGCCACCCGTCCAAGTAGGCTTGAGCCATTTTTTGCCAAAGAGGCAGATAGCGGGGATCGATATCCGGAGGAATGCGGAAATGAGTCTGCGCGGCAGTTGGTCCTCCATTTTTACGGATATGCGTGAAGGAATCTGAGATCCCCTGGTTATAATAACGATAAGAAAAATAGTCGACGGTCAAGTGGTCGGATTCGATGACATGCCGTACGACTGCTTTGGGCTCGTGTATGCAGACCAGACCGGAATCCAGGAAATGCAACATTAACCCTGTTTCGCCGTCGCCGCGAAAACGGATCAGGTCGCGGGGCATGGCGTCGGGGTGAAAGCCGCCCATGTCGAAAAGGGTTTTTTTCAGGATAAAGAGATTGCCGCCGAAAATAAAATAGGGCGAAACCGGGATGATGGGTTCATGGCCCAAGTCGATCAGGCCCAGGGGAAAGCAGTATTTTCCATCCGGGCAGGGAATCCAGAACGATTCCACCCAATCCGGCGGCGGGCAGGCCCAATGCGGACGCACCGGGCCCCCCATGGCTTGGGCCTTGTGATAGATCAAACTTTGCAGGGCCAGGATCCATTGCGGGTCCGGCAGAACATCATCATCCAGAAAGGCCAAGCATTCGCCCTTGGCTGCCAAGGCGCCGCGATGGCGGCCTTGATGCAGGCCCGGCTTGGGTTCGTAAATATAAGAAATATAGAGGGAGGAGGAATGGATTTGATTCATGACGCATTCGCGCGTGCCGTCTTGCGAAGCATTGTCCACGATGATGATCTCCCATAGAAAAGGCGCGGGGATTTGTCGCCCCAGTCTTTCCAGCAGGCGTTGCAGATGCGCGGCCCGATCACGGGTGGGGATGATGATGGAAAGGTCCATGCTATTTTTTCAAACCGTCGATCAATTGATATCCCGGAACACGGCCCAGATTCCAATCATACTTCCAGGCCGCCGGAAGGGGGTCCAATCCCCACAGGTTGTAAGCCAGGCCCAGGATTCGGAACCAGGTGAAAAAAATATTTTATAAAGCAATACTTCGCCGCCTGAAAATTCGAGATTCCGGAATCCATATGCATACCCCTGAACCAATAAATGGATCCATTCCTTAGCGGATAATGCATCCTGAGCGCCCATTTTCCAGGAATGACAGGTCAGGCAACGACTGTTGCAGCGATTTGTTATATGTAAGACCAACCAGTCAGTGTGTTTACGCTGGAGCATATTTTTATGGTTTAGGGCTAAGGGGTCCAAGCTAATACCGGCTTTAAGATTCAGGCCGGCAAATGCAACGAGGGCGCAGTCGCATTCAGACCGAGTTGATTTACCAAATCGCGAGGTTGAAATGGAGAAAGAATAAAATCAGCAAAAGCAATATTCGTCTGCGTTAATTGCATATATCTGGAACGGTCTGAGGTGATTTCCGCGATCAAAGCAAACAGATCTTCTACGGAATCGAAATAGGGAACATAGCCATTTTGTACCCATACTTCATATCCTTTGACTTTGCGATTGAGCAAACAATCCAGATAAACGACCGGAACCGAATGCAGCATGGAAACCAGGGGCGCCGTGCCGGGCTTTCCGACCATGACCAGGAGACCAATATCGGCCAGCATATCTTCGAGGCGCTTGTCATCCGCATAGAAAAGGTTGGAGCAATGACGGAGATCTATTTGACGTTTGTACCAGTATCCGAAATCACGATAACTCGGATGAGGTTTGACGATAAACCGGACCGCCGGTTGTCGGGCGATATGCTCGAAGATCGCTTCCCAGGTATGGAAAAAACGGGTCAGGGAAAAATCGGTCCACACCTGTTGTAAAAAACCGCCGGTCGCCAGCAAGATCGATTTCTTGTTTGAAAGATCCTTCCGATGCGGTTGCGGGAAACTCTGCATGGAAGGATTGCCGACTTTGAGAATCCGATCTTTTTTTTGAGCAGAGGTCCATTCAAAATTCGTTTTGGACAGCTGCCCCCACACCAGGGCGTAATCGGCATTGAAATCGTTGAATTCGGTCAATTGCGCCACGGCGGAGTGGGAAACGGTAGCAGTCTTGACCCCGAAATTTCGGGCGGTCGCGGTCCAGGCGCGGCAAATATGGCTGATGCAATAATCATCCATATGAAGTTTCAGGTTGAATCTCGAAAATAAATATTCGGCCCTTAAAACGGCTTTCACGCAACCCGGAATGAAAACATCGAAAAAGGTCGCAAACTGAAAATGCAACAAGGGGTTTCGTAGGGGAACCGGAAAAAAATCGTTTTGCTTCAAAGCGTCCAGACAACGTCCGCGTGCCGATTTTAAAGAAGCAGGCAAGGAATAGTCAATGGGAATGTCGTTCACGAACAGAAAGGGAATCAACGCTTCCTGCTTTAATCCAGAACGGAGTGTGTTCACCGCTAAGGTCGGGAGTGCATTCAATGAGAAGGGGTAGGCGCCCATTGCGGCGGCCAATGACTTGACATAAGGCCAAAGAAACAACAGATCGTAATCGTCTCCCAAGCCGGCGACTAGGTCTTGATCCGCGGGTAAATCATCCATCGGGATCCGGCCCGGATAAAAGGCATCCGACGGCGTTATGGATTTCACGGGCTTTGTTTTGGGGCCGGCGTTTGGGTTCAGGATCTGAATGCGGACGCCCTTTTGGGACAAGCGCCATTGAAAAACAGCCTCGAAAACGTCCGCGGTGCCGTTATGCATGGTTTGGTCGTAACTGGAAACAGAAGGAACGGTCATAAAGACGGCCCGATCCGGGTCATAAAGTTGAAGCAAAATCGGCCAGATTTTTTCAGCCGTCAACACATCCTGAAAGAATGCCAGCATCTGCAAACGGCAGCAATCGGCCAGGTCAATACCGTGAAAGAACAGATCCGAATGAAAACTTGCATGCCAGGCCCCGGAAAGATCGAATGCCTGATCGTCAATCGTCTGTTTTACGGCAATGTCCAGGAAATCAATGGGAAGCTTTACGTCCGCATATCCCTGATCCGCCATTTCCAGGGCGGCCTTGGGCATAATGGGGATCACCCGGCAGCAATCATTCTTGATGTAAGCGCGGATACGGGGATCGTTCAAATTCGATGGAAATTTAATGAATACCAAATCCATAGTGTTCAGTTTGCTTCCGGAAAAAAGTCGTCGAGGTTTTTGAGTAAAAGGCCGGCCAATTTAGAATCCGTTTCATTATCGATATCAAAAGCCTCGATCACCGGAATCTCATACCCCATGCAATTGAAGGAATCGTATGTATTTTCGGTAAGGCATTTGTAATCATGGGCCTGGACAAGAAGACTCTCAAATATAGTCCAGGCGGGTCAGCCGGAAGGCAGGGCTGCCTTCCCAGACTGCCGGCCAATCCTGCGTTCTGGTAAAATCGAATATGGATTGGTTTTCAAGGCGCAGACCGCCGACCACAAGTTTGCCATCCGAAGCCTGGAAAACGATGCGGCAGGGATGGGTTTTAGGACTCATTATCGTGACGATTGAATGAACCTCCGGATGCTGCGCAAGAATATGAAACATATTGATAATGGACGCGGCGCGCAGAAACGGATTGGTCGGAGGGCAGAAAGCAATGAAAGGCGGGGAAAAATTTTCATGTTCTTTAAACCAACGAATGGCATGAAAAATAGTCCATACGGAAGGCGCTTGAGCATTCGAAAGTTCCGAAGGTCTTAAAAAAGGCGTTTCAGCGCCGCACTGCCTGGCTATTTCGACCATTTCCTTTGAATTGGTTGATACCAGTACGCGGCCCGAACGGCTTTGCAAAGCGGTTTGGATGAAGTGCGCCATGAGGGGTTTGTCGCCCAATATTCTGATGTTTTTATTTTTGACGCGGGTGGAACCGCTGCGGGCAGGAATTAAAATCAACTTTTCCATTCAGACCTTCCGATGATCCGTTCAAGAGCGATGAATGATGCGGCGGATGGCATCCAATTCCTGAACCAGGTTTTTGAAATCAGTAAACGAAACGGCATTGAGCGGATCCACCCAGGCTTTATCGGGTGTGGGGTAGACTTCAATGAGCAGGCCGTCTGCTCTGGCCGCAATAGCTGCCGGGGGCATGGGCGCGACATAGGAACGTTTAAACGTGGCATGACTCGGATCGACGATCACCGGCACCGAAGGCGCATACTCTTTCAAGGCGGGAATGGACCCGTAGCGCTCCATGTCGAAGACCGAGTAGTCGGGGAAGGGCTGGGCGGCTGTGACGAAGGAGAAGCTGGTGGAGGAGATGCCCACGAGGTCGAAAGAGGTGGCGTAGAACAAGTCCAGCACTCGGACCTCGTGCCCTGCGGCCTTGAGCACCGCCGTTAGGGCGGCGATGCCGATGTGGGGCATGAGGGTGAAGCTCTTGTCGCCGGTGTCGATGAAGCCGATGCGCATGGTCTTATTTCCTCAGAACGGGTTCTCCGGGATCACCGAGCGGTCCTCGATGGTTCGTGTGAAGGTCTTGAGTTTCCCCAGGGCCTTTTTCCAGGCCTGCCCGATGAGTATGACGCGCTTCCGTCTCACGGCGTCCTCCGGGCGACAAAGGTGAAGAAGGCGTAGAGGACCTGGTCCGGCCAGCGGTCCAGGGCCTCGTCCAGGTTGGTGAGGTACGGCACGCGGGCCTCCAGTTCCTGCGGCATGGCAGCCATGATCCGCACGGCGAAAGACTCTGGGGAGTAGTGGCGGGAGAACGGGACCTTCCAGGGGTCGTCGCGGGTCAGGACCGTGGCCTCCGGCTCGATGGTCCCCTCGGGCAGCGGGCATTCGAGGTGGGTGAGGACGAAGTGGATATCGTCCAGGTAAAGCGGGGTGAGGGCGAGGGTCCCGCCCGGAGTGAGGAGTCTCGCCGCCTCGGCCAGGAAGCGTACGTCCGCATCGCCCTGGAAGCATTCGTAAGCGCAGTGGAGGAAGAGGGCGTCGGCGAAGCCGTCGGGCAGGCCGGTGTTGGTCGCGTCCGCGCCGATGTCCATGCCGTGCGCACCCGGCGGGTAGCTCATGTCCAGGCGGAAGGCGTCCAGGCCCTGGCGGCGGAGCATGGTCGCCCAGGGCGAGCCGCCCGCGGCCACGTCTATGACGGTCATGCCCGGCGTCAGGCCGCAGAGGCGGGCCGTGAGATGGTGTTCCAGACATTTCTGCACCCGGGCCGGGCCCGAGGCGGCGTAGTGGGCGCTCAGGTCGGGGTGCGCCTCCATCCAGGCCGCGAACCCGTCCAGGTCCAGGCGCGCGTGCTCGACGGGCACGCCTGCCACCTTGAGGCGCTCGGCGCAGCAGGCATAGAAACCGAGATTGCCGCGCGGGTCCTTGGTGTGGTCGTGCAGGGACTGGCTCATGCGCGGGCCTCGCAGGATCCGGCCTGTTCGGCCTGGTCCAGGTTGTGCCAAATGCAGCAGGTGCAGCCCGGGCAGTTGCGCATGGCCATCTGCTTCACCTTGCGGGCGTATTTCGGCCCGGCCAGGATATCGGCCAGGGGCTCATGGCGCAGGTTACCGGCGGGCTTGATGGCGTTGCACCCCGGGGACACGGACAGGTCGGTGTAGACATAGACGAGCCAGGAGCCCAGCAGGCAGGGGAAGTCCGGCGTCCGTCCGGTGGCCAGCATCCGGGCCAGGTGGGGGAGGTGCGGGGGGGCGAGCCCGGATCGCAGGCCGGGGAGGGCCAGGCGCACGGCCAGGTCCTCGATCAGGATCCGGATGCGCGTTTCGTCCCGGGGGAGCAAGCTCTCGGTGTCCACGCCCCGGAAGGAACGCTGAGTGTTGTTGAGGAAGTTGGGATTCCAGGTCGCGCGGTGCTCTTGGGCCAGGTCCATGACCGCCGGGACCTGGTCCAGGTTGTCGGCAAGGAGGTTCATGTTCACGGACACATCGAGCCCTCGCGCCCGGGCCAGTACCAGAGCCCGGCGCACAGCGGCGAAGGAGCCGGGCAGGCCCCGGATGCGGTCGTGGACATCGCTTATGCCGTCCACGGACAGGTGCAGGCCGGTCAGGCCGGCGTCCACGAGCTGGTCCAGCCGTTGGCGGGTCAGGAGCAGACCGTTGCTGGCCGCCTCCACCGCGGTCATGCCCGCGTCGCGTGCGGCGCGTACGAGTTTGGCCAGGTCATTGCGCAGCAGGGGTTCGCCGCCGGAGAGGCAGACGTAGCGCACGCCCAGGCCGCCGATCTGGGTCAGGGCGTCGGTCCATTCGGCCGTGGGGAGGTCGGGTTCGCCCCTGGTCCGCCAGACGGCGCAGGTCATACAGCGGCTGTTGCAGGCCTCGGTGACGTAGCAGGTGGCGGCGGCGGGGCGGATGGTCTGAGTCACGCCAGGTCCTCCTCACGGATGAGGGTTCCGGCCGGGATGTCGCGTTTGAGTCTCCGTCCGGCGATTTCGTTGGCGCGCTCTGGAGGCAGTCCCCAGGCGGGCCGCAGGAAAGTCAGCCAGCCCCGGTCCACCGGGATCCCTGCCGGTATGTCCACGGACGCTGCCACGGAACGCCGCAGGTTCTGGCGGTAGGACTCCTCGGCCGGTACAGGCCCGCGCACGGGCGAGCCGAGCAGGACCTCAGCCCGGCGCACGGCGGCCACCAGTCGGGTCAGGTCGGCGGGGTCGGCGGAGATGGCGTGGTCGTGGAAGGCCTGCTCCTCCTTGCGGTAGGTAAAGTGTTTTTCTACGGCCACTGCCCCGGCGGCTACGGCCAATTCGCAGGCCTTGGTGCCCAGGGTGTGGTCCGAGTAGCCCACGGGCAGGCCGAAGGTTCCTTTAAGCCAGGCGATGTTGCGCAGGTTGGCGTCCTTTTCCGGGGTCGGATAGGCGGCCACGCAGTGCATGAGCATGAGCTGACCGTTGTCGGCCAACTCGGGCCGGGCGGCGCAGAGGACCTCCACGGCGGCGCGGATTTCCCCCTCCGAGGCCAGGCCCGTGGACAGGATCATCGGCTTGCCCTTGGCCGCCACGTGGGCCAGCAGTTCGTGAAAAGTCAGGTCGCCGGAGGAAATCTTGAAAATGGGCTGGATGTCGTTCAGAAAGTCGGCGTCCCTTGGGTGGAGAGGGGTGGAGAAGAAGACCAGTCCCAGGTCCACAGCCAGGGTCGCCAAGTCCCGAAAATTTTGTTGGGAGAGCTGAAAGCGGCGGATCCGCTCCAGCCGTTCGGGCTGCTCGGTGGAGACGTAGCGTTCCGGGGTGTAGGTCTGAAACTTGACCGCGTCGGCGCCGGCCCGGGCGGCCTTCCGTACCAGGTCTCGGGCCGTGTCCAGGTCGCCCTCGTGGTTGACGCCTATCTCGGCCACAATGAAGGTGCTCTCCAGTTCACGCCAGTTCATGCCGGGCCGCTTCCCTCCATGAAGGTGCGCCACCACAGTGACAATGTCAGCAGGCACCAGATGCGATGGCTGTTCTCGCGACGGCGGGAGAAGTGGTCTTCCAACAGCTTCCGAACTGCGATTGGGCTGAAAATCCCCATCTCTCGCATACTCCGCTCCGAGAGCACATCGGTCACAAAAGGCTTGAGTTCCTGCCGCAGCCAACGGGCGTTCGGCACGTTGAAGCCTTCCTTTTTTCGCCGCAGCACAGGCGCGGGCAAACGTTCCCGCATCACCTGCTTGAGCAGATACTTGCCGCTGCCGCGGCAGAGTTTGAGTTCTTTGGGGACCGAGGCGCAGAACTCCACAACCTTGTGGTCGAGAAACGGCACCCTGGCCTCCAGGCCGTGCGCCATGGTCATCCGGTCGACCTTTACGAGCATATCATTGGGCAGGTACAATCGGCTGTCAACGTAGAGCATGCGGTTGAGTGGGTCCTTGGCATCGGAACGGGCAAAATACTCGCGATAGACATCCACGATATCGGCCCGTATTTCCGGATCATGCCAGAGCGGAGCAAGCAGTTCGCTTCGCTCGTCGTGGTCAAAGATCACTCTCCACATGGCGTGAGCGTCTTCGGGCGGCCATTCGGCGCCCGCGACGAAACGGCGAAGCTTGGTGTCCCAACTGACCTTCGCGTCAGAGGCCGGCACACAGTTGACCAGCGAACGAACGAATCGCCGCAGTGCGCGGGGCAGGTGGCGGTAAATGTTCGTCAAGGCGTAGGCCTTGTAAGTCTCGTAGCCGGCCAGAATTTCGTCGGCCCCGTCGCCGCTGTGGACCATTGTCACCTCGCGCCGGGCCTCACGCGCAAGATAGTATACGCCGATCATGGAGGAGTCGGCCGTGGGCTCCTCGGCGTGCCGGACCAAACGAGGCAGGATGTCCACCAGTTCCGGAGTCACGCTGGCTTCGCGGTGGTCGGAGCCCATTCGCCTGGCCACCATGCGGGCGTAGGGTGTCTCGTTGTAGGTCGATTCCGAGAATGCAAACGAGAATGTTTTCAGCGGCTGCGCGAGATTGCGCGACATCCACCAGCAGAGGCTGCTGGAGTCCAGCCCTCCGCTCAGGAATGCCCCGAACGGCACATCGCTGACCAGGTGTTCTCGGACAGTAGAATCCATCAATGCATCGAATTCTTCTTGCCACGCGCGTCGGCCTCCGTTGCCGGCCTCGCGAAACGAGAGGTCCCAGTAGCACACGTTTCGCTGCGATCCGTTCTCCAGCAACAGGAAGTGTCCTGGCAGCAGTTGCCGGACGTCGGCGAGGAGGGTGTGCGGTGCGGGTATCCAGTTCATGGCCAGGTAGTACGCCAGCGCGCGGCGATCCAGGCGCCTTGAAACTGCAGGATGCTCCAGCAGAGACTTGATCTCCGATCCGAACAGCAGGGCGTCGGGCAGGGCTGAGTAGAAAAGCGGCTTGATGCCCATGCGGTCGCGCACCAGCCAAAGGCGCCTGCGTCGCGAATCCCACAGGCCGAAGGCGAACATGCCTCGCAGTCTATCGAGACATTCCAGGCCCCACTGCTCGTAGGCATGGACGATGACTTCAGTGTCCGTATGGCTGGCGAAGTGATGGCCCAGCGCTTCCAGCTCCGCCCGCAGGGTTGCGAAGTTATATATTTCCCCGTTGTAGGTAATCCAAACACTCCGGTCTTCGTTGCACAGAGGCTGGCGTCCCGCAGTGGAAAGGTCCAGTATCGACAGGCGGCGGTGGGCCAGGCCGATGGATCCCTCGATGTGCGAGCCGAAATCGTCCGGCCCGCGATGCGTCAGTGCATCGCGCATGCGTCCCATCAGTTCCGCGTCAACCTTCTTGCCGTCTCTATTGAGTATTCCAGCTATGCCGCACATCGTCGTATTTTGCTCATGCGCATGGACGTTTTGAAGACATAAAGGTTGTTCATACCATATACAAAGCGCTTGTGAAGTTGAAGTTCAAAATCGGTCTGTTGACATAAAAGCAGGATTTCCCGCGTCCAGAGTCCGCCGACTTCACCTTCAACCATTCCTCCGCGCTGGCGATCTTCGCCGTACCACCAGATCTTATGGCCAAGGCCGCCAAGCAGCGGGTTGATCATGGTGATGATCAGTCTGCCGTTGGGTCGGACCAGCCTCCGGGCCTCCCGCAGTACGGCAGTGCGGTAAGGAATATGGTTGAGGCATGCCACCATCGTGACGGTATCGAATGAAGCATCCTTGAAAGGCAGCCGAGACGTATCCTCAACAATCATGGCCCCGCCGCCGAAGTCAAATACATCTACGCCGACGCCTTGGTTATGACGGCGTACCAGTTGGTTTGATCCGGCGCCGATGTCCAGCAGTCGACCGCGAATGTGTGGAAGCACCGCATTGATTCGCTCTTGTTCAAGAGTGGTCCAATTCAAGCGAGGCAGCCAGCGCTGGTCTAATAGCGCTAGCCGGAATGGCGCTCCGATGAAGTCCCATAGCCTCTGGATGACATTCTTACAACTCACTGCGGCCCCTCATCGCCATCAGGATTGATCCCAAGCACCCAGTTGGAGATGCCGAACGGGGACCAGTAGGGCAGCCGTTGTAGCATCGGTAGCAACCATTGCGGCGTCTTGTTGGGCAATATCCAGCCCCCCGAGCCGCTGCGGATAACTTTTAGGCCGGCCAACTCGAACAGTTTGCGTAGGTAGCGCAAGCTGTAACGAAGCACCCATCTGTGCTCATGATCTATGACGCCAAAGCCTAGTTGAAGTGGGTTGTCGCGATTGGGCTCCGCAGCTAGAATGTATCGGCGACTGACGCGGCCCATCTCGGCCAAAACGCGGTGAGGCTCTGAGACGTGATGAAGAATCTCCCAACCGTAGACCAGGTCGAACTGGTTGTCCTTGAAGGGCAATTGTCGTACGTCGGACTGAAGGCAGCGTCCCTTTCCGGTTAGGGGATGTCGGGCAAGCATTCGACTGGAACGATCAACGGCATAAATGTCAGGGGCGTGCTGACTCATGGCGAACGTAGAAAAGGCATCACCGCAGCCGACGTCAAGGGCTCTTTTGAGGTTGGACAAGTCCAGCCATCGCGCAGCCACTTCGTCCACTCGCTGGCGGGCAAACGCTTGGACTACCGGATGGTCGTAACTCCGATGGTTGTGATTGTTTTCCCAGTATTTTTGCTGTGTTGAATCGTCGCTCATACTCTGCCATTTACGTCTATGAAGGTGCGTTCACCAGAGTGGCAATGTCTGCAGGCACCAGACGCGTAGTGTACTTGGTCTCATATCTTGTAGATGCAGTAATGGTTCACGATACCAGCCAGTTGTTTCTGGTGCGAATCGTTGTTTCCGGCCAAGCCCTTGGACAGAACCAGATAGTCCGCGTCCCGGCTTCGTGCCTGGGCCAGGAAGGCGTTCAGGTCGGGTTGCTCCAGGAGGCGCCGGGTCTCTGCCATGAGATCAGCCCACTCCTTGAACGTCTCGGGTTGCCACATGAAGGCGATTCCGGCGTCCTTCCAGCAGCCGGTGATGGGACGTAGGGTCAGTGATCGGAAACGGAATCCGAAGCTGGAGGAGGTCGGGTCTTTGGGATCGTGCCGGGGCAGTCTCGTGCTGATGACATGGCAGAGTGCGTTGGGGGGCAGATGGGTGCGTACCCAGTCGAACACAGCCAGGTCGTCCGGGTCTTCGCCCACGGCGAGGTAACCCCGGTTGTGCCGCCAGCAGCACCAGGCCAAAACCAGAAGTCCGGTCATCCCCCACAAGACCAGCGGCCAATGCTCCGAGAGCAGGGACTCGGTCAGAACTAAGACGCCCAGCAGGGCGAGGAAATAGAGTGGATAGAGGACGAATTTGAGTACCCGGCCGATGTCGAGGAGCGTTATGCGCCAGCCGGCCCATCGGGGCAGTAGCCAGTGAAACAAGCAGGCCCCGCCCAGGGAGACGAGCAAAACCAGGGGCGGGGACCAGACGAAGAGGAAGGCTGCAGCTGAAGGAGGCAGGACAGGCTTGGCGCCGGCCAGCATGGAAATCAGCCCCAGGATCGGACCGGCCAGAGCCAGGATGGGCTGCCAGGAGTATCGTCGGTAGCGGTAGACCCAGGCCACAGCCAGGAGTATTACGGCCGAGAGGGCCAGGGCCGTGCCCTGTGGCGGGATGAGGCCCAGCCAGGCAAACGTCAGGACTACGTAGCCAAAAGGCTCATTCCGGTTCAGGATCACGGTCAGAAACATCATGTTGAGGGCCCCCTGCCAGACCAGGGGGGTGTCAGCCAGGAAGAGCCAGACTGAAGCCGTCAGGTAGGCCCCGCCAAGAACCAGTTGTCCTGGGCCGAGGAAGAGACGGCCGAGCACCGAGGCGGGGTAGGGCCAGAGGTGGAAACGGCCCCGCGCTATGGCGTTGAACTGGTCGGTCGGCAGGCGGTTCCCCACGGGAGGGGGCCCGGTGGAGCGGAAGTAGGTGATAACCATAGGCAAGGCCGCGGCCGTGTCCAGGGCGATGGCGCAGAGAGCCCACGTGAGCGGCAGTGTGTGTTCCCGCAGGCCATGGAGCATGCCGACCGCCAGCAGGAGCGAGCAGCCGATGCCCGCCACCGGGTGGACGTGGAAGAGCGCGCCGGCCAGGAGGGCGGCAGCCAAAACCAGGGGGGGGCGGTCCATGGCGGCTAGGAGGAGCAGCAGGAAGAGCAGGTTGCCGATGTTGCCCCAGAAACGGGGGGTCCAGTTGCCGGGCAGGGGTCCGCAGACTGTGTCGCCGGGCAAGGTGCAGAGTACGGGTAGACCCAGGAAGAGCGAAGCGGCGGCGGCCGGGGCCGATCCGGTGAGGCGGTAGGCCAGGGCCGGCCAGAGGATGCAGAAGAGCGCGGCCAGCAGGGCGTGGAGCAGGGCCACGGCCCGTTCCAGGGAGCCGGTCAATCTTGTCAGACGGCGCATGACCCAAACAGCCAGGGGCATGTAGAAGTCCTGCTTAATCCCATGCTTGAACAAAAAATCGCGGGTGTAGTCATGAGGCCGCTCCAGAACGGTCAGGCAGAGCATAATGTTTTTGGAGTCGTTGGCCCACTGGTCGGGGCGGGCGCCGTCGCGGCGCTGCCACCAGACCAGGAAGGCCAGGCAGGCGGCGCCCGAGGTTGTAAGAAGCAAAAGGTCCGCGACGGGCATGTCCGGTCCTCAGTCTCCCGGCTCCGGCCTGGGGTGGCCGTTGCGTTCAATGATCCGGGAGGCCAGCCAGAAGTCGTACGGGTCGTGTATGGCCACGGACTCGTCCTCGCGCATGAGGACATGCCCCACCCTGTCGCCCAGAAGCCGGTTTTCGGTGATGCAGGATGGTCGACTCAGGAAGATGGCTCCATTCTCGCTGAACAGGCATTGGCGTTCCAGCCGAAGCGTCTCGCAGTTGCCGTGGACAGGGGAAAGGCCGTTCTCCATGCGTTGGTAGTGGACCCGGCGATCCTCGACGACCGAGACCACGGAATCGGCTTGGAAGATGAGCAGGGTGTCGATGGCCTCCTTGATGTGGTGGGCCCGGCGTAGAGGGCAGTGGACGTGAAGCAGAGCCACCGCGTCGTAGGCGTGCCCACCGTGGCGGTTGAGCACGTCGTGCACCGTGGGCAGGATACCCACGTTGGCCGCAGCCATTCCCTTGGATCGTTCGAGGCACTCCACCTGGGGGTAGTGGTGGCGCAGGTAAACCATGAGTTCCGGATGGTCCGTGGAGACCACAACCTTCTGGATCGCCTCCACAGCCAGGGCCTCGTCCAGAGTGTGGTCGATGATCCGCTTGCCATTGAGTTTCATGAGCGGGAAGTCGGGGGAGATGCTGTTTAGATGTCGCACGGGCACCACGGCCAGGACCCGAGGGAGGGCAAAACGGCGTTTGACGAACTCGGCTTTGATATGACGCCTGGTGGTGAAAATGCGGCCAGGCAGGGTGGTCAGGGAGTTGGCCCGCTGGCGGTAGTACCAAAGGGGGAGGTTGATGTTGCAGGCCTTGTATTTCTGGATGAAGCGGATCCAGAGGTCGTAGTTGTCCTGGCAGCGGATGTCGGGGTTGTAGCCGCCGAGTTCCACCAAACACGATTTTCGAATCATGGTCCCGGTGTTCAGTGCGGGCAGGTCGAGCACGGTGTCCCCGTTGACCTTGCCGAGCACCACCTGTTCGAGGAGTTCGCCTTCCTCGTTCGTACGGTAGTAGTCGGTGTAGACCATGGCGTAGTCCTGATGGGTATCCAGGACATTGTTGAGCACGAAAAGGATGTTCTCGTCGAACCAGTCGTCGGCGTCCAAACGGATGACGTACTCGCCGCGCGCGCTGAGCAACGCGGCCTGGGAGGCCCTGGACAAGCCCTGGTTCTCTTGGCGGTGGATGACGATGCGATCGTCTCCCCGGTAGCGGTCCAGGGCGGCCCGGGTGTCGTCGGAGGATCCGTCGTCCACGATGACCAGTTCCCAGTCGGTGAATAACTGCGCCACCACGGAGTCCACGGCCTGCGGTAGATAGGCCCCGCAGTTATAGGCTGGCATGAGCACGCTGATCTTGGGTGTCTTAGTCATGGCTGTTTCGCTTCGGGTGCCGTGGTCCGTGCGTCACTGAGCCCGGCAACCAAAATCGATCCAAGTTGCGGGCTGCGGGCGAGGCGGGCGTTGGGGTCATGGGCGCGCCTCTCGTTCGATCCGTGCGGCTTCCCGGCCAAAGGGCATTTGCAGGGGGCGGACGCCCTGCTTCAGGCGGTCCTTACGTTCCCAGGCGTAGCTTGCGAGTACGAAACAATCCTTGCAGCAGGGGATTTCGTTAAGCCTTCGGGCCTTGAGCTTGCCGCGGTAGTCGGCGAGGCGGAGGCTGTGCCAGATGTCGCCAATAGAGGTCTTGGCGACATCGCCGAGGACGCAACGGTTGTGCCAGTCGCCGCAGCACATCATGGCCTCGCCCTTCCAACTGATGGACATCCGCCTCCAGGGGTGGAAGCAGTTTACCCGCCCCACGGGCACCATCTCATGGGCCTGGCGTTCGCCGCAGCCGCGGTTGGAGTAGTGGTTCACGGTCATGACGTCGGCCTTGCCCTCCCACATGGCGAGGTAGTCGGCCACCTCGTGCCGGTTTTCCTCCATCTCCACGAACTGGAGCCGCAATAGAGGTTTCTTGAGCCGATTGTGTCTGCGGTAGGCGACGAAGTATTCCAGGTTGCGGCGGAGGGTGTCGAAGTCGCCGCCCCGGCGGATGGCGTTGTAGGTCTTGGCCGTGACTCCGTCGATGGACACGATGAGGTAGTCCAGCCCGGCCTCGGCCAGTTCCCGGGTCTTGCCCTCGGTGAGCAACAGTCCGTTGGTGTTGAACATGACCTCCAGGATGCCGTGCTCCTTGGCCAAGGCCACCATCTCTACCAGATTCCTGTTCAGGAGCGGCTCGCCCCGGATGTTGAGCTTCAAAGACTTGATGCCGCCGGCCTGGAATTGGGGCAGCAGCCGCCGGTAGGTATCCATGTTGAAGTAGCCCTTGGCCATGGAGAATTCCTCGATGCTGTGGGGGCACATGGTGCACTTGAGGTTGCAGAAGTTGGTACTTTCGATGTCCATATGGATGGGGAACCGGGTCACGTAGTGGAGCTTGTTCACCAGCCACCAGTTGGTTCGGTAGGTCCAGTAGCGCGGATCCGGACCGATACGCTTGAGCTTGTTGAGGAACGGCTTCAGGAAGCCGATTTCGTTGTAGCTGTCGAGAACCCTTGGCATGGCTCAGTCCTGGGTCCAGCGTTCCCGGTCGGCCACCAGTTCGGCCAGCTCCGGGTAGGGGATGGGCCGGCCGCTGCGGTCCAGGGCCACGTAGCCTCCCGATGGGTCAATGACGACGGTCAGCACCGGCTTGGTTTCCAGGGTGGCGCAGTAGAGGTTGACATTTTTTTCCTGGTGGTTTCGGTTGATCCCGGCGATCTCCGGATTGTCGTCGAGGAAGCGCAGGGCGTCCAAGGCCGAGGGGGCAGTGGCCCCGCCCAGTCCCTCGAATACCCGTTGCAGAAGGGTCAGGTCCTCCGGGGTGTCCAGGGAGAGGCGGTACTCCGGTCGGCACAGCGCGCGGTCCATGGCCACGGGCCTGATGCGGAAGCGGTGGGGGTGCTCCCGGACATGCTGAGCGATGGCCGTTCCCCGGTAGTGGCGATGCACTTCCTCCAAGGCGGCAAGGGAGAAGATTTCGCAGCCCAGGCCCGAGGTGGACGGGCCGTTGAAGTGGACGTAGTCCTCGCCCCGGTATTCGGCCACGTTCCTGGCCAGGGCATGGTAGCAGAACAAGGGCTTGTCACAGCCGACGCGGACCATGGCCTCGGCCCCGGCCAGCCGGCCGATGGAAACGAAGCGCTTCACCACGTCCTCACTTTCTCCCCGGAAGACCTCCATGCCCAGCCGGCGGGCTTCGGCCACCAGGGGTTCGTTGTTCGGATCGCGGGAGGTGGCCAGGAAGATTGCCGCCAGTCCATCCACCCGGGTCAGGCGTTCCCAATGCCGCTCCAGGCTGGTCCTGCCTGCCAGGTCGGCCAGAGGCTTGCCCGGCAGCCGCGATGAGGTCATCCGGGCCACGATGACGCCGACGATACTCATGTGCAGTCCTCACTGGCGTGGCGGCCATGCCGAAAGCGGCGAAGGCACCAGTCCTTGAACGCGATGTAGAGTGGCTTCTCCAGAGGGAGGGCGTAAATGCGCGTCCGGTTCCGGATTTTGGCCAAGGCGATGAAGATCCGGTTCGCGATACCCAGAATGCGGCTGGGCAGTTGGTGCTGCTTGAGCCAGAATCCCGACTCCAGGGACTGGAAAAAGCTGACCCGCGAGGAGAGTCTGTAATTGTCCTGCCAGGTGCGGACTACGGCTGTGTCAGTGAACTGACGGATGGCCGCCTCGTCTTCCCAGGCCTCCAAAGTGTCGGGCTGGTGGAATCGGCCCTGGCGCAGGATCTCCTCACATAGGGAGCTTTTAGGATAGGGCCTGTAGGTGTGGACCCCGCAGCTGAACTTGGGGAAGCGGCGCAACCTCCGGATGAGTCTGACCGTCTGCATGATGTCCGCCGGGGTGTCGCCCGGGATGTCTAAGATGAAGGATCCGCGCACCACGATGCCGTGCTTGTGCGCCATGGCCACGGCGTTGACGGCGTGTTCCGGGCTGCACCGGGACCCCTTGCGCATGCGCGTCAAAGTGTCGGGCGAACCGGATTCGATGCCGAAGGTTAGCTGGATTAGGCCGGTGCGCTTGAGGAGCGCGAGCATGTTGTCGTCCACGAATCCCTCCCGGAAGTAGTCGATACGGCATTCCGCGTCCCAGGTGAAGGGCACGCCCAGTTGTTCCACCTCCTCGAACATGGCCCGCACCCGCTCACGCTGCACGAAGAGATTGTCGTCGATGATTTTGATGTGCGTCAGCCGGTGGCGGCGGGCCAGGTCGGCCATCTCCCGGGCCGCGGTTAGGGGGGCCCTGGCCCGGTATTTGCGGTTGCCCGTGGTGGGGTTGATGCAGAAGGCGCAAGAGTAAGGGCATCCTCGGCTGGTTTGGTAGGGGAGCCAGCGGAAGCGGCCGCGATGGTATTCCAGAAACTTGTCTGAGAGCGGTCGGGTCAGGAAGTCCTCTAGGTCGTGTAGCACCTCAAAGCGGGGCGGGGGCAAGTTGTCGAGGTCCACGAAGGGGGTTTTGACCACCGGGCCGGGCTTGGTTGCGGTTTTCCCCGCGAGGTGGTCGGCGATGGCCAGCAGGGCCGTTTCACCGTCGCCAGCCACCACGAAGTCCGCCAGGTCGCTGGCCGCGGTCTGCTCCGGGAACAAGGTCGGGTGCCAGCCTCCCCAGACGAGAGGCAGGCCGGGTCCGTGCGCGGTGCGCAGGCTCCGGGCCAAGGCGATAGCGTCGGGCGCCTCGGCCGTCGTGACCGTCAAGCCTACCAAGAGGCAGTCTTTGACCCGGTCCAGGATGCGCTCAAGGCAGGTATTCCGGTCGTGGACGAGGACCTCGACCTTGTAGCCCGCCCGCTCCAGGTAAGAGGCCAACAGGATCAGGGCAAAGGGCGGGTAGTTCTCGAGCCCGAAAATATTGGCGGGCCGAATAAGGATAATGCGCTTGCTGGTCTCTTGGCTCACGAGCTCGGTCTCTGGTTGTGTTGTCCGGCCGCCTCCAGGAGGCGAGACCGCACATCGTTTTCGTTGCCCCGAAAACAGGCTGTGCCCGTGGCCGTGCAATGGGCTGAGATGGCGTCGTCAGAGGGTTCGGTACTGGTGGCCACTACGATCTCATCTACGCCTACGGCTGGGCGGATGCGTTCCGGAAGCAACTCTAGCATTGGTTTGCCCAAGATGGGAACCAGTGTTTTCCCTGGCAGCCTAGTGCAGGTTTTTTGAGGTATTCGAGCATGACCCTTTAGTGGCCGGTCTGAGGCGCAGTTGATCGCTTTGGCCAGAAGGCGTTAAATATTCCTAAAAAACCGGCCCAGTTTATGTCTGACTACCATCTTGGTCAGCCCGAGCCAAGCAGAGAAAAAGGACATTTGCGGTGAAAAATTAATGGTGAGAGGCCAGTTGCCTACCTTCTGGGCAAGACAACGAAGTCTGGCGGAATCGCCTCCGCCAAGTCCGTCCAGTTCAAGATGTTTTATATGAAAACCACATTGTTCAATGAGATATTTCCAACCCTTTGAGGAGAGAATACTCAGATGCCAACCGCCGATTTGACCAGTACGGATAGTATCAAGCACTGGAAGGATAAAAAAGAGATGCCCCTCCAGTTTTAGGTGGTAATGGGCGGCAGCGAGCAATTCCAGTGGGGCGTCTGGATGTTCCAGAACATTATCAAAGGTGACTAGGTCAAGCTCTTCCGACTGATAACTGTCCCGGTGGTAATAGCCCGTTTTAATCTTAAGGCCGTACGACTCTGCTCCAATCCTGCATAAGGTGGAAGATGGTTCTATTCCGGCGACATTCCAGCCGCGTTTTTGTAATGCAGCCATAAAGCATCCCATATGGGCTCCGACCTCAAGAAGTTTCCCCGGTCGTTCAATATGCTGAGTGATGAAATCCGCATTTAATTTTGCTTTGGTCTCGTGGTTATGGCGGGTGGGCACATAAACGGTGCTACTGTCGAAGTTTTTTTTGTATTGCTTTTGATAAAATTCTTGGGAAATACGGTTTGGCGCCATATTGATCAGTGTGCCGCAATTAACGCAATAATCCTGATAGAGTCCCGATTCTGCAAGATGATTTCGCTCACCTTCAAAAAACGTGGGCGGGAGGCAGAGCACTTTCCTGCCTTGGGTGCCCTGGCATAAAAAACAATGAAAACCGAGAAGGGAGTGTTTGGTCAATTTTGGTTCCTACAAAAGAAAAGATTTGGTGGCTATCATTGAAAAAAAGTGTGCTGCCGACTCTTGAATTTGGTGGCCTGGAGTTTGGACAAAATCCGTCTGATCTGCGTCTTTCGCCACACACCTAGTCCTCGAAGCGACCTTTTCGGATTTCGGCGATTTGGTCCATGACCAGGCCGAAGAAGACCGACTGCAATCCGGCGATAATGAGCATGGTGGCGCTGGAGATGAAGCCCCCGGCGACGAGGTAGCTCCATATGCCGTATCCCGCACCCAGGGCCACCAGGATGATTCCGGTGAAGCCGAATAACCGCCAGGGGTTGAAGAGCATGGCCATGCGCAAAAGTTGATTCACGGCCCGCAGGCCGTCGCGCAAGAGACAGAAGTGGCTGGTGGCGCCGTTGTTGTTGACCCGGACCCGGAGGGTCTCCATTGTGTAGCCTCGGTAGAAGAGGACCAGAGTGCTGGTCATGGAGGCCGAGTAGCGGTTGGGCAAGAGATGCAGGTAGCGGGTGATGACCTTGCGACGGAAGGCCCGGAAGCCGCAGTTAAGGTCCGGGAGTGTGGTGCCCAGGATGATCTGGCCGAACTTCCAGATCACGGCCTTGCCCGCGATGCGGAGCAGGCTGAAAGAGTCGCGCAGCTTGCGCACGCCGATGACCACATCGGCTCCTTCGTCCAGGGCGGCCACGAACTCGGGAATCTGTTCCGCAGTGTGCTGGCCGTCGCCGTCGAACCAGAGCACGTAGTCGTACCGAGCCATGCGCATGCCGGTTTTGAGGGGCGCGCCATAGCCATTGTTGCGCCGGTGGCGCAGGAGTGTGGCGTGTGTGAGTCCCACGGCGGTCGCAGTGTCGTCGGTGGAACCGTCGTCCACGGCCAGAACCTCCCAGGCCAGGTCCATGCCCTCCAATGCCTCGATCAGGCCCGAGAGAACAGCCCCGATCCGCTTGCCCTCGTTGTAGACCGGCACGATGACGGACAGGCCAGGGTTTTGGGCCGGCTTAGAGGCAGTCGCCGAGGGATGGGGGTTGTTCATGCGGCGCTCCGTGGTCGTTCATCTGTGTCAGGCGTCCGAATCCGATAGTGTTTGAGTTCGCGCCCGTAGCGGGTCACGGCCCAGATGTCGTCCCCCAGAACTTGGAGGCTGCAGCACGTGGGCAGCAGGGGACCGGGCAGGTGGCGGCCTTGGGCCGTGAAGGAGACCGGGGCAGTCCTCTTACAGCAAACGTGGAATACCCCGGCACGATCCACGCAGGACACGGCATTGACGCCCGCCAGGGAGGGATGCACGATCCGGCCGCCGAAGCGGCCATCCAAATCGTAGGCGACTAGTGTTAGGGGCAGTTCCGCCTCCAGGGCGCCGAAAACCACCCAAATGAGTTCCCGGAAGGGGTCGTGGAACAGGCGCATGGCCGTCTTGTAGCCCAGGGGCTCGGGCGGAGCCTGGTAGCGGTCCATAAGCTTCCAGTGGGGATTGAACACGGCGCAAACGCCCTCGGTCCCACTACACGCGTGGTACCGTTCCCGGACCGGGTCGTAATGGGCCGCCACCATGTAGGGCAGGGGCATGGGCCGGTCGCCGACCACCCGGCCCGAGGCGTCGATGTCCAGGATGCGGTCATACTGGTTCAAAAAAAGCGTCACTCCGCCTTCAAGGTGGGAGCGACAAAGGAAGAAGGCATTGTTGTACCTGTTCAAGTCGAGTTTTAGGGTGAAGACCCGTTCCCCCTCGGGGGTGAAGCGCACTACCTGGCCGGGGCCGCCGATGGTCAGGGTCAGCCCGCCGGCCGCCTCGGGCAGGGCGAAGAGCGGGAGCTGGCCCTTGTCAAGGGGGAAGAGGGCGGCCGCGCCCGGGATTTCCTCCAGCCGGTAGCCCGGCGGGATCCCGTTGGGGATGGGTCCGTGGGCTGGAGTTTCCCGGTCAGCCATGGCCATCTGGCAGACCTGCCTCATGGAGCGGGTTATGGCCCAGGTCTCAACCTGGGAACGGGCACGGGTCGCACCGCCAAGCACGTTGGCGTAAAGGCGGATGTCCTCCCAGGCTGCCGGATGTTTGTCAGGCTCTGTTGATGTTTCCGGGACGGCGAAGGGCACGGGCGGCTCCGCGGGGAGGTCTGATTGGGTCGTTCGGCGTAACCGGCACAGGTCCAGTCGGTGGCGTACAGGCCGGGGCCGGTCCCCGTCAAGGGGGATGGCAGTCACTGTGTCGAAGCGGATGGGCGGTTCGGTCTCGGGCAATGGGCCAGGAGCAAAGACCGCGGCCGTAGAGTCGAACTCGTAGACCGGCGGGAAATCCTGGCGGCCGTGGATGCGCCAGCCGTCATCGGCCCGCACGGGCAGGCTGTCAATGTCACTGCGCCAACCGCCTAAGGAGGACTCCCAGGGGATGAGTACATTGGTCAGGCTGCCTCTTCCCTGCTTGTCCACCAGCCAGAGCACCCAGGGATCATGCCCCCCTGGGTCCGGTATGGGGAAGAGCGGGTAAGGACCGGCCGGGGTGTCCAGCATCTCCGTGGCCCGGGCAGGGTCCAGGCAGACGCCGCTTGGAGCCACAGGGATCAAGCCAGAGGTGGAAACGGTCCAAAGCTTAACGGTCAGGCCCGAGCTTTGAGCCATGTTGTGGTCCAGGCTAAGGAGGCGGCGGCCCGAGGGGAGGTGTCGTAGCATGCGCACCAGTGGGCCGAGCTGCTGATCGGGGGTGGCCGCAGCGGAGATAAATATGCCGAAGGTATTGGTCTCGAGCGGGAGCAAGAGTCGGGCCGCGGAGGAGGACAGCCGTTCGATCACCCCTGCGGCGGGCCAGGAGGCTGGATGCGGATCCGCGGGCTCGAATCGTGTGTCGTGGGCCTCGACATGGCGCAGGAACAGCCGCCCACGGCCGGGCGCATCCCCGGGCCAGTGAAAGGGAAAGGGGTCGGAGGCCAGGCGGCCTGGTTCCATCCGCAGTGGGAAGTAGACGGCCGCAGCGAGGAGATGCACAGCCTCGGTCAACTGACAGGGATGGTCCACGCTCTCGGCCACGGTCAGGGCTAGCCGAAGGCCGCCCTCGAAGCGTACCGTGGCCAGGCGGTCCAGGAAGGTACGCCTCAGGGTGGGCAGTCCGGGCCAGAGCACGGCCGTGGGCAGCGGGATCGGTCCCAGTCGGCGGAGCAGGTCCAGGCTGCCCAGGGGCAGGAATCGCTCTGTTAGGCGGGGGGACGGCTCATGCACGGCCTCGGCGCCGTGGCGGCGGGCCTCGGACAGGACTTCCAGGCTGTCCGATCCCACGTGGACCGAGTGGTCCCCGGCGGCGCGCACGGCGTCGATGGTGGCTCCAAGCAGGCTGCGGCCATCCCAGTCGGCCAAGACCAGGCTCTGATGTCGGCCGACGGAGTGGAAGACCGGGATGGCGATCCTCATTGCAGCCGCTCCACGGGGAAGAGGTCCTCGGCCACCACCAGCCGGGCCAGCTCTAGGTCCTCGGCGGTGTCGATGTCGATGAGTTCTACCGGGTCGGTGATCTCGAAGTTGTAGATGCGGCTCTTGGGGCAAGCCTCGGCGTAAGCGTGGAACAGGCCGTAGTGGCGGTGAAGGGAGACCTTATCCACGGCCTCTGGGGGGAAATGGTCTTCAAAGATCGAGGCCAGGCGGCCGTGCCGATCCATGACCAGGTGGCTGGCCGCATGGACGGGGATCGGGGTTACGGTGCTTACCCGGCCGTAGCCGGCCTGGGCCTGCGCGGTTAGATGGCGCATGAGTTCGGTGGTGCGGAAGGGATGGGTGGGCAGCAGGATGACCACCACCTCCGGGGCCGGACCGTCCAGTTGCTGCACGGCATGATGGATGACGTCGCCCAGGCAGGCAGCGTCCCCTGCCAGGTACG
>JAZDOA010000073.1:0-3128 GCA_043799175.1 Pseudomonadota bacterium | reverse complement strand
GTAATCGGCCACCAGGCTCCATCGGTGTCAAAGTATTCGACACAAACGCCATGGCTCCCCGCGGGTGGCCCAGCGAATTAGGGCTGATATGACGGGCTTGCGGGCATCTATCCCCCCTGGCGGCCCGATGGGGGCGCCTGTAAGGCGAGGGGGATGGATGCAACCCCGTCAGTACGTGGCAATTCTCAGGCAGGGACCGAGGGATGTGACCCCGACGCTGTCGGTGCATCTTACAGTAGAGGGCGAGCGGAGCATGCAACACATGGGCGACGGGCGGCGGGAGGAGCATATTTCTTCGTGCTTTCAGTGGGATAGGACTAGTTCCGGAGCCAGGGGGTGATGTCTAAACTTTGGCATAACTATTGTAAGTAAAAATTGCCTGCTTAGCCAAAGGCCCTCCGCTTCAGCGTAACCCCGGAGCGGGGCAAGCAACGACAAAGTAGACATTCCGAGCTTTTTCAGCCGCTGGGTCGCCCCGGTTTCACGGGCGGCGTCGGTTGCCGGAAAGGGTCAATTAGCAGAAGAGGTGGGAGTTATGAAGAAGTTGGTAGTATTGTTGGCAGCGGCACTGTTTATGTGCTGCACTTTCTCGACGGCTGACGCGGCGCTCCTCGGGGTCAAGGGCAAGCTGACCTATCCAGATGTCCAGTACGACACCATTGGCCACATCCAGTACAGCGCCGTCAATCATCGGTTCCTGCTTACCGCCGAAGACCGCACCATCACCATGTCTCCGAGCGGCCCCGTGTGGAACCTCACTGACCATGCCGCCGGGTTCGTGTCCTCGATGAGGGCGGAGTTCGTCGTTGACGGTAATGGCAAGCTGATGGGCACCGGCATCGTGACCGAGAAGGTGGAGGTTGGGACCGTCGTTCTGCCCTGGAACACCTACCACGCGGGTGACATCCTGTTCACGGGTGAGATTTATGCCTTCGGTTGGGGAGAAGGTGGCAGCAAGGGTACGCTCGGTGCCTTCGATCTTCTCATCCGCAACGGCAGTGGTAAGTTCATCCAGGACGGGATCTGGCCTGACGGTGCGCCCATGGGCATGATCGCCGACGCCGAAAACCTGCATGGCTGGACAGGGTCCTGGATGTATGACTTTGATCTGACCAAGGTCAAGGGCGACAAGGCCCCGGTACCGGAGCCCGCCACCATGCTGCTGGCCGGCGCCGGGCTGCTGGGGCTGGCGCGGCTGGGCCGCAAGTTCGGCAAATAGCCAACAGCCGCCGCAAGAGTAAAAGACAAGACAGCCATTCGGCCAACCGGATGGCTGTCTTGTTTCTGCCAGTTCGCCGCCGTTAAAAATCCTGACATACGCTTTCTTAAGCCAACCGCCTCACGCATTCAAATCCACTGGATTGTCGGGCGCTTGCTCTGCGGCCACGACCGTCCGCGGCCAACCCTGTTCCTGAACGCTGTCAGTAGTTCCAACCCGTTGTAAGCGCTATACATTTCCAATTTCAAGCGCGCGTGGTGTCAGCATTTTCTTACAGCCCCGGTCCAGACCGCCGGTAGCGGTGGCTACCGGACAAGGCCCACTCTGGTATTTCCCCAATAGCCACGCGGTGTTAGTGCGTACCGCCGCCGCGTGTCCCCCCGGCCTGCCTGGTGGCACGGTACTTGCGTCACTATGATCAACTAGGTGAATTCGCGAGTGCATGAGCTTCGGTGTTAATTTGTGCCCCATAAGTATCCATGCCACGGACTGGGTATCGCGCTAGACGTCGGGCGCGTGATGCACGCGACCAGAGGAAAGACCCATGACCTGTTCAGTGAAGGAGGTGCATCACATGAAGGGAAGAAGGCTGATCGTCCTTTTGGCCGTTGGGTTGATACTGGGTGCGTTTTCAACCGCGAACGCGGCGCTCCTCGGCATCAAGGGCGTCATGGACTATCCCGATATCCAGTTCAACACCATAGGCAAAATAGTCTATAACGCCACAACCGACCACTTTTCGCTCACCGCCGAGGACCGCACCATCACGATGTCACCAAGCGGCCCCGTGTGGAACCTCACCGACCATGCCGCCGGATTCGTGACCTCGATGAGGATCGAGTGTACGATTGATGACCAGGGCAGGTTGGTGAGACCCGGAAAGATGGTGGAAGTGGTTCAGTCCGGTACCTTGCGGCTGCCCTGGAATACCTATCACGTAGGTGATGTCATCCTTTCGGGACATGTATATGCCTTTGGTTGGGGTGAAGGCGGCGTGAACGGGCGGAGGGGTGATTTCGACTTCCTGCTGGACAACCTGAAGGGCGGGCTGGTGGACGACCGCATCTGGCCCGGAACGCCGGACATCGTGCTGGATCCATCCACCCTGCGCGACACGGGAATCTTTGCGACCGCCGAGCTGCTGCATGGCTGGGGCGGAAGCTGGACGAGTAATTTCACTCTCGATAAAGTCAAGGGAGACAAGGCCCCCATGCCGGCTCCCGTGCCGGAGCCCACGACGATGCTGCTGGCCGGCGCCGGGCTGCTGGGGTTGGCGCGGCTTCGCCGCCGGTCGGGCAAGTAATAACCGCCGTAAGGTGATTGAACAGACAGCCATTCGGTTAACCGAATGACTGTCTTGCCTTTGAGGGCTTGGCCTCAGCTGTAACCCGCTCTCTCCGCGGCGGACTATGCCTGGCGAGGGCATCGCGCCTGCCCTCAGCCGGGCGGCAGCCGGAGCCTGAAGGTCGCGCCGGCGCCGGGGGCACTGTCAGCCTCGAGCCGTCCACCGTGGGCCTCGACAATGACTCGGGACTGATACAGCCCGATTCCCAGACCCTTGGCCTTGGTGGTGGCGAACAACTGGAAGAGGCGCCTTTCCAGAAAATCCCGCTCTATGCCCGGCCCGTCGTCGCGCACCGTTACCACCGCCCATCCTTTATCGGCGTGGACGCGCAGGTCTATGTTTTGCGCTCCGGCCTCGGCGGCGTTCAGCAGCAGATTCATGAGTACCTTGCCCAGTTGCTCGCGGTCGGCGGGCACTTCCACCGGACTTGCGGCGTCGAGATTCACCGCCGCCGCCCTGCCCTCCAGGAAAACCTCCACCATATCCCGGGCCAGGTCATCGAGCCGCAGAGGGGCCTTGTGGACCTCCATACGCTGCTGCCGGGCCGCGGCCAGCCTGCCGGAG
>JAZDOA010000231.1:0-2165 GCA_043799175.1 Pseudomonadota bacterium | reverse complement strand
CTCCCCGTCTGCCCGGGGACACGGCATTCTTGTGAAACCACCTCCTGGATTACAGATAAGTGCAGTGTGTCCTCCCCTGGGGGGTAGGGGAGGACACTTTGGACTAGCGGCGCTCGGACCGCCGCTCGCGCAAGTCCCTGTGCGCCTCACGGCGCGCATTCGCCTTGCGGTTCGTGTCCAAACGCCGGGACCGCTTTGTGCGTTCCTCTTGTGCAGACATTCCTGAACCTCCTTCTGATTCTATGCCTACAGACTATTTACAGACTATTGATCGACCGCCCGCCGTAGCGGGCGAGGCGGCTTGTCACCGCAGTGTCGTTGGCGACCCGTGCGCTCGCGCGCACAATGATCAGCACAACCCCCAGGCAACTGGCCGCAGCCACAGCAATGGCAATCACCATGCTTTGCATCTTTGACCTCCTTCTGAAGAACCAAGCCTTCTTGACCTCGAATGGACCTCCATGTTCGCGGCCCTGTGCTTTCGCACTGCCGCTTTGGGCGTTGATCTCGTTGCTCCCCCCAAAGTAGCAAACAAGATCGCCCAAACGAACAAAACCGCCAACGAGATGTGCTCGCCGACGAGAGACCAATGCCCCTAAATAAGTAGAGGCAATGATCACAAAAGAATGAAAAAACGGATAAGTGCTAGCGGGCCGCCCTTGCGGGTCCCGCTCGGAGAGTCCATCCAACGCAGCCCACCAACAGCGCCAGGCCGCGCCCTGATGGGGGTGGATGGGGATGGCGTCCCATCCCCGCGTATCTTCTGATTTCTTCTGTTTTATGAGCGTTGACCTCCTCAACCGGTTTTCGCAGCCTTCGACGCCAGAGCTCGTCGGCGAGCTCCCGGGTCGGGCCTGGTCGTTGCCTCCCAGGAGATCCGCCACGGCGACACTCGTGCGCCGGCTGCTGTGGACATCTGCGGGCCGCCCTGACTGTGATCAACCACGGTCAGGGCCGGTGAGAAAGGGCGCTGTTTGTAAACGTGCCAATGTGAGAATGAAGATGTTGAGTAGGAATAAGGCCGAAAAACAAAAAAGGCCGGACCTTCCCCCAGTGGGCAGTGTCCGGCCAACGAATGAGACAAATCTGATTTATGCGGTTGTGGTAGTGAACGGGTTCTATGCCCCGTTAATCAAGGCCCATACGTGCTCCAATCTCATGTTTCTGCGATTGAAGAGTGGCTATCTGCCGCTCGCACCGTTTTGTTTCCCATCTTGCATTCCAGCGCCGCATGGCCAGCGCGAGAACGCCGGCAAGCGTCGGCTCGTTGCCGGGACCGTACAAGGCATTGGTCCCATCAACCAAGAAGCTGGTCATCGACCGTTAGTCCTGCTTCCCTTGTGCCCTGCACCGTCGCCGTTACGCTCAGGAACCAACAGGATACGCTCGGCAACCAGCCACGTTGTGCCCCGGTGGGCAACCACCTGGTCTGCCGCCTCAACGTTCGGTTTTGGCCCCTGGGCCTCCCTCAAGAACTCCTGCAGGGTGTAGTCAAACTCCCGGCTCTCTAGCCAGCCGTGGGCCTGCACCCGCTGGCCAGCCTGGAACTGTACTGGCAGCCCGGCTAGCAACGATGCCGGCAACCGGATGGTGATGTAGTCTGGCTGGTCCTTCTCGTCTTCCGCCTCTCGATTGGCTTGCTTGCGCACCCGGTCGGGATCGCGGTAGACAGCCACGCGGATGAAAGTATCCCCGCCGTGTTGCCAAATCTTCTTCGTCACGTACCCTTCGATATGCACCTGGTTAAGCATTGCCACCTCCTTGCACCACTCTAAATGTTCCCGAGCTATAAACGCAAAGGCCGGAAGCTTCCAGGCGGATGCTTCCGGCCAACGAGTAATTGATCTGATTTGCCTACGTGCCTATGTTATATCACAGATTCTGACCGGTGTCAAGCAAAATGCGGTTCTCAAAACCGAGACACTAGGCAGTCGCCATGACCCGGTGGGTCACCCTCAATGACGAAAATCGGCAGCCGCCCATTCTCGGCTCCGCCGCGGTCCTTGCGCAGCATCCCCGAAGCGGAGCGGAGGGGGCAGGCGGCGCAGAGCGGAGTCAGCGCAGGCAGCGTTTTATTTTCGGAGCAGTTACCTGCGCCATGACTTTGGCGACGGCGCCGTTTTTTTGCTGGAAGGCGTTGCCTCTTCGCGCTTGCACGCTGCACC
>JAZDOA010000226.1:0-5386 GCA_043799175.1 Pseudomonadota bacterium | reverse complement strand
CCAAGGTCCTCGAACCGTTCGTCCTGAGGTATCGAAGGACGAGCATTAAGTGACTGGGATCATTGAATCATTCTTTGTTCGTGCTTCTATACATCAGCACGAACGGGGATAGCTATATGACTTATTCAGACCTTCCCTAATTGACGATGGCTCTTCGCCCGAGGTATGTTCAGGATGGAGAGACCGGCATGAGGCTGAATTATCTTCATTCACCACTTGGTCCCAAAGACTTCGGTACGGCCGCCAGGATACAGCACGACCTGCGCGACCGGATCCTTTCGCGACCGCCCCGGCCCCACTTGCCCATAAGCCTCGTGGCCGGCTGCGACGTGGCTGCTTCCGCGCGGTCGGACGTGGCCCATGCCGCGGTCGTGGTGCTTACCTTCCCCGGCCTGGAACCCTTCGAGGAGGCTACGGCGTCCGGGAGGGTGGCCATGCCTTACGTTCCGGGTTTTCTCGCCTTTCGTGAGGCTCCCGTGCTGGCCGCGGCCCTGGAGCGGCTGCGCTGCGAGCCAGATCTCTTCCTTTTTGACGGACAGGGCGTGGCCCATCCTCGGGGAATGGGGTTGGCCTCATACATGGGGCTCATGGTGGATCGTCCCTCCATAGGGGTGGCCAAGAGCAGGCTCTATGGCAGCTTCAGCCCACCGGGGGTGAACAGGGGCGATTCTTCCCCACTGCTGGACGACGGCGGCCGCGAGATAGGCCGGGTGCTTCGGTCCCGCCACGGGGTGCGCCCGCTGTTCATCTCCGTGGGGCATCTGCTCTCGCTCGATGACGCCGTGCGTTTCACCCTGGTCTGCGGCAAGGGCCTGCGCCTTCCCGAACCCACGCGGCTGGCCGACATCCTGGTGGGCCGGCTGGGCCGCACCTGGACTATTCGTTGACAAGAGGGACGAGGCGGGGCTATATTTTGCCTAGAGTTGAGTTAAGATTGCACCGACGACAAGGCGAAGGGACATACCGGGCTGTCAGCGCGGACCTCATTCGGGTTCGGTTGGCGGCTGTGGTTGGGTGAAAGCGATGGCACTATTTTACAAAGTCGAAGATCTCAAGGGCGGCGGCAACAAGGCTGTCAGCTTGGCCCGGGCCCGGTCAGTAGTCTCCCGGGAACTCAAGATCGCCCCCCTTCACGTCTCTTTCGACCCCGACGGCGAGTACATCAGGGTGGACTTCGCCACGCCGAAGCCTCGCAGGCGCAACCGGCCATCGAGGCGCAGGCAATCTCAAAAGGCCAGTCCGGTCAAGATCTTCGGTATAGAGTTTAAGCCGCGCTAACCCCGGACATCCCTCCTCAGGCGGTTGAGGGCCGGCGGTTCAGCGCCCACTTGGCCGTTTCCACCACCGGAATGATCGTCAGGGCCAGCGGCACCACCACCAGCCAGTCCCGCCACGTCAGCCCCGTCGTATGAAATATCCTCTGAAGGGCGGGTATTTCCACCAGCATAAGCAATAGCCCCATCTCCCAAAGCGTGGCGGCGTTCAGCCACTTGTTTCCGAAGAACCCTACCTTGAAGCCGGACTGCCTGTCGGAGCGGCAATTGAAGGCGTTGAACAGCTCAAACAGGATCATTCCCGCGAACATTGCCGACTGTGCCTTGAGCAGGGTGGCCCCCGAGGGATCCAGCGGCAGATAGTAGGCGAAGAGCGACAGCAGCACGGCGCCCATCCAGGCGGCGATGACAGCCATGAGGATGATCGCCCGGCGGTCGAAGACCGCCTCATGGCGGAGGCGAGGCGGCCGGGTCATGATGCCGGGGGCGGGAGGGTCCACCCCCAGGGCCAAGGCGGGCAGGCCGTCGGTGCTGAGATTGACGTAGAGGATCTGAATGGCTATGAGGGGCAAGGGCAGGCCCACGAAGAAGGCCCCGACGAGAATGACGATCTCGGCGATGTTGCAGCTAAGCAGGAAGATCAGATATTTTCTGATGTTGTCGTAGATGGCCCGGCCTTCCTCCACGGCCGCCACGATGGTGGCGAAGTTGTCGTCGGCCAGGATCATGTCTCCCGCCTCTTTGGTCACGTCGGTGCCGGTGATGCCCATGGCCACGCCTATGTCGGCCCTCTTGAGGGCCGGGGCGTCGTTGACCCCGTCGCCGGTCATGGCCACGACCTCGCCGCGCTTCTTGAAGGCATTGACTATGCGCAGCTTGTGTTCGGGCGAGACCCGGGCATGCACGGCGATGGCGTGTATGCGCCGTTCCAGTTCATCGTCGGACATCCGGTCGAGGTCCTCGCCGCTGACGATCTCATCTCCCTGCCGCAGCAGGCCCAGCTCTCGGGCGATGACCGCGGCCGTGGTCTGGTGGTCTCCGGTGATCATGACCGGCTTGATGCCCGCGCTCCGGCACCTGGCTATGGCCTCCTTGGCCTCCTCGCGCGGGGGGTCCATCATGGCCTGCAGGCCGACGAAGGTGAGTTCCCGTTCCATCTCCTCCGGGGTGGATTCTGGCGGGGTGGCGGTTCGGCGGAAGGCGAAGCCCAGTACCCGGAGGGCGTCACCCGCCATGCGCTCGGCCGTTTGAAGGACGTCGCGGCGGGTTTCGGGACTGAGCGTCTGGCAGTGGCCCTCCCCAATGACAATGTGCGTACAACGGGCCAGGACCGCCTCGGGGGCGCCCTTGGTGTATGTAGCGTAGCCGCCTTCCTCGGGGCAGACCACGCTCATGAGCTTGCGCTCGGAGTCGAAGGGGGCCTCGCTTACCCGAGAACATCTGGCGCCAAGGCCGGCCTTCCGGGCCAGGGCGACCAGGGCGCCCTCGGTGGGGTCTCCGGTCAGCCGCCAGGAGGAGCCTTCCTGGGTCAGGGTGGCGTCGTTGCACTGCAAGCCTACCTCGGCCAGGCGGCGCAGGACGGCATCGGAGGCGGGATCCACGGTGGCGCCAGCGGAGTGGAAGTCGCCCTGGGGGGCGTAACCCGCGCCGCTGACGTCGTATAGGCGCTGAGCCGCCCACAGCCCGCGGACGGTCATTTCGTTGCGGGTAAGGGTTCCGGTCTTGTCGGAGCAGATGACCGTGACGCCGCCCAGGGTCTCCACGGCGGGCAGCCGCTTGACCACCGCGTGGCGTCTGGCCATGCGCTTGGCCCCGATGGCCAGTGCCCCGGTCACCACGGCGGGCAGGGCCTCGGGCACGGCCGCCACGGCCAGGCTTACCCCCCACAAGAACATGTCCAGCACGGGGTAGCCCTTGGCCACCCCGAGGCTGGCGCCTCCGAGACAGGCTGCCAGCGCTATCAGCGCGAGCCCCTTGCCGATCGCGTCCAGCCTGGCCTCCAGCGGAGTTTTTTCGGACGGGACGTCCTGGATCATTTTGGCAATGTGGCCGAACTCGGTGTTCATGCCCGTGGCCACCACCAGCCCGCGTCCCCGGCCGTAAGTGATAATGGTGGCCATGTAGCCCATGTTCCCGCGGTCTCCCAGGGGGAGGTCCTCGCGCTCCAGCCGGTCGGGCGCCTTGCCGGCGGGGGCCGACTCGCCCGTGAGGGCGGATTCGTCTATCTTGAGGCTGGCCGCCTCGATGATGCGGCAGTCGGCGGGAATGCGGTCGCCGGTTTGAAGTATCAGTACGTCACCGGGGACCAGCTCGGCGGAGGGTACCTTGACGTGCCTGCCGTCGCGGACGACATCAGCCTGGGGGGCGGCCATGCGCTTCAGCGCCGCGATGGCCCTCTCCGCCCGCCACTCCTGAAGAAAACCCATCCCGCCGGACAGAAGGACGACGGCAAAGATCACCACGGCGTCGATGACCTCGCCCAGGAGGGCCGAGACGACGGCGGCAATGACCAGACTGACCACCAGGAGGCTGCTGAACTGCGACAGCAGCCTCCTGAGGGCGGATGTTCCCTTGGCTTCCCGGAGGACATTGGGGCCGAATTGTTGCAGGCGCCGGGCGGCCTCCTCGGAGGTAAGTCCTTCGGGGGCGCTTTCGAGATCCTGGAACGTGGTCAGGGGGGTGAGATTATGCCATTGTACCATGGACGGACAGCATGGCCGACCGGCCCCGGCCTGTCAACTGCTATCGCGCGGGTCGCGCGGGTATCAGGCCGCCTCGAAACACTCGTGAGGCCCGAATACCAGAGGCAACTCCTTCCCTTATGGAGTGTTCATGGCTCCGGCGGGGCCAGGGGTTTGCAGAGGTAGTCGATCTCCAGGTTCCTGGTGTCCTTGATACGATAGGTGAATTCGCACGAGAGGGTGACGCTTGTCTCGGGGGTGAGCCAGGTGCGTACCCGCCTCACACCTTTGGGATGGCAGGAATCCTTCTTCTCGGGCGGGCCGTACTTGCCGGTAAGCTCGGCTTCAAGGCACTCGAACACCTTGAGAGGTTCCTTTCCCTCCAGTGGGCCGCAGAGCAGGACGCGGTAGAGATGCTTGTCATCGTTGAAGTACAGCTTCAGCCGTCGGGACTTGATGCCGCAGGGGGTGTCGGTCTGCGGTCCGTCGTCCCAGAAGTGCCAGAAGGCGACGTCTTCGGTGATCTTGATGCCGGGGAAGCACTGCCGCGCATCATCGGGTGACATACCCCATTTGGCGTTCTTGTAGCCTTCCGTGAAGCCCGCCGCCTCGGTGGCGGAAGAAGGGCAGGGGAGCGCGAGGCAGAGCAGAGTGGCGAGTAGGACGGCAGCACGCATGGTGGTTTCCCTAACTCCTTGGAAGGTTTGGGGGGTGTCCGGCCTTGTCGGTCCGGGCTCAAAGTTTCTTTAACATAAGAGCACCTTGGTCGTCAATACCCGTCATGGAGCCTGTAGTAAGCACGTGATCTGGCCGGTTCGGATAGCAAGTGAAGTGTCCGCTTTTAAGGGCGGAAGGGATAATAGGCGGCCATCCGTGATGCCGACATGGCGGCCGAGCTGACCGAGCTTACCAAGAATCAGATATTGCTGGACGCTGGCACCGCCATGCTGGCCCAGGCCAACCTCAGCTCCCGGAACATGCTGGCTTTGCTCGGCTAAATAAACCTGCCTTCAAGACATATGAGTCAAGCTGGCGGCCTCGCGCCACGCCAGCGCCCTTTCTATGGCCAGCAATAGCTGTTCCTGGCGGAAGGGTTTGGTGATGTAGTCAAAGGCCCCCTTGCGGACGGCCTCCACGGCGCATTCCACTGAGCCGAAGCCGGTGACGAATATGAAGGGCAGGGCCGGGTCCGAGCCCCTGGTGAGGGCCATGAGTTCCAGCCCTTCGAGGTCGGGCATGCGCATGTCGGTAATGACGAGGTCGTAGGGATGCTCGGAGAGCATCTGGCGCGCCTCCAGCCCGCTGCCGGCACAGTCCACCTGATGATTGGTCTTTTGATCCAGGAGCATGCGCAGCAGCAGTAGCATGTCCGGTTCGTCGTCCACGACAAGGCTATGGGCCATGGCGCCTCCGTCAGATCTGTTTAGCATA
>JAZDOA010000161.1:0-2430 GCA_043799175.1 Pseudomonadota bacterium | reverse complement strand
GGCTGGCCGCCGGCGGCAGCAACCCGGACCTGCTTTTTGAGCAGGTCGCCGAGTTCAAGCCGGTGTTCGTTTCCTGCCCTGATGCGGAAGCTCTCCCCGCCGGGATCGAGCACATCTCGCTCGAGGATATGGCGCGCCACCCCGACGTAGACATGGTAGTGGTGGCCACCTCGGGAAAGGCCGGGTTGGGCCCGACTCTAGCGGCGGTCAAGGCGGGCAAGAAGGTCGCCCTGGCCAACAAGGAGTCCCTCGTAGCCGCGGGCGAGATCATCACCAGGGAAGCCAGGCTTAGCGGCGCTCAGATACTACCCGTTGACAGCGAGCACAGCGCCATCTGGCAATGTCTGGAGGGCGAAAAACAGGCCGCCGCCAAGGTCATCCTCACGGCTTCCGGGGGGCCTTTCTACGGCTACTCGCCGGAACAGCTTGGCGAGGTCACGGTGGAGCAGGCGCTCAAACACCCCTCGTGGCAAATGGGGAAGAAGGTCACCATAGACTCAGCCACCTTGATGAACAAGGGTCTGGAGGTGACCGAAGCCCACTGGCTGTTCAACGTCCCTTTCGACAACATACGGGTCCTAGTCCATCCGCAGAGCATCGTCCACTCCATGGTCGAGTTCGTCGACGGCTCGATCAAGGCGCAGATGAGCTACCCGGATATGCGCCTGCCCATCCAGTACGCCCTTTCTTATCCCTCCCGGCTGGCCAACCCGGCGCTGCCCCGGCTCGATTGGGCGAGGGTGCGCCAGCTTACTTTCGAGGAGCCCGACCTTCAGGCATTCCCCTGTCTGCGCCTGGCAATGGAGGCGGGGAGGAAGGGCGGCACCTATCCGGCGGTGCTTTGCGGTGCCGATGAAGCCGCCGTCGAGCTTTTCCTGGCGGGTCGCATCGGCTTCACCGAGATTGCGGTACTGGTGGAGAGGGCCCTGGATAGACATCAGGCCGTCCAGAATCCCTCGCTGGAGGAGATACTGGCCGCCGACGCCTGGTCCAGGGAGGTAGTGGTCAAGGTGGGGGGAGACTGCGGATGCTGATAACTATTCTGTCCTTTATTGGCGTGCTCTTCGTCCTGGTGATGGCCCACGAACTCGGGCACTTTGCCACCGCCCGGGCCTTCCATGTGCGCGTGGAGGAGTTCGGGTTCGGCTTCCCGATCCCCCGGCGTTTGTTCGCCATAAAGAGGGGTGAGACCACCTATTCCATAAACCCGCTGCTGCTGGGTGGGTTTGTGAAGATGGCCGGAGAAGAAGACCCCACCGCGCCCGGAGCCCTGGCGAGCAAGGGCATCGGCCCCAGAATACTTGTCCTCGGTGCCGGGGCGCTGATGAACGCCCTGCTGCCGATCGTGCTTTTTTCCAGGGCCTTCATGCTGCCCCATAACATAGCCTTAAGCCAGGTCACCATCCAGGAAGTTAAGCCTGATTCGCCGGCGGCGCTGGCGGGCATTCGGGTCGGGGACACTGTCCTGGCCGTGAACAACCGGGAGGTGCGCAACTCCGCCGACCTCCAGCGCTACATCCAGATGCACCTGGGTGAACAGACGACCATCCTGGTGAAACATGCCGATACCTCCACCCAGAGCGTCAGTCTTGTGCCGAGGTGGCGGCCCCCCGCCGGCCAGGGCGCTACCGGAGTGGTCATCAACGGTGGGACGCCCACCATTGTCGGCGAGCGCCTCCCGTTCTGGCAGGCCATACCTATGGGCCTGGGAGAGTGCCTGGACACCTTTATTCTCTTCAAGAACTCGATAATCCTCATGGTCATCGGCACAGCGCCCGTGGCCATAGCCGGGCCCGTGGGTATCGCCCAGATCACCGGCGAGGTGGCCAAGGCCGGCATAGGCCCGCTCCTGGAGTTCGCCGCCTTTCTCAGCATTAACCTGGCCATCGTCAACATCTTCCCGCTGCCTGCCCTCGACGGCGGCCGGATCGCCTTCGTCTTGCTGGAGTGGGTGCGGCGCGGCAAGCGGATCTCGCCCAGGGTGGAGGGGCTGGTCCACACGATCGGTTTCGCCCTGCTCCTGATGGCGATCATGCTGGTCACTTACCAAGACATCTTCCGGATCATAAGCGGGGAAGGCATCATCAGATGATCTTGCGCCGGGCGAGCCGGGCCATCCAGATCGGCGGAGTTACCATCGGCGGCGGCGCGCCCGTCGTGGTGCAGTCGATGACCAAGACCGACACCCGCGATGCCAGGGCCACCATCAGGCAAATCCGGCAGCTTGAGGAGTGCGGCTGCGAACTGGTGCGCGTGGCCGTGCCCGACGACGAGGCGGCCCGGGCCATCTCCGCTATAAAACGCGGCATCCATATACCCCTGGTCGCCGATATCCATTTCGATTACCGCCTTGCCCTGGCGGCGCTGGAGGCGGGCGCGGACGGCCTGCGCCTGAACCCGGGCAATATCAGCGAGCCGGAGAAGGTCAGG
>JAZDOA010000160.1:0-6091 GCA_043799175.1 Pseudomonadota bacterium | reverse complement strand
TGACAAGATCGAAAAGATCAAGGGGATGAACATTACCATAGTGACCACGGCCCCGACGGACGAGGAAGCAAAGTTTCTCCTTCGCGAGCTGGGCATGCCCTTCAGGAGGTAGACAGACCCTTGGCCAAGAAGAGCCTTATTGCCAAGGCCAACCGGAAGAACAAGTTCACGGTGCGCGCCTATAATCGTTGCCCAGTCTGCGGCCGCCCAAGGGCCTTTCTGCGGAAGTTCGGGCTATGTCGTATCTGTTTCCGGTCAATGGCGCTCCGCGGTGAGATTCCGGGAGTGGTCAAGGCAAGTTGGTAGAGAGGTAAACAACAATGGGTATGACGGACCCCATCGCCGATATGTTGACTCGGATTCGCAACGCGGGCACGCGGCGGTTCGAGCAGGTGGACATCCCGGCATCTCGACTTAAGACCAGTATCGCTCAGGTCTTGAAGGACGAGGGCTACATAAGAGACTTCAAGCTGGTTGAGGAAGGCAAGTGGGGGATGATCCGCCTCTTTCTCAAGCACGACGCCCATGGCAAGAGCATCATCGGCGGGCTGAAGAGGGTGAGTAAGCCGGGGCGGAGGGTTTACGTGCCGGCTGACAGTATTCCGCCGGTGCTGGGCGGCCTCGGGGTCTCGATTCTCTCGACCTCCCGCGGATTGATGACGGACCGCCAGGCGCGCCGGGGCAACATCGGCGGCGAACTGGTGTGTTCGGTCTGGTAGGAGGGGCGATGTCTCGCGTAGGCAAGAAACCGATCCCATTGCCGGATGGCATCAAGGTAGAACTGGATGGCGGCGTGCTGACCGTCAGCGGACCGAAGGGCAAGCTCAGCCGTGTGGTCCATCCTCTGGTCAAGATAGATGTTGGCGAAGGCCGGATCCAGGTCCTGGCGGTTGGGGAGGGGCGGGAGTCGAGGTCGGTGCAGGGGCTCACGCGGACTCTGGTGGCCAATATGGTCGAGGGGCTGACGAAGGGCTTTGAAAAAACCCTTGAAATCTCCGGGGTAGGCTACCGGATCGAACAAAAAGGGAACATGCTGGTCCTCAGCCTGGGTTTTTCCCACCCCGTGGAGTTTGCCCTGCCCGAGGGCGTGAATGCGCGGTTGGCCGACAAGGCCCTGAAGGTGGTGCTTCATTCGGCGGATAAAGAACTGCTTGGCCTCACGGCGGCGCGCATCAGAGGCCTGAGGCCGCCCGAGCCTTACAAGGGCAAGGGGATCAAATACAGTACCGAGACCATCAGGCGCAAGGTCGGCAAGGCCGGGTCGAAGTAGGAACAGGGTAAGAGGACGATGATCACCAAGGACAGGAAACTGGGGCGCATGATGCGCAAGGGGCGCGTCCGGCGCAAGGTATATGGCTCGGTCGAGCGGCCGCGGCTGTCAGTGTTCCGGAGCGCCAGGCACATCTACGGCCAGATAGTGCTGGATGTCGAAGGCCGCACGCTCGTGGCAGCCTCCACTCTGAAACTGGAACTGGAAGCGGAACAGGATGGCAAGAGCAAAATCGATCAGGCCAGGTTGGTCGGCAGGCTCTTGGCCAAGAGGGCACTCGATGCGGGCATCAAGCGGGTCGTCTTCGACCGCAACGGCTTTCTTTATCACGGTCGGGTGAAGGCGCTGGCCGATGCTGCCCGGGAAGGGGGGCTGGAGTTCTAAGTGGCTAACGTCAGTAGAGGAAGAGGCAGGAGAGAGAGTTTCGAGCCCGCCGGCGGCGAGCACCAGCTCATAGATAAAGTAGTTCACATAAACCGGGTGGCCAAGGTGGTCAAGGGTGGCCGGCGCTTCAGCTTTTCCGCGGTGGTGGTGGTAGGAGACGGAAAAGGCTCGGTAGGCTACGGGCTCGGCAAGGCCAACGAGGTTCCGGAGGCCATTCGCAAGGGCGTGGAGCAGGCCAAGAAGGATCTGAAGGCCATACCGCTGTTGGGAGAGTCGCGTACCATACCCCATGAGGTCATGGGGCGTTTCGGGGCGGGTTTGGTCTTTTTGCGGCCGGCTTCCGAGGGTACCGGCATTATCGCCGGCGGCGCGGTGCGGGCGGTGGTGGAGGCGGCCGGTATACAGAACATCCTTACCAAGTGTATCGGCTCCAACAACCCCCACAACGTGGTGAAGGCAACCATCGCAGGGCTACGGCAACTGTCATCGGCGGAACAGATGGCTGCCAAGCGGGGAAAGCAGGCGCAGGAGATAAGGTAGAAGTTATGGCTGCGGACGTCGTGAAGATAACCCTGGTGAAGAGCGGGATCGGCTATCCGAGCAACCAACGGAAGGTGCTGGTGGGGCTGGGCCTGACGAAGATGCAGAAGACAGTACTAAGAAAGAACACTCCGGAGGTGTGGGGCATGATTCGCAAGGTGCCGCACCTGGTCCGGGTCGAGGAAAACTAGATGAACCTTTCGGATCTAAGGCCGGCCGCCGGTTCGCGTACAAGCCGCAAGAGGGTGGGCCGGGGGGCTGGTTCCGGATTGGGCAAGACATCGGGCCGTGGTCATAAGGGTCAGGGTTCGCGTTCGGGCGGGCCCAAGGGGCCGGGCTTCGAAGGCGGGCAGATGCCCTTGCAGCGCCGCATACCCAAGCGCGGCTTCAATAACATATTTCGCGTTGAGTACGCCGTGGTTAATGTCCGGGATCTGGCCGCGTTCGAGGTTGGCTCGGTGATTGATACCCACGCCCTGAAGCTGGCTGGCCTGATCAAGAAGGACGGTCTGGTCAAGGTGCTGGGCCAGGGCGAAATAGAGCATGCATTGACGCTTAAGGTAGCGGCGGCCAGCAAGTCAGCTCGGGAAAAGATCGAGCGGGCCGGCGGAAGGATCGAAACAGCGTGATAGGCGGCTTCGGCAACATAGGCAAAGTGCCCGAACTCAAACGTCGGGTATTTTTAACCTTAGCCCTCCTTGCCGTATATCGTATTGGTGTCCACGTACCCACGCCGGGAATAGACGGCGTGGTGTTGGGTGAAATATTCGAGCGGGCGCGTGGCACTCTGCTGGGGCTGTTTAATATGTTCTCCGGCGGGGCGCTCCAGAATCTCTCGGTGTTCACTCTGGGCATAATGCCCTACATCAGCGCTTCCATTATTTTGTCACTACTGACGGTTGTCATCCCGCAGCTCGAACAGCTCAAGAAGGAAGGCGAGGCGGGCAGGCGCAAGATCACCCAGTACACCCGCTACGGCACCATTGTTCTTGCCATCATCCAGGGCATCGGCATCGCCGTGGGGCTGGAGAGCATGACGGGGCCCGGTGGGGCTGCGGTCGTGTTCATGCCGGGTTGGGGCTTCCGGGCCATGACGGTGCTCACTCTGACCGCCGGCACGGCCTTCATCATGTGGCTGGGGGAGCAGATTACCGAGCGCGGCGTCGGCAACGGCATCTCGCTGATCATCTTCGCGGGCATCGTGGCCCGCCTGCCCGCCGCCATTGCCTCGACCATACAGCTCGCGGGCAGCGGTGAGATCAACGTCATTGTGCTGGCCGGGCTGGCGGTAATGATGGTCGTGGTGGTCGGGGTCATAATTTACTTCGAGCGGGCGCAGCGCCGCATACCGGTGCAGTATGCCAAGCGGATCGTGGGCCGCAGGGTCTATGGGGGGCAGAGCACCCACCTTCCGCTCAAGATCAATACCTCGGGGGTTATTCCGCCCATCTTCGCCTCCTCGATCATGATGTTCCCCGCCACTCTGGTGAGCTTCTTTGATGTGGGGTTCATGAAGTCGGCGGTGGAGATGCTGAGCCCCGGCGGCTGGCTGTACGACATAGTTTACGTTGGCCTGATAGTGTTCTTCTGCTATTTTTATACGGCCATTCAGTTTAATCCGGTTGATGTCGCCGACAACATGAAGAAGTACGGTGGCTACATACCGGGCATCAGGCCGGGCAAGCGGACAGCGGAGTTTATCGACCGGGTGCTCACCAGGATTACCTTCGTGGGCGCGATCTACATCTCGGCTGTCTGCGTGTTGCCGACTATTCTCACGAGCGAGTTCAACGTGCCGTTCTACTTCGGCGGCACCGGTCTGCTGATCGTCGTGGGGGTGGCCATGGACACGGTGGCGCAGGTCGAGGCCCACATGCTGACGCGCCATTACGAGGGTTTTCTGAAGAAGCGGATGCGGGGACGGAATTAGTACCTCGCTGAAGAATGGGGCCTGTTAGGAGGAGGTAGGGGATGAATCTCATTCTGTTAGGACCGCCCGGGGGCGGGAAGGGCACCCAGGCGAAGCTTCTGATGGACCGCTACGGCATACCCCAGATATCCACTGGCGATATTCTCCGGGACAACCTGAAGCGGGGGACGGATCTTGGCAAGCAGGCCAAGTCCTTCATGGACAAGGGCCAGTTGGTCCCCGACGAGGTTGTTATCGGGATCATTCGCGATCGTCTCAAGGAGCCGGACTGCCAGAAGGGCTTTATGCTGGACGGCTTCCCGCGGACCGTCCCACAGGGCGAGGCGTTGAGGGCCGTCCTGGCCGACATGGGACGCGGTATTGACCACGTGGTCAGCATCGAGGTGCCGGATGACGAACTCGTCAAGAGACTTGCTGGACGGCGCACTTGCAAATCCTGTGGAGAAGGTTATCATATCGTGTTTAAACTCCCGAAGAAGGAGGGGGTTTGCGACAAGTGCGGTGGCGAGCTCTACCAGCGTGACGACGACAACGAAGTGACCGTGCGTAACCGGCTGGAAGTCTATAAGAAGTCAACTGAACCTCTTATCGATTTCTACCGGAAGCAGAGTGTACTTCGGGGCATCGACGGGCAGGGCTCTATCTCGGATATTTTCGGGAGCATCAGCAAGGTATTGGGCTAGCCGCGGGGGGTGTCGGCACCGGGTGGTTCTTCTCAAGTCCCCGAGCGACATAGTCAGGATGCGGGCGGCTAATGTGATTGTCGCCGAAGTTCTGGCCGAAACTCAGGCCTTGGTGGTGCCCGGAGTTACGACGCTGGAGCTGAATCGGTTCGCCGAGGAGCGCTGTCTGCGAAAGAAGGCACAGCCCGCCTTCAAAGGTTATAGAGGCTATCCCTTCAGTCTGTGCACCTCGGTGAACAACGAGGTAGTTCACGGCATGCCCTCCGGGCGAAGGCTCGAGGCAGGAGACATCCTGAGCCTGGATTTTGGGGTATTGCATCGGGGTTTCTACGGTGACGCGGCAGTGACGGTGCCCGTCGGTGCCATTACCGATGAGGCTCGGCTGCTGCTGGACACCACGCGGGAAGCCCTCTACAAGGGCATAGGCAAGTGCCGGCCGGGGGGAAGGCTGTTCGATATTTCGGCCGCCATTCAGGAGCGCGCGGAGAGCCGGGGGGTTTCGGTGGTGCGCTATTTTGTGGGGCACGGCATCGGTCGTTCGCTGCATGAGAAGCCGCAGGTGCCCAATTACGGCGTTGCGGGGCAGGGGCTGCAGCTTCGTTCGGGTATGGTGCTGGCTATCGAGCCCATGCTCAACATGGGCGGCAGCGAGGTGAAGATATTGCCCGATGGGTGGACCGCCGTGACTGCGGATGGCTCCTTGAGCGCCCATTTTGAACACTCTGTGGCCATTACGGATGATGGCTGCCAGGTACTGAGCGAACTGTAGCTGTTTGGTGTGACATGAGGAATATTTTGGGGGATTATGCCTAAGGAAGAGGCGATCGAAGTCGAGGGCACCGTCGTGGAACCTTTGCCCAACGCCATGTTCCGAGTGGAGCTGCCGAATGGTCATCGGGTTCTGGCTCACATTTCCGGGAAGATGCGCATGCACTTCATAAAGATTCTGCCCGGCGACAAGGTGACCGTTGAGTTATCACCCTATGACCTGACCCGGGGGCGTATTGTTTATCGGGCGAAATAGCGGCTCCAAATAGCGCCAGGAATGGCGCCATGAGCGCTGGAGAGAGACGGAATGAAAGTCAAGGCCTCGGTAAGGCGTATGTGCGTAAAGTGCAAGATCATTAAGCGCAAAGGCACCGTCAGGGTGATTTGCGAGAACCCGAAGCATAAGCAGCGGCAGGGCTAGCGGAGGTGGCATAAGGTGGCAAGAATCGCGGGCGTAGACCTGCCAAAAGGGAAGCGGGTAGAGATCGGTCTGACTTACATCTACGGGATCGGTCG
>JAZDOA010000156.1:0-78803 GCA_043799175.1 Pseudomonadota bacterium | reverse complement strand
CGAACTTTTCCAGCTTCCGGTAAAGGGAGCGACGACTGGTCCCCAACAGCTTGGCCGCCAGCACCTTATTGCCGCCCGCCCGCCCCAGTATTCGCCTGACGTGTTCCTCCTCGACGCTGGTGAGGCTGGTTTCGGGGGCGGCCGGCGCGGTCTGGGTCTCTTCCTGGATGTGGTCCGGCAGGTCAGCCACCTCGATTTGGGAGCCGAGGGCCATGATTACCGCGCTCTCCACGGCGTTTTCGAGCTCTCGGACGTTGCCCGTCCAGGCGTGGGCGAGCAGGCGGGCCATGGCCTGGGAGGAAAAGCCCCGAAGTTTCTTGTTGAAGCGCCGGCAAAAGCGCTGCAGAAAATAGTCCAGGAGCAGGTTGATGTCGTCCCCCCGCTCCCGCAGGGGCGGCAGCTTGAGGGAAATCACGTTGAGCCGGTGATACAGGTCTTCCCTGAAGGTGCTGGTGGAAACCATCTGCTTCAGGTCTTTGTTCGTGGCCGCGATCACGCGGACATCCACTTTGGAGACTATGGTCGAGCCGACCCGCTGGATCTCGCGGGCCTCTATCACCCGCAGGAGCTTCACCTGAACGAGAGGGGATATTTCCCCTATCTCGTCGAGGAAGATGCTGCCGCCGTCGGCGACCTCGAAAAGCCCCTGCTTGGACTGACTGGCCCCGGTGAAGGCCCCTTTCATGTGGCCGAAAAGCTCGCTCTCGAGCAGAGTCTCCACCAGCGCCGAGCAGTTGCAGACCACGAAGGGCCTGTCCTTCCGGGGGCTCAGCTGGTGCAGGGCCTGGGCCACCATCTCCTTGCCGGTCCCCGTTTCCCCCGTAATGAGCACGGTGGAGTTGTAGCGGGCCAGCCGCCCCACCAGGTCGTAAATGCGAAGCATGGCGGGGCTGTCGCCAACGACGCCCTCGAAGTGGTTGGCGCGCGCGGGTTCAGGCTTGCTTGCCGGAGGCGGCGAGGGGGCGACAACGGACTGGGTGTCTTTTTGGGCACGGCGTTCGATCTCGTATTCCTGGGCGATCTCGGCCAGGGCCTGGTTGGCTTTTAACACGAGCTCCTCCAGGTTCTGCCCGGGGCCGACGTCCAGATCGAAGTATGCCGCGGCCTCCCTGACTTCATCCTGCGCGGCCAGGAGGGTGTTCACGGCATCCTGCTTGCTCAGCCAGCGGGGCAGCGGACTGCTGTCTGCCTGGGAGAGGCAGTAAAGCTGGTTGGCGGCGCAAACCACCTCGACCATGGCCCGCGCCTGTTCCGGAAGCGTTTCCAAGATCTGAGGGCTGTGATGAAACCGAAGTGGGGCAATGATGGATTCGGGCAGGTTCCACTTCTGGGCCAACATCTCGCCCAGGGCCGTGTGGTCGCAGCCCAGGCGCTCCTGCTCCAGGGCCAGGGAATCCTGGCAGTAACCGGCGGCGAACATCTCCGCCAGAGTGTCCTTGGGCAGGTGTCTGAACATGACCAGCAGGCCGACGTTCTGGAGCAGCCCGGCCACGAAGGCCTCTTCGGGTTCGACCCCTCTGAGATGGGCCAGTCTGCGCGAGGAGACGGCACAGAAAAGGGAATGGCGCCAGAACTCCTCCAGGTTGGCACTGAGCCCCTGGAACATTCCCCCGAAGGACAGGCCGAGGGTCAGACTGCGCACCGTTCGCAGGCCCAGATAGGCCACGGCCTGCTGAAGGGTGCCTATGCGAACCCGTAAGCCGTAGAACGGGGAGTTGACCACCTTGAGAATACGCGCGGCCAGAGCGGCGTCTTTTTCCACCACCTTGGCAATCTGCAGCACCGAGACGTCCGGGCTGGAGGCGATGTTTATCACCTTCGCCACCACGTGCGGCAGACTTGGAAGATCCTCACCGGAGCACGCCATGGCGAGGAGCCGGGGCTGTGGGGTCATGGGCCTGAATCCTTTGGATACATAATCGGTTCGCGCGCGCGGCTACTTTAGCGGCAACTGAAAAACACCGCATCCGAAAAAAAACAAACTCTCGCCCGTCCTGGGTCGGTACCGGGTATCCGGCCATTTTTGAACGGCCTCCCCCCAAAGAGTTCTCCCGCGCCCCGAGCGGATATGTTAGAAAAGGCCCGCGCGTGAGATACTCCTGGCGCCGGGCGATGGCGCGCCCTGGTTCATTTCAATCCTTTCAAGGTGTTTCTTTGCATGCAAGTATCTCCTGAATGCCGCCTTTGTCTTCTGCGGCTTATAGACCAGGCCACGGAATTGGCCACCGAGGATGCACTCCGGCGCGACCTCGCCCGGCGTGCCGCCCAACTCATTATGGATGACCACTTCGGCACGGGCATGGCTCCGGCCCGCATCGCCACCCGATTTCACGAGGAGATCAAGCGGGCCACGGGCAATCCGGACCCGTTCCTGCCGCTCAAGCGGCGCGAAATGGCCTTCTCGCGAAAAATGGCCGAGGGCATGGGCATCCTGGGCCGCACCCTTGCCCCGCGCCCGGCCGCTCTGGTTGCCCTGGCGGGCAACGCCTTCGATTTTTTCCGGGAGCTGGACGTGGTCAGGATGGAGCTGGAGCGCGAGGTCATCCCGGCGGTGGACGACCTCGACGAGGCCCTGGGAGGGCTGTCGGCGGGAGACTCCGTCCTATATCTGGCCGATAACGCCGGCGAGCAGTTCTTTGACGCCCCGCTGCTGGCGGGTCTGGTCGCCATGGGCTGTCGGGTGACTTACGCGGTCAAGGCCCGTCCCGTCCAGAACGACCTCTGTATGGCCGACGTCGTGGAAGGACTGCCGCCTGCCGGAGTCGAGCTGCTCTCCACGGGTGGGGCCGCCGTGGGCATGGACCTCGCTTCTTCATCCGACGTTTTTCGGGCGCGGCTGGCCGAAAAAACCTCTCTGGTCATAGCGAAGGGCATGGGCCATTACGAAACGGCCGAGGAACTGCCCGCCGGGCGGGTGCTTCTGCTACTGAAGGCCAAGTGCCAGGTCGTGGCTCAGGGGCTTGGGGTGGCCAGGGACTCCTTCGTGGCCCGGCTGCTCCCGGCGCCCCAACGGGCGGCTGTCCATAGTGCGCGGCCAAGGTAATGCGCATAGGTCTGGATCTCCTGCTCGAGCCCACGGTGATAACCGGCACCGGCATCCACGCCCTGGGCGTGGTCCGGGGGCTGGCCTCCATCGACAAAACCAATGAGTACTTTCTCTTCGTCCACTGCGACAACCTGCCCGCCTTCTACCAGCCGCAGGACAATTTTCACTGCCTGGGATACAAGTTCAACGCGGTAAGCGACGTCCACCGCCACGTGGCCCAGCTTCTCCTCCTTCGCCGCATCACGGGGGCGCCGTCCGGCTCCAGGCTGGACCTGCTGCATTCCCTCACCAACGTCGCGCCTCCGCTCTATTCGGGCCGCAGCGTGGTGACCGTCCACGACCTGGCCCCGCTCACTCTGCCCAAAAATCAGCTCACGGCCCTGCAAAGGTTGTGGTGGCCCGCCCTGGTGCGCCGCTCCGTGGCCAAGGCCAGGCGGGTGATTGCCGTCTCGGAGCGGACCAAGGCAGACCTGATGCAGCATCTTTCCACCCCTGCTGATGCCGTGACAGTTATAACCAACGGGGTGGACGGAGGGTTCATGCCGCAGGCGGCAGGCGGCGGGCTGGCCCTGCTTCAAGGGCTGGCGCCGGGCCGGGAGTATGTCCTCTATGTGGGCCGCCTCGCCGCCAGCAAGAACCTCACCCGCCTGGTCGGCGCGTATGGTCGCCTGCCGGAGAGCGCCCGGCAACGTTTTCAGTTGCTTCTGGTGGGGCCGGACGAGGGTGAGGAGGCTGGTCTGCGAGAGCAGGTGGCGCGCCTGGGCCTGGGGGACGCCGTGCTGTTCTCCGGCTACGTCCCCCACGAGCGGCTGCCCGCCTATTACCGGCAGGCCAGGTGCCTCGTGCTGGCCAGCCACTACGAGGGCTTTGGGCTGCCTCTGGCCGAGGCCATGGCCTGCGGCACCCCCGTGGTGGCCGCCAACACCGGCTCCATGCCGGAGGTGGTAGGGCAGGGGGGGCTGCTGGTGGACCCCACCGACGAGGCCGCCCTGGCCCAGGCCATCGAGAGGCTATGCCTCAACGACAGGTTGCACGGGCAACTGGGCGCGGCGGCACTTGCCCAGGCTGCCAGGTATAGCTGGGAAAAGGCCGCGAGGCGGACTCTGGCGGTGTATAAAGCAACGGAATAATACTATTCACGTGGCCTGGCTATGGTTGCTACAGGGATTCCAGGAATTTTCTGCTCTTGAGGTCCTTGCGCAACGTGCAGCGCACGAAGTCGGCGAGCAGCCTGCCGCTTTCGTCGAGTGCCCATCGGCTGAAGTGAAGGCGGGAGAGCTTGGCCAGATCCAGGCGGGCGGCCTCCATCAACAGCCGCAGAGTGCCCGCCGAGACGTCAACGGCGTGGCCCTCCGGGGCGCAGGTAGGGCAGAATACGCTTCCCTGCTCCGGCACGAAGCGCATGTTTTGGGGGCCGACCGGTGCCTGACAGCGCCGGCAGCCGCCAAGCTGAGGCGCGAAGCCGGCAACGACCAGCAGTCGCAGTTCGGTCATGCGGCTCATCGAGAGGATGTGTCCGCCCGCGTTCAGCTCCGCGAGGGCGTGGGAGAGGAGATTAAATGCCTCCGCGAACGGTTCGCGCTCGGGAAAGAGTTCTTTGGCCATCTCGCAGAGGAAACAGGCGTGGCCATAGCGGGCTACGTCGGCCCTGATGGCAGGGTAGGGGTCCAGCAGGGCACAGGACTCGAGCAGCAGGAGCCCGCGCCCGCTGTCTATCAGACAGGCTTCGACGAGAGAGAACAGCTCCAGACAGCCCGCAAAGCGCCTGGTGCTGCGCTTAGCCCCCTTGGCGACGGCGGAAAACCTGCCCAGATCCCTGCTCAGAAGGGACATGAGGCGGTCTGATTCGTTGAGATCCCGGCCGGATAGAATGAGAGCGGGGGTCTTGAGATAGCTCCTCACCGCCGGTTCCGACCCACGCTGACTCCTAGAGCGTTGGAGACGATACTACCCGTGGCCGTTGGTAACGGAGGGCTGGGGAGGTTGATTTCTTCGGCAAGGTAAGGCTCACGACTTCCCCGAGCTGCCCCAGCGCCCCCACCGGTTTGCCGTCGAGCCGCAGATCTACGCCGCCCGCGTTGCCCACCAGTATGTGAAAGCGATCCGCGGCCTCCAGCGAAAGACGCTCCCCCTCCCTGAGGAGGTATTCTTTGATGAGGCTGCCGTCTCGGTTGACACGCAGCCAGGTGGGCCTGCTCGCGCTTACCCCCAGGACATGACGCTTCGGGGCAGGGGGAGGGGAATTAGGGCTTTTGGCCTCTCCAATGGAAGACGGATTCGTCGTCGGGGCCTCGGCTGGCTTGGGCTTGGGCTTCGCTCTTTCAGGCGGGTTGGTCACCGGCTGTTTGTTGGGCTTCACCGTCTGGGGTTGCTTGGGCATTTGTCCGGCGCTGGGCGCCGTGGTGGAGTCCGCTGCCGGGGTCGGTGTGGCCGTCGTCGCCTGAGCGGGGGCAGCCGGGAACGAAGGCATGCCGAGTGGGGTCGGTCCGGCGGCCGCCGGACCAGGCGAATCCTGAAGCGGCATGAGGGTTTCCTGCGCCGGTGACATCGGCCCCACTGGCGGCATTGGGGCGGGCAGGGTCGCCGTGGGCGCGGGAACAGGGGCCGGTGCCGGTGATTCCACCAGCGGTGCCGGTGTTTGGTTTCCCCTGGGAAGCAGGAGCAGCAGCAACAGTACCAGAACCCCCGCGGCAATTATGCCCACCAGCAGAAGCCCGGGCCGCCGCGCCTCCGGCACCGACTGCAACATGCGGAGGGTTTTCTGGGGGGTAGCTCCCACTTCCTGGTGGTAGCGGGTCAGAACCTCCGTCGGGTCAAGGTCCAGTGCTTTGGCGTAGTTTTTCAGGAAGCCCCGCAAGATGACCGGGGGAGGCAGCAAGGCGGTCTGGCCGCGCTCCAAGACCTCGATCACATGGAGGCTGATCCTGGTGCGTTGGTTGATCTCCTCGATGCTGAGGCCTCTTTTTTCGCGCTCCTCTTTCAGGTACTGGCCAACAGTTTCCATTTGCTTCGCTGCCCGGCGGCCGCCCATACAGGCCGGCCATGGTGTCAGAATGTGAGCTTTATAAATGCCCTTTTCCGTAAGGTTGCCAGCCATTCTTCGTAGGCGGTGTCAACCTCTTGCTGATACAGCTTGCGGTAAATCTCGTCTCGGGCCTCCGCCAGGGGCTTCAGACCGCCCTTTCGGAAGCCGTCCAGCCGAAAAATCTGAAGTCCCTGTTCCGTGGAGACGACATCCGTGACCTGGCCCGGCTGGAGCCGGTTCAGGGCGTCTTTCAGGTAACCCACCATGTCGTCCACCCGCAGCCAGCCGAGGCTGCCGCCTTCAGCCGCCGTGGAGGCTTCTTCGGAGTACCGCTTGGCCACAGTGGCGAAATCAGCGTCGGCCTTCAGATTCTTAAGGGCCTTCCGCGCCAGGCGCTCCTGCCTCGCCTTCTCTTCGGCGGAGGCATCCGGCGGGACCGCGAAGAGAATATGGCTGACGGCTACTTCATCGGAAACGGTGTAGTCGCTCTGGTGAGCGTTGTAGTAGTCTCGACAGCGGTCTTCGGTAATGACGATTTTGGCCCGCACTTCCTCGTTGATGAGCCGGGCCCGGCAAAGCTGCTCGCTGATCTGCTCGCGATATTGCGTCCAGCCGGTGCCCTCCTGGGCCAGCGCCTGGCGCAATTCGTCCTCGCTGATGCGGGACTCCCGTTTGACGTCTTCGATGACCCGGTCTATGTCTTCCCGGGAGACGGAGATGCCCAGCCGCTTAACCTCCTGCTCGGCCAGCTTCTTGTCCACCAGCATGTTGAGGATCTGCAGCTTGACCTCGCGGGCCTTCCCGGTCAGATCAGTCCCTTCGTGCTGGGAAACGAAGAGCCGCTTTAGGACCGGCTTGGCGGCCTCGTCCATCTCGCTGAGGGTAACGATGTCGTCATTGACAATGGCCACGATGCGGTCGAAGACCGTGGCGCCCGACGAGGCGGGCCATAGCAGACAGGCCACGACAATGGCTGTCATGCTCATCCGCATAAGACTTCTCTGCCCGCGGTCATGCTTCATGTGTCGCCCAGCTTCTTTTCGCACACCGTGCCAATCACTGCGAAATTAACCCTTGTTAATCCTTAGCTTTTCAGCCGAGAAGTCTACCACCTCAGGCGATGACATGCAACACATTTCTAAGCTCTCCCAGGGTATCCGGGGAGGTGCGGCGCACGTGAAGCCTCATGTCTGGGCTCAGCCGCCAGGCCCCGCGGCTGGACGACACCAGGGCCATGAGGCGGCGTGTCCATTCCTCGCCGGGTTTTTTTGGGGCATGGGGATCGAAGGAGAGGACGTATTCGCCGTCACCCGCCTCGCAGCGGGCAACGCCCAGGGACCGGAGCACGGTCTTGAGGTCGATGACCGCGAGCAGGTTGCGTGCCTCCTCGGGCGGCTCGCCGTAGCGGTCCCGCATCTCCTCGGTTATGGACTCTACCCCGGCCGCGTCGCGGCAGGCCGAGAGCCGGCGGTACAAGAGCAGGCGCTGGTCGATGTCGGGGACGTAGCTCTCCGGCAGGTAGGCCGACAGCCTCAGATTGAGCTCGGGTTCCACCTCGCTCTGGGGCTCTTCGCCCTTCAGCCTCCGCACGGCGCCTTCGATCAGATGCAGGTACATGTCGTAGCCCACGCTGTTGATCTGCCCGGACTGCACCTGCCCCAGGATGTTGCCCGCCCCCCGCAGCTCCAGATCGTGCATGGCCACCTTGAAGCCGGAGCCCAACTCGCAGAAGTCCATGATGACCTTGAGACGCCTGCGGGCCTCGCCGCTGATGAGCCCTTCGCCCGGTATGAGCAGGTAGGCGTAGGCCTGTTCGCCCGAGCGGCCGACCCGCCCCCTGAGCTGGTAGATCTGGGCCAGCCCAAACCTGTCGGCCCGGTTGATGATAATCGTGTTGGCCGAGGGAATGTCCAGCCCGCTTTCGATGATGGCGCTGGTCACCAGGACGTTTATCTCCCGGCGCAGGAAGCGCATCATGATTTCCTCGAGATCCCGGCTGCCCATCTGGCCGTGGGCCATGCCTACCTTGGCCTCGGGCACCAGCTTGCGCAGGTGGGCCGTCATGGCCGCTATGGACTGCACCCGGTTGTGTACGAAGAAGACCTGGCCGCCGCGACTCAGCTCTTTGTCCATTGCCGCCCGCAGCACGTGGTCGTCAAACTTGGAGACGTAGGTGCGAATGGAGAGCCGGTTGGCTGGTGGGGTCTCGATGACCGAAAGGTCGCGCAACGCCAGGAGGGAGATCTGCAGGGTGCGCGGAATCGGCGTGGCCGAAAGGGTGAGTACGTCCACCAGGCTCTTGAGCTTCTTGATCCGCTCCTTGTGCCCAACGCCGAAGCGGTGCTCCTCGTCTATGATGAGCAACCCCAGATCCCTGAAGACCACGTCGCTCTGCAGCAGGCGGTGGGTGCCCACGATGACGTCCACCTTGCCTTCCGACATCTGGCGCGCCGTTTCTTTCTGCTCGGCGGGGCTGCGGAAGCGGCTGAGCATCTCCACCCGGATGGGGTAGGGCGAGAGCCTCTGGGAAAAGGTCCGGTAGTGCTGCTCGCAGAGCACGGTGGTCGGCACCAGCACGGCCACCTGCTTGCCGTCCATCACAGCCTTGAAGACGGCCCGCAGGGCCACTTCGGTCTTGCCGTAGCCGACGTCGCCGCAGACCAGGCGGTCCATGGGGCGGTCGGATTCCATATCGGCCATGACCTCTTCAATGGCCGCGGCCTGGTCTGGGGTTTCCTCATAGGGGAAGGATGCCTCGAACTCCCGGAAGTAGGGGTCCCGGCGGCTGAAGGCATGCCCCTTGCGCACCTTGCGCTGGGCATAGAGATCCACCAGCTCGCGGGCGATCTTCTCCACCGCCTCGCCCACCCGCCGCTTCCGGCGCTCGAAACCCTTTCCTCCGAGTTTGTCGAGATGGGCCTCGTGGCCCTCGGTGGCGGCGTACTTCTGGACCAGGCTGAGCCGGTCAACGGGCAGGTAAAGCCGGTCGCCCCCGTCGTATTCGAGCAGGAGATAGTCGTTGTGGCTGGCATCCACCTCGAGTTTGGTCAACCCCAGATAGCGCCCTATGCCGTGGTCGAGGTGGACGACCAGATCCCCCGCCTTCAGCTCGGCGAACGAGGCCACCGCCAGCCCCGAAGGACCCTCGCGCCTTGCGGCCGGCAGCCGGCGGGTGGCGAAGACCTCGTCTTCGGTGATGAGCCACAGGCCCTCGGCGGGGAAATGGAAGCCGGCGGAAAGCTGGCCGACCGCGAGCCTCAGGCCGCCGCCCGAGGGGGGCATGGGCGTCCACCTGCCCTGGTCGAGGCGGGCCGCCAGGCCGTGGCCGCCAAGCAGGTCCTTCACGCGGTGGGCCTGGCGCCCGGTGCGGCACACCAGGGTGCAGTCCGTGCCGTCCTCCATGGCCGCGCGCACCCCCTCGACCAGCGGGCCGAGCAAGGGGTTGCGGGACTGACGCTCCCCGCCCGGCCCCTCCCGCGCCCTCTGGCGAAGGCTGCGTTTCAGCTCTTCATTGTCTGAAGTGGAAAAGGCAACGCTTTCGCCCTCGGGGGCAAGGTGCACGAAGCGCAGCAATAGCTGCCGGCCCATGAGGGAGATGACCTGGTCCGCGCCGAGGGCCATCCGCTCCTCGGGCAGGGTGAGGTGCCCCTCGGCCGCGGCGCGGGCCTGGGCCTCGGCCAGATCGGCGGCAGCGCCATGCAGAGCCCCCTCCACCGCGCCCCAATCGGCGGCCGCCACCACGGCCCCCGGAGGCAGGTAATCAAAGACGGTGGCCCCGGCCTCATAGAAGAGGGGGAGCAGGAACTCGATACCGGGGAAGAAACTCTTGTGCTCGACTTCGTCGATCAGCCTGTGCCAGCGCATCGACGCCGTCTGGCGGGCCAGCCTGGTCATCTCCTGCCGCGCCCGCCGGATGTTGGCTTCCTCCAGAATTACCTCGGAGACCGGCAGCACGACCAGTTCCTCCAGGTCGTCTTCGGAGCGCTGGGTATAGCGGTTGAAGCTTCGAAGAGACTCGACGGTGTCGCCCCAGAACTCCAGCCGCACCGGCTTGTCCTGAAGGGGGGGGAAGATGTCGAGGATGTCGCCTCTCTCCGAAAAGTCGCCCCGTTCCTCCACCAGGCCGCTGGCGCTGTAGCCGCCGGCCACCAGCTTGGCGACCAGGGCCTCCCGGTCAATCTCCTCGCCGCGCACGATTAAATCTGTATAGTCCACCAGCGCCCCACGCGGTGGCACCAGCCGCAACAGGGCGGCCGCCGGGGCGACGACTATCGACTGCCGGTCCCGCTCGAGTAGCGAATAAAGTGCCGCCAGCCGCTCGGAGCCGACCTCCCGGTAGGGGGAAAGGGTTCGCAGCAGCGCGGCGTCGGGCGCCGGGAAGAGGCGGACCCGACCGGCCGTTTCCTCGGCCAGAAAAAACCGCAGATCCTGGGCCAGGCGTCCAGCAGCATCCGCGGTGGGCGTTACCACCAGTACACTGCGCCTGGAGGAATCGACCAATCTGGCCAGGGCGAATGCCGTGGCCGAAGAACCCTCCAGGCCAACCACGTCAAGGCCCGCCCCCCGCTCAGTGGCTGAGACGAGTGTCGCCAGTCCCCTGTACGCCAGTCCCTTATTCTGGTCTTGCACCTTCCGCGGCGTCATGTTCATTAAAAAACCTGGTTTCCCGCTCTGCGCGGACATAGCTATACCTCCACGGACAGCCCCAGAAAAAACACCTCCGTGCGAGGCGCGCCTACATACTAGCGAACAGCGGGACTATTTCCAAGCGGCATGAATCGGATCAGGCGGCTGACAACCACGGGCGGAATGGTACCCGGCACCGGACGGATCAGCCCACCAGGGGTGATTCACCCGACCGACACCCTGCCAGAAAAGGAATTTATTCGGGGAATGGCCGTATGAGAAGGCTTGCCGAAAAGACGACAGCCCCGGCGCCGGCGAAACCGGCTATACCTATTCCCGGGCACTTTCCGAAGAAACAACGTCGCCCGAAAATACTTCCGCCGCCTGCCGGTAGGCCTTGCTGTAGCGCAGCACGCGCTCGACATAGCCACGGGCGCCTTCGTCCTTGACGTGACCTTCTTCCGAGACCACGCGCGGCCCCCGCAGATAGGCGGCCAGGGCTACTTCGACCTTGCCGAAGCGCTCTATCAGCCCCTTCAGGTATCTGACGCCCACGCCGAGATTGTCGGCGGCATCGAAGACGTTGCTCGCGCCCATTTTCTTGGCGGTGTCAGGCATTACTTGCATGAGACCACTGGCGCCGTTAGCCCCCTTGGCCTGGGGGTCGAAGTTCGACTCCGCCTTGATGAGCCCCTTGACGATGGAGGAATCTACTCCGTGCTGGTTTGAAATGTCGTCGATCATGCGGTCCAGCTCGGGCGTCAACCCTCGGCGGGACGCGCCCGCCACCTCCACGGCCTTTTTTTCGGAAGGCACGGACCTGGCTTTGGCGGTACTGGCATGATGCCGGGTCTTGTGGACGCGCCGGTGTTGCGCCTTGTGGACGTGGCCATGACTCGTCTTGGCCAGGCAAAGTGTAGTGGAAAAAAGCAGGTATAGTATTGAGAAGACCCAACATGACCCTATGATGGCCCAATTTCTTCGCTCGCTTACCTTCATTCACCCTCCTTCAACAGACTGAACCTATATATTGATACCGTCTCGCGGTCGGTCCCGTCAACACTTATTCCTCACGCGTTCCCCTCTTGCAGACTTATTGTAGAGTTTCTGGCAAGATTTATGCTAGAGATGAGTACTTTCCTTCAGGCCGTCTTATCGGCCAAAGCCCCGCCAGGCTTTAGAGATCATTCCCACATTCGACACTTTCAGGATTCGACGCTTTCAGGCGGTCTTCCCGCGCTGGACAATTTCTCCGCCCTTGATTAGGCTCTTCGGCCATGCCCAACCAGGTCTTTGTGTACGGCACCCTGAAGCGCGGCTTTTCGCGCTACCGCACGCCAGCTCTCCGCGATCTGCGCGCGGGCACCGAGGAGAACGCCTGCGTGGTGGGCACTCTCTACGATCTGGGGCTGTATCCCGGCCTGAGGATCCATGGGAGCGGTCTGGTCCACGGGGAGATTCAGCGCTTTAGGCCCATCGAATCAGCTCTTTGCATGCTCGATGCCATTGAAGGCTACCGAGGCCCTCGGGCGCCCGGCAATCTGTTCGTGCGGCAGCGGATTTTGGCCACCGACGCCTGGGGACGAAACAGAGACTGCTGGGTGTACCTGTACGCCCAGGAGGTCGAGGACTTCCGCGGGATAGCCTCCGGGCTCTGGACCAAGGGCGGGTTCTCTTACTGAGGGCATTACATCCTGCTGCTGGAACATCTGGAACATTATGTGCTGGAATATCTGGAACATTATGTAAAGTAGCTCGAAGAGCTATTTGACATAATGTTTCTTATCGGACGTTACGCAGGACAAGCAGACGTGCCGTGGCCGTAGTCTAGCCAGTTGGCCCCGCCACTTTTCCCTCAAAGCAAAGCGGGCCGCGACGAGACCGGGAAGGTGTTCCGACGACTGAAGAGCTAAGCCTGGGGCGGTGCCTGACGGGTCTGGATGGAACGGGCGCGGTCGAGAAGCTCTTGGGCATTGCGGCGGGCCTTGGCCACCTGAGCCTCGGTGAGGCCGGCGGCGCGGCCGACCAAGTCGGCAAAGCCTGGGGGCACGAGGTCCTTGGGGGCATGGGCATCGGAGTTGAGCACCAGCGGCGCCCCGGTCTGTTGGGCCAGCCGGGCCACGTGGCCGTTGGTCAGGCTGTGGCCGCCGCGAGAGGTGATTTCGAGAGCCACCCCCCGCTCGGCGGCGAGTTGGGCGTCTTCGAGGGAGAGCATGCCCGGATGGGCCAGGACGTCTACGTCTGGGCAGAGCAGCGCGGCGTGGTTGGTTCCCGGCGGAACGGGTTCGACAATGGTCTCTCCATGGACCACCACGACGAGGGCACCGAGTTGCCTGGCCCGGGCGGCTGACTCCGCGATGAGGATCGGGGGCAGATGGGTGAGTTCCACCCCGGGGACAAGCTGAATGCCCATGTGAGCGTTCAGTTCTTGGGCGGCATGCACGATGCGTGGGACCATCCAGTCCAGGTTCGAGGGGTCGGCATGGTCGGTGAGGGCCACGGCGCTGTAGCCCAAAACCTCCAGGCGGCGGCAGAGTTCGGCGGGCAGGAGTTCGCCGTCGCTGAAGATCGTATGGGTGTGGAGGTCGATCATGTCCCTGCTTGTTACATTTTGTACTTGCCGAAGTCTTCGGGCTTCAGGTTCTCTAATATGTCCGTCCACCTGGCGGTATCGTCCTTGGGCTCATCCTCTTTTTTCGCGACCGCGGTCTTCAGGGACTGCTCGATTACCTCGTCGGCGACGAAAATGGGAGAGTCAGTTCGTAGCGCCAGGGCTATGGCATCGGAAGGACGGGCGTCTATGGTCATGGTGCGTTCGCCGCTCAGGAGGTGAATAAGGGCATAGAAGGTGTTGTTCTTGAGGTTGCACACCTCCACTTTGGAGACGGTCGCGCCCATCTGCTCCAGGATGCTTTTGAGCAGATCGTGGGTCATGGGGCGGGCGAACTGCACGTTCTCCAGCTCGGAGGCTATGGCGGTGGCCTCGAGCAGCCCGATCCAGATGGGCAGGGATTTCTCTCCCTCCGTCTCCTTGAGGATCATGATGGGAGAGTTGGTGAAGGGATCGATGGTGAGTCCGAACACCGACATCAGGCGGTACATAAGCTCTCCTTGCAGCGTGCTTGGCCCTGGCGGAGAGCCGAACGCGGCTTGTCCTCCAGGCGCCCCTTCAGGGAATGGGTGTGGGCCTCGGTTATGTGTACATCGAGGAGTTGCCCAACGAGGTCAGAAGGCCCTGCAAAGTGGACGATGCGGTTGCAGCGGGTGCGCCCGGTGAGGGTCCCGCCGCGCTTGCTTGCCCCTTCGACCAGTACTTCCTGGGTCGTGCCCATGAGAGCGCGGTTCTTGGAAAAGGTGATTGCCGCCTGAAGGTCCTGAAGGCGGGCCAGCCGCTGGTCTTTGATCTCTTCGGCGACCTTGGCGGCGAAGCTGACCGCCTTGGCGGGGGGGCGGTCGGAATATTTGAAGGAGAAGGCCCCATCGAAGCCTGTCTCCTGGAGCAGATCCAGGGTCTGTTCGAAGTCGTCTTCGGTTTCACCGGGAAAGCCGATGATGATGTCGGTGGTTATGGCGATGTCGGGGCAGCTTTCGCGCAGCCAGGAGATTCTCTGGCGATAGTCGTCGCGGTCGTAGCCGCGGTGCATGAGCTGAAGCAGGCGCGAGGAGCCCGACTGCACCGGAAGATGAATGTGCTCGCAGAGGGGCTCGAGACTGCCGAAGAGCGCGGCGAGCTGGGGCGAGAGGTCTCGCGGATGAGAAGTGGTGAAGCGGATACGCTTCAGCCGCTCTCCCTGGCGGCCCTCACATCTGGCGAGATCGGTGAGCAGATCCACGAACCGGGGACGCTCGCTGCCGTTGCCGAGCACCCGCTTGCCGTAGGAATTGACGTTCTGCCCGAGGAGCGTAATCTCGTTGATGCCTCGCGACAGCAGGCCGCTGACCTCGTTGAGGACGTCAGCGACGGGGCGGCTTACCTCTCGGCCGCGAACGTACGGGACTATGCAGTAGGTACAGAAATTGTCACAGCCCTGCATGATGCTGACGAAGGCCTTGATGCCCGCGGGCGTTGTGCGCTCCACCTGCGGGAAGGGATGGGCCATGGCCAGTTCGCAGCGGCGGCGCCCCTGCCCCACTTCGGCGAGGAGGGTGTTCAGCCGGGCGATCTGCTGGGTGCCGAAGACGAGGTCCAGGTGCGGGGCGCTATCAAGAAGCGCCCTGCCCTTCTGCTGCGCCACGCAGCCACAGGCGGCCATGATCATCGAGCGTTTGGCCTGCTTGAGGATGGCCAGCCTTCCGAGCAGAGAATGGACCTTCTGTTCGGCTTTCTCGCGGATGGAGCAGGTATTGATGATTATCAGATCGGCATCGGCGGGGCCGGAGGCCGCCTGCCAGCCGTCGTGCTCGAGCATGGCGGCCATGACCTGAGAATCGTGGACGTTCATCTGGCAGCCCATGGTCTTGATGTAGTAGCGGCGAATCACGTGCCCATCCTGGTCCAAAAGCAGTTTGGTCCAAAAGCACTTCGGCCCAAAGGCAGCCTTTCCGCAAGCTGGCGGCTCCGGCCGGGCGTGCCTCGCGGCGGTCTTCCACCCACGGCATCGGCCAAAGGCCAACGTCGCGTCGCCGTGACAGTTTGAGGCTATAACAGGCTCAGAACCTTCGCAAGGGCAAATTATCCGGGTGCCTGCCTTGCAAGAACCCTTCCCTGACGCCGTCAGCATACTCTTCGGCAGTCGCGCGAAGTATCGTTAGCTTGACGGATGTTGCCCCCCATGCCGCGATCTGCTACAAGCCTCGGGCATGTTCCCTCTCAAGGATGAAAGGCGGGCCTTCGGGCGGCCGACGGTAACCTTTGCGCTTCTGGCCGTCAATGCGGCCATTTGTGCGTATTCGCTGCTGGCCAATGACGTGGGAATCGGGCGACTGGCCACCACCGCCGGGACGATACCCTACGAGATCACCCATATGGTGGACATCGGGCCGCCGGCCATCGTGCCCCTGCCGCTGACGATGATCACCGGGCTGTTTGTACACGGCGGGCTGCTGCACCTGCTGGGCAATATGCTCTACCTGTGGATCTTCGGCCCCAACGTGGAAGGCTCCATGGGGCACCCGCGCTTTGCGGGCTTCTATCTTCTTTGCGGCTTCGTCGCGGCCTTCATCCAGATTCTGGTGGCCCCCGACGGCAAGCTGCCCATTGTCGGAGCCAGTGGGGCCATCGCGGGGCTGCTTGGAGCCTATGCCGTTCTCTTCCCGCGCGCCAGAATTCAGACCCTGCTCTTCATCAGAGTGGTCCGGGTGCCGGCCTTCATATTGCTGGCAGGCTGGTTTCTCTTGCAGCTCAGTGGGGCCGGCCAGGGAGGCGCGGTGGCCTGGCATGCCCATATAGGCGGCTTCGCCGCGGGTTTCGTTCTGGCCAGGGCCTTCACGGAGAGGTATCGCTACAGCGGCGGCGGGACCGCGGGCGCGCGGCGCCGCTGACACGGCCCGCTAGAGCCTGCCATCTATGACTATCCGGCGGATCTTGTTAAGCTTTATACGATAGGGCCCGTAGTCGGAGAGCCCTTGGGCCGTCAGGTCGCGGTCCAGGCAGACCTCCGGGGGCGGCTTCCCTTGAATGACGACGCTTGCCTTCCCCTGCGCCAGGCTGATTTCCCGGAGTTGCTCGAAGGGAATGGCCAGGCTGCCCGCGCCGCGACGCGCCGGGAGGAAGGTGTCCCCATTTATGCTGAAGTGGGTGAGCCTGGTGCTGACACCGCTGTCGTCGTAGACGGTGGCCGCGAAGTTCTCCTTCGTTCGCGGCACGCTGGTTTCGGATTCCGGCAGCATCCCCATTCCGCACAGCGCCAGCCAACCGGCGAGTGGAAGAACCAGCCAGAGGATTTTTCGCAACAATCATCCCTCCTTAAATTTCTAGTGACTCGCGGTGTGGTTCCAGATGCAGTTCTGGGGCCAACTCGCGCAGCAGGCCTCCAACCACGTCTTCACAGCCGGGCGCAATGTGCAGCCTCACCAGCCCGCGCCGGGAATCAAGGGTGGTGAGCAAGGCCACTCCCTCATAGCCCTCCAGAGAGAACCTCAGCAGATGAATCAGCGCGGGATCGAGCCGGTAGACGGCAATGGTGCTGGTTGACATGCAAGCATATTAACGACCGATTCCACATTAACTCAACGGCAAAATGACCTCGGACGCCACGGAGGCGCGCAAGCTGGGCGCGGTATGAGCATTTGTCCCTATCTCAAGTACTTGGCGGGGTAGCCCGATAACAAGGGGGACGGGCGCGAGCCGCGCCAGGCAAGCTCCGGCACCCGTGGTCTCTTTGTGGCTGTTTGAAGGCCGAGAGGGTGCCGGCTGCGAGAGACGGAAGCTGACCCGGACGCTCCGCGAGGTATCACCGTGGCAAGGGACTGTACAGACGCCTTCAGCACGCTGCTCGATCAAATCGAGCGGGGAGATCACACGGCCCGCCTCGATCCGGCCGCCGGTACCCCGGAGATGATCCGTCGCCTGAACGGGCTCCTTGACATGCTCGAGGAGGCGAGCGGCTGGCATGAAGTCTATCCTCGCGAGATTTCGCTCGTCCAGCAGCGCTACGAGGAGTTGCTCCGGGTGCTCTCGGCGATCCGCCGCCTCAGTGACGTCTTGTCCGAGGCGAATACCCCTGAAGAAGTCTGCTCCTCGGCGTCGGTGGTCCTGGCCGCGGAGCTGGAGTTCGAGTGCTGTCACATCTACCTCTACGACAGACGGCGGGACGAGCTTCGGGAGGCCGGTTCCACCTGCGGCCGGCACCCGGCGGTATACTCGGCCAGCAACGGACCACTGGCGGATGCCTTCCGGTCTCAGTACCCCACGCTCACCTACCCCAAACCGGACGAGGACCAGCGCGGCTTCGTGGCCCTGGCGCCCATGCGAGCCGACGAGGAACGGTTGGGGATCATCAAGCTTGGCAGCCCGCTCGCGGAGTTGCCCTCCCGGCACATAGAGCACGCCCTGGTGCTGCTGTCCGCCACCGCGGCCCAGATGCTCAAGAGCGTAGAGCTGAAACGCCGGCTGGATGCACTCAACCAAGGCCTGGGGCTGGAGGTGGAGCGCTTCATGCGCCGCGCGCTCGTTCAGCAACAGGAGATACGGCGGATCTCGGCCGTTGTCGAGGAGCTGGTTGACTGTAACACCAGTCCAATCCTCATATTCGGCCAGACGGGCAGACTGCTGAAGCTGAACGCGGCCGCCGCCGCCATCTGGGGCCGGCCGGCCAGGGATCTCGTGGGCCACCGTTTTTCCGCCCTGCTGCCCAAGGAGACCCGGCGGCTGGTGGTGGCCGAGATACTCCGGGACCTGCGCCAGCGCCACTGGCGTGAGCACAAGATTGCCATCCGCGCGGTGTCGGGCCGTGTCGTGAAGCTGACGGTCAGCCTGCGCCCGGCAGGTGGAGACCAGGAAGACGGCCCCCTGCCTGGTCGTGGCGAAGGTCGGCCACCGCAGGCCGCCACGCCGCCGGAAGGCCGCCGAAGACAGCCGGCATACCAAGAAGCTGCTCATTATCGACGACGAGATTTCGCTGCTCGAGAGCCTTAGCGAACTCCTCTCCACCGCCAACCGTCAGGTCACCATCGCGGCCACGGCCCAGGAGGGGATCGACAAGGCCGCGAAGGAGGATTTCGACCTGGTCCTGACCGACCTGGGCATGCCGGGAATGAACGGTTGGGAGGTCGCCGAGCGGATAAAGGCCTCCAGCCCCTCGACCTCGGTGGGCATCATGACCGGCTGGGACGTCGCTAAACCGGCCGCTTCCGCCTTGGGCGGCAATATTGACTTCGTCCTGCGAAAGCCCTTCGACCCGCGCGAGGTCCTGGCTCACCTCGATTGATGCCGCGCCCTGGCCCTGCTATAGTGCGGCAGCCATTCATTCCTCACCGAGGTTCTTCTTCCGTTGGTTTTGGGGCGTTCAAGCAGATGGTTGTTCAGGCCGGCCGCTGGCGAGGCCTTTGATCTGGGGCACTCCCTGGGCATCCTGCCCGAGGTGGCCTCCGTTCTGGTGCGGCGGGGCATAACCGATGCAGCCGCAGCCCAGAATTTTCTTGAACCGCGCCTGGCGGACCTGCGCGACCCGTATCTGATGAAAGGCATGGAGGCGGCGGTCGTCCGCATCACCCAGGCGGTGGAGGCGGGCCAGCGGGTAACCATCTTTGCGGATTATGACGTTGACGGGGTCACCTCGGCGGCCATAATGCTCGAGCTCCTCGGGGCGCTGGGGCTTCGGCCGGAGTGCGTCCTGCCCGACAGGCTCTCCGAGGGCTACGGCCTTACTGATGCGGCGCTGAGCCGGGTGCTGGCCACCCGCCCCGATCTTCTCATCACGCTGGACTGCGGCATAAGCGACTCGGAGCGCATCATTCGCGCCGCCGAGGCCGGAATCGACACCATCGTGGTGGATCATCACGAAGTGCCGGCAGGCAGGTTTTACGCCGTGGCCGTCATCAACCCCAAGCAGCCGGGCTGCGAGTTTCCCTTCAAGGCAATGGCGGCCGTGGGCCTGGCCTTCTACCTGGCCTGCGCGGTGCGCACCCGCATGGCGGGCCGGCCAGAACTTCCCACCCCTCAAGACTGGCTGGACCTCGTCGCCCTCGGAACCATCGCCGACCTGGCCCCGCTGAAGGAAGAAAACCGCATAATGGCCAAAGCCGGCCTCAGGTGCCTGGAGACCACCAAACGGCTGGGGCTGGCCAGGCTCAAGGCCGTCTCCCGGTGTACGGGAGCGGTGAGCAGCGCCGACGTCGGGTTCCGGCTGGGGCCGCGCCTCAACGCAGCCGGCCGCATGGGTGACGCCGTCCGGGCGCTCAGGCTGCTGCTTACCACGGACTTGGCCGAGGCCACGCAACTGGCCACCGAGCTTGACGGCCAAAACACCCAGCGCCAGGCCATAGAGGCCGCCACCCAGGAGGAGTGCCGTCTGATGATAGACGGCGCCGGCCCGCCGGGCTTCTCCCTGCTGGTGTACTCCGAGGGCTGGCATCCCGGAATTCTGGGCATCGTGGCCTCGCGCCTGGCGGAGCACTACTGGCGGCCGACTATCGTCATGGCTGAAGAAAACGGCTTCTGGCGCGGGTCGGCGCGCAGCATCAAGGGCCTGCACCTCTTCGAGGCACTCCGCGCCTGCGAGCACCTGCTGGAGCGCTACGGTGGACACCGGCAGGCGGCCGGCATGCTGGTCAAGGATGAAAACCTCAACACCTTCCGGGAGGTTTTCGATGCCTATTGCGCGGGCTGCCTGAGCGCGGAAGACCTGCGGCCCGCCATAGAGCTTGATATGGAACTGCCGCTCGAGCGGGTAAACTTCCGCCTGGCCGAGGAGTTGGCCGCGCTGGAGCCTCACGGCATCGGCAACCCCCGGCCTCTCTTTGCCGCGGCCGGCCTGACTCCCCTGTCCTGGAGCCAAATGAAGGAGACCCACCTCAAGGCCAGTTTTTTCGGCTGCAATGGGATCAGGTTCGAGGCCGTGGGCTTTGGGCTCTGGACCGAACAACCCGCCACCGCCGTTGACGTAGCCTTTCAGCCCGAGATCAACACCTGGCGGGGTACCCGCGGCCTGCGGCTCAACATCAGAGCAATCCGCCGCGCGGGCGACAACGGAGTGGTTGAATGAATTCTGAGGTCTTTCGGGAGTATGACATCCGCGGCATCGTGGAGCGCGACTTCGACGAGGCCTTTCTCCAGAACCTCGGCCGGGCCTATGCCACTCTCATCGGCTCAGGACAGCGGGTCTGCCTGGGTCGCGACGGCCGCCTGCACTCACCCCGGCTGCACGACCAGCTCCTGGAGGGGATGCTCGCGGGCGGGCTGGAGGTCATAGACGTCGGCCTGTTGCCTACCCCCGTGCTGTACTTTTCCATCATGCACCTGGCCGCGGACGGCGGAATTATGATCACCGGCAGCCACAACCCGCCGGAGTTCAACGGCTTCAAGATCTGCGTCGGCCGCGATACCATTTATGGCGACCAGATACAACAACTGCGCCGGATCATGGAGCTGGGCCAGCTTGCCGTGTCCGTTCGGGGGTGCCAAGCCTCCTACGACGTCCTGCCCCATTATCTGGCCCAACTGGACGGAAGAGTCCGCCTGGCCCGTCCCCCGCGGGTGGTGCTCGATGCCGGCAACGGCACCGCCGGCCTGGTGGCCCCCCAGGCGCTGCGCGCCCTGGGCTGCCAGGTGGTAGAGATGTTCACCGAGGTCGACGGCCGCTTTCCCAATCATTTTCCCGACCCCACGGTTCCGGCCAACCTGGAGGACCTCCGCCGCCGGGTGTTGGCGGAGGCGGCCGACGTCGGCTTCGCCTTTGACGGAGACGCCGACCGCCTCGGGGTGGTGGACGAACGAGGGAGCGTCATTTGGGGAGATGATCTGCTGGTCATCTTCGGCCGGGACATCCTCGGCCGCAACCCCGGCGCCACGGTGGTCGCCGAGGTCAAGTGCTCCGGGCGCCTCTTTGCCGACCTGGCGGCGCGAGGGGGGCGACCCGTCATGTGGAAGTCGGGTCACAGCCTCATAAGAAGCAAGATGCGCGAGGAGAGGGCGCTGCTCGCCGGAGAGCTGACCGGTCACTTCTTCTTCGCCGACCGCTACTTCGGCTTCGACGACGCCACCTATGCCGCCATGCGGCTGCTGGAAATATTTTCGGAATCCGCCGGGCCGCTGAGCGCCCTGCTGAAAGACCTGCCGGTTGCCCATGCCACCCCCGAAATCAGAATCCCCTGCCCCGACGAGGCCAAGTTTGAGGTGGTTTCGCGGCTGACGGAGCATTTTCGGCGGAAAAAATACGCCATATGCGATATCGACGGAGCCAGAATTGACTTTGGAGACGGCGCCTGGGGGCTGGTCCGGGCCTCCAACACCCAGCCGGTCGTGGTAATCCGCTGCGAGGCGCCTACGCCCCAGCGCTTGGACAAGATCCGCTCCATCGTGCAGGGACAGGCTCAACACGAGATTAATAGTCCTGTAAAAAGTGCCAGTCGCCCTTCGATACCCCGGAGCGAACGAATATGACCGACGAAAGAAACCGCGAGCCGCGCAAACTGGGCAACCTGCTGGAGGCCGTCCTGGGCGAGGCGCGCTTTCGCCACCTCCAGCGGCTCATGGCCTTGCACCACGGCTGGGAGCAGATGGCGGGGGGGGAAATCCTGGCCAGGGCCGTGCGCCCTATCGCGCTGGAAGAAGGTGTCCTCTGGCTCGAGGCGGACAACCCTCTTTGGGCTCAGGAGGCCCAGTTGCGCTCCCTGCAGTTGGTGGATGGCGCCAACGCCATCCTGGGGCCGGGTTTTTGGGTCCGGGAGGTGAGAATCATCAAGAGCCGCCCCCATCAGGGTCCGCCTCGAAGTAGGAGCTGACCTCCTCGCCGTAGCGGCCCTCCGAGCCGTAGATCACCAGGGGAGGCTCGATCCGCAGCCCCTCCCCTCCCCCTTTCAGGGCCTCCACCAGCACCAGCACCGCGTCCTCGGCGGCGAAAGAGTGTACGGGCCTCAACCGCTTGGGCTCCAGGCCACCCCGCGCCAGCGCCGAAAACAGTGCCGCCAGCCTGGGCGCCGGATAAATAATGAAGAAGCGCCCCTTGGCCGTCAGCAGATGGGCGGCGGCGGCAACTATCTGGGGAAGTTCTGCCGCCAGCTCGTGCCGGGCCAGGGCCTTTTCGGTGGCGGGATTCACCCGGCCCGTGCCCAGTCCGCGATAAGGGGGGTTACAGACCACCCCCGCGGCGGATGCGGCGGGAAGCCGGTCAACGGCGGTCAGGTCGGCCGAAAACACCGTGATGCGCTCCTCAAGGTGATTGGCGGCGACGTTTCGCGCTGCCAGCGCGGCCAGCCCCGGCTGCAGCTCCAGGGCGGTTATGCGCCCCAGGCCGAACTTGAAGGCCAGTATCAGGGCTATCACCCCGCACCCGGCCCCCAGGTCAACCATGGGCTCCCTGACGGCGCCCGCGGCGAAGTGGGCCAGAATGGGGGCATCTATGGAGTACCGATAGCCCCGCCGGCTCTGAGACAGAACCAGACGCCCCCCGAAGAGGGCGTCCTGGGTCTTTTCTTCTTCATCCGCCGCCTTGCCGCTCAAAAAACGTCCGAGGCCGGATACTCCAAGGGGTTGATGGTCAGGCCGGACATCACCTTGGGATAGAAGTAGGTGGACTTGCGCGGCATGGTCAGACGCTGCCGGGCCACCTCCTGGACCTGCGCCACCGGGGTGGGGTTCAGCAGGAAGGCCAGGCGGCCCGTTTCTTGGGCGGCCTGGAGCGCGCGGTCAGTGTCCGAAATGTATTGGATCAGCCGCTCGTCTTCATCGCCGGGCAGGTTCAGAACCCGCTGTAGCAGCAGGCGGCTGAACACGACGACATCGAGCGCGCGGACCGGGCCAGGCAGCCCCTCGGCCTCCGGCCCTGACATAACACCCTCCTTGAGAAGGAGCAGGCGGTATCCGCCCCCGGCGTAAAACCCGATGGCATTGCCCGCGCGGCCGCCCTCGGCCAGAGCGGCCAGGAAGGGTGTCTTATTGGCCCCAGAGAAGTGACGCACCTCGAACCAGACCGAGGCCCGGCGGTCGAACTCCTCCAGGGAAAAGCCTTCCGGGGCGGCGAGCAGCCTATGGGAGGGCAGCACGGTGAGTCCCTTGTCCTGGCTGTTGCACAGGTAAATCATGACGTAGTTGAAGGCGGCCTCCGGCGGCGCGTCGGGGAAGGTGGCCCGCATCTGCTGCCTGTAGGCCACGGCGGTCTCGTAGCGGTGGTGGCCGTCGGCAATGACGATGAGGGAGTCCTTCAGGGCGGCGACCACCTCACTCAAGGTTTTTTGGGCGTCGCTCACCCGCCACAGCCGGTGGCCGCAGCCGCCCCGGTCCTCGAAAACCACCTCGGGCGGCCCCTGGGCGGAGGCCCGGAGCGCCTCGATGGCCCTGTCGGGTGGGTCTTCGTAGAGGCCGAAGACGGGGCTGAGATTGGCCCGGCACTCTCTTATGAGGCTCAGGCGGCCTGCCTTGACCCGGGAGAAGGTCATTTCGTGACGCCGGACGGCCCCGCCGAACTCATCGGCGCGGACCAGGCCGATGAAACCCCTGCGGCAGCGCCGCTCTCCCTGGGCGGTGTAATCGGTTTCGCAATAGTAGAAAGACCCGGCCGGGTCGCGGACCAGTACGCCCTCCTGGCGCCACTGGCGCAGCCACTGACCCGCCTTTTGTGCCCAGCCGTCGCCGCCGTCCGGGCCGTGGTCCGGGCCGGCTTGGGGCAGCTCCAGCCGCACTATGTTGTAGGGGCTGGCGGCCAGGTAAGACTCCTGCTCCCGCGGCCCGATGACGTCATAGGGTGGGGTGACGACATCCTCGATACGCTTTATTCGGGCCAGGTCGTAGCGCAAGGCCCTGAAGGGTAAAATATCCGCCACTGTTCGTCTCCGACTCCCGTTGCTTGCCTCTCGCCGCGGGCGTTGCTAGGATCACCTGGCTGGAGGGTTCAGAAAAAACCCCAGCAAGGTCCGCGAGGTGCGTTTCATGATTGACATTAAAGTGATGGCCACCACGTTCCTGGCCATTTTCCTGGCGGAACTGGGTGACAAGACCCAGTTGGCCACCTTCACCTTTTCCTCTTCAGCGCGGGCCGGCAGGCTGGAGGTCTTCTTGGGCGCCTCGGCCGCGCTGGTCCTGACCAGCCTCCTGGCCGTGATTTTCGGGGCCGCCTTGGGCAAGGCAATTCCACCCCACTACCTGCGCGGCGGCGCCGGCGTGCTTTTTGTGCTGATAGGGATCTATACGCTCGTCAAACCCTAGCAAGGCCGTTTTCAACAGGCCGCCAGGGTGGTCCCGCCACTTCATCCGCCCCACTTGAGCCGGGTGCGAAGATTGTCGAAGTAGTCCTTGCCGGGCAGCCTGATGAGGCTAAAATACATCCGGGCCTTCTGCACCTCGACGACGTCTCCGGCATCAAGCTCGTAGCCGGGCTGGCCGTCGAAGGTGAGGCTGACGTTGCGGATGCCGCTGCCGCCCATCTCCACCCGCACCACGCAGGTGTCCGGCAGGACGATGGGCCTGTTGGTCAGGGTGTGGGGGCATATGGGCGTCAGGAGAATGGTGTCGTGGGTGGGGTCGACAATCGGCCCTCCAGCCGAGAGGCTGTAGGCGGTGGAGCCCGTCGGGGTGGTCACGATCAGGCCGTCTGCCCGGTAGGTGGTGAGGTAGCGGCCGTCTATGGTGGTGCGCAGATGGACCAGCCTCGCCACCGCCCCGCGATTGAAGACCACGTCGTTGAGCACCAGCCGCTCGCACTCCTGCGCCCCGTCCTTGAAGAGACAGGCCGAAAGCATCATGCGGCGCTCCAACTGGTAGTTGCCCGCCAAAACCATCTCCATGGCGTCATACATCTCGGCCACGGAGACCTCCGTCAGGAAGCCCAGTTCACCCAGGTTGATGCCTAGCACGGGGATGTTCTTGGCGCCCACCAGCTTGACGGCGTGCAGCATGGTGCCGTCACCACCCAACACCACCACCGCCCCCACGGAAGCGGGCAGGTCGTCCTTGGCCTCGATGGGCTCGACGCCCTTGGCCCGGAGCCAGACCTTGAGCCTTTCGGCCAGCTCCACGGCCTGTTTTTTTCTGGCGAGGATGCCGATCTGTTTCATGTCGCCCGTCGCCCCGCTCCGTTGCTCAGCTGGCCTGGCGGAACTTGGAAAGCACGGAGTCCGCGAGCTTCTTTACCTCATCGGGCGGCGCCTCCTCCAGTGCCCAAAGCAAGACGGACAGAGTCGTGACGTTGCGGTCGGCGACGATAAAATCCTGCCCCCCGAACTCGACCTTGGCGGTCAGGTCGCGCAGATTCGCCACGCACTCCGCGACCTTTTCCCGGATCTGTTCTTCGTTTCGCATTCGCTTCTCCTTAATGAACTAACCAGTCAGGCTATTTCATGTGACGGGCGGCTGTCAAGCGGCGCGGTGCCCTTGCGGGGTGGTCAGACTCAAAAAATGGCCCCATGGGCCGGTAAAGTCCTTGACAAAAAGCCGGAGCTCGACTAAAAGCTAGTGTCACTAAACTTTCTGTATAGCCCAGCTAAACATGAACGGCGCGGCATTAAAGATAGGCGAGAAGCTTCGGAGACTGCGAAGCTCCAATTCGCTCACGCAAGAAGAGTTGGCCAACCGGGCCTTCCTGACCAAAGGCTTTATCTCGCAATTGGAGCGGGACCAGACGTCCCCTTCCATTGCCACCCTTAAAGACATCCTTGATGTCTTCGGGGTGCGGATGGACGAATTTTTCAAGGACGATCAGCAGGTTACCGCTGTCTACAAGAAAGCGAACCGTGTCCTGACCTCAGACAGCACCGAGGGCTACAGCGTAGAGGTGCTGGTGCCCGACGCCCAGAACCGCCGGATGGATCCGGTTCTGGTCACGCTGCAGAGCGGCGAGCAGACCGAGGCCCACGGCCCTCACGAGGGCGAGGAGTTCGGGCTGGTCCTCCAAGGGAGGGTTGCATTGAAAGTCGATAATGCAGCTCATAAACTGGGCAAGGGTGACTGTTTCTACTTCTCAGCCCGGAGTGTCCACTCTGTCGAGAACTGCGGCCCTCACGCGGCTCGCATCCTGTGGGTGGTCACGCCACCAATATATTAGCCAAATCGAGCAGAGCGGGAGGAGTATCAGAGTGAACAAGCCAGAGTTCGGTTTCGGACAGCACCTCATGGTGGACGGCTACGGTTGCGACGGCGCCAAACTGCGGGATCTCGGCGTCATCTATGAGTTTCTGAACGAATACCCGGACCAGATCCATATGACCAAGATCATGCCCCCTTACGTTTTCAAGTACGAGGGCGTGAAGCCCGAGGACTGGGGTCTGTCCGGTTTCGTCCTTATAGCCGAGAGCCACATCAGCGTGCATACCTTTCCAGACAAGGACTACCTGAGCCTCGACATTTTCTCCTGCAAGGCCTTCGATGCCGACAGCGCGGTGGCCCACATCAAGGAGTACTTTGCCATAGACAAGCTGGAGGTCCGCATTTTGGACCGCGGCCTCCACTTCCCGAACCACCTTGGGGAGGCGGCAAAGATTGTCCGTGAGGACAGGCGGCAGAAGCTCCTTTAGGGGGCTGGCCATGATGCCTGACTGGCCTGGTCGCCCCTGGAACTTTGCTGCCCTGCCCCCCTGTGCCCCGCGCCAGGCGGGGGTGGTGGTAATGCCCGCGCCGTTCGAGGCCACGGTATCCTACCGTTCCGGCACCCGGCTCGGGCCGCAGGCTATCATAGACGCCTCCCGCAACATGGAGTTGTTCGAGGAAGAGACCGCCACCGAGCCGCATCTGGCGGGAATACATACCCTCGATGAACCGGAGTTGCCTCCAGACCCCCAGGCCGCCCTGGAGGTACTGGAGCCTATCTGTCGGCAGGTTCTCGAGGCGGGCCAACTGCTGGTCACCCTCGGGGGAGAGCACACCGTCAGCCTGGCGCCCATACGCGCCGCCAAGGCGGTGTGCGGGGATTCTTTCAGCATCCTGCAGCTCGACGCCCACGCCGACCTGCGGGACTCCTATCTGGGCACCCCCTACAGCCACGCCTGCACCATGCGCCGGGCGCTGGACCATGCCCCCGTCGTGCCCGTGGGCATACGTTCTTACTGTGCCGAGGAAGCCGCCTTCATGCGGCTGCGCGGCCTGAACCCCATTTCGGTCTCCAGCGTGGAAAGAGGCGAGGCCATTCAGCAGATCCTTGACCGCCTCCTTCCCCGCGTCTACATTACTATCGACCTCGACGCGCTCGACCCGTCCATAATGCCCGCGGTGGGCACGCCGGAACCGGGTGGGCTGAGCTGGTACGCCACCCTTTCTTTGTTGCGCGAGGTGGCCGCGAGGCGGGAGATAATCGGCTTTGACCTAGTCGAACTGTGCCCCCTGGCACTCAGCCCGGTGTCCGATTTCACGGCGGCCAAGCTGGCTTATAAGCTGATGGCATACATCCTGCAAAGTAAACGACACTGATTGACAGCATACCCGGCATGTGGTTCTATTGGTTCTGTAGTACATTCAATTGCTAAGCGTTATGCATCGGAGCACCCGCGTTGGACGAAGACGGCGACAGTAACAGCCTTCTGGTGAGGTTTGCCCGGCTTTTCGGCGGGCGGCCGGAAATCCCCGGACACGTCAAGGAAAGAGTCATCCGCCTCCTGAGCTCGGCCAGGGCCGAGGGTCTCATATCCTCCGAAGAAGAGGATATGATCGGGAGCATACTGGAGTTCAAGGACACCCTGGTACGGGAGATCATGGTCCCGCGGACCGAAATGGCTGCGGCGTCCGTGGAGAGCACCGCCCCGGAAATCATCAATGTCATAATCGAAAGCGGCCACTCCCGCATTCCTATCTTCGAGCACAACCTGGACAGCATCGTGGGCGTGGTGCATGCCAAGGATCTGCTGCCCCACTGGGGGGCCAAAGACGGCGAAATGGACCTGCGCCGCATCGCCCGGCCCGCCTACTTCGTGCCCGAGACCAAAAAGATCTGTGACCTGCTGAAAGAGCTGAAGGCCAAGCGGGTTCATATCGCGGTGGTGATAGACGAATACGGCGGCACCGCCGGGCTGCTCACGGTGGAGGACATCGTCGAGGAGATTGTCGGCGAGCTCGAGGACGAGTACGACCTCGAGGAGAAGCGGCTCATCGTGATTGACCCCCACACCGTGCTGGCGGATGCCCGGCTCGAGGTGGAGTTCATCGAGGAACACTTCAACGTGGATCTGCCCGAGGGCGAGTTCGCCTCGGTGGGTGGCTTTGTCGTAAACCTGGCCGGGCGGGTGCCCGAAACCGGAGAGATCTTCCGCTACGACGGGCTGGAGTTCCTGGTGGAGGCGGCCGACGAGCGAAAAATTGACAGCCTCCGGGTCACTGCGGTTGAAAAAAGCCCCGAAGATGCGGCACAGATCTGAAACTTCCATAGTCTCCGCGCCTTATCTTGATATATTCCTGGCCGCCCTCGGCGGCGGCCTCGTCGGGTTGGCCTTTCCCAAGTTTGTTGGGCTGTGGCCCCTGGCATGGGTGGGCCTGGCCCCCCTGCTCCTGGCGCTGCGCCACGCCACGCCCAGGCGCGGTCTGCTGCTCGGGGCCGTGGCCGGAATCTTCGAGTTCAGCCTTGTCATATACTGGATAGCCTACGTCACCACCACCTACGGAGGCATGAGCCTTCCGGCCGGGGTGGGCGTGGCGGCCCTGCTGGTCCTTTACCTGGCGATGTATTCGGCCCTGTTCGGGCTGGGCCTGGCGTATGCCTCCCGGTGCGGCCTGCCCCAATGGGTCGTCGCCCCTCCCTTATGGGTGGGGCTGGAGTATTTGCGGGGCATTCTGCTCACCGGGTTCCCCTGGGCGGAGCTGGGGGCGAGCCAGTACACCTGGAACGGCTTCGTGCAGGCGGCCGACCTGGGGGGCGTGGCCCTGCTGAGCTTCGTGGTGGTGCTGGTCAACGCCGCGCTGGTTGCCGCCTGGGCCGAAGAAAAGACCTCCAGGGGCGTGGTCGCGGGCCTGGCCGCCCTGGCGGCGCTATCCCTGACGCTCACTTACGGTCACTTCCGGCTGGGGCACATAGAGGCCGCCGCCGCGGCGGCGCCCAAACTGGCGGTGGTGGCGGTGCAGGGCAATATCGACCAGGGGGTCAAGTGGTCGGACGGCTTTCAGGGCAAGTCCGTCGAGATATACCGAAAACTCACCGAAAAGGCGGCCGCCAGCCACCCGGACCTGATCGTCTGGCCGGAGACCGCCCTGCCCTTCTACTTCCTCTTGGAAGACCGCTTCACCCCGAAGGTGATGGAGGGGCTCAAGGGGCTGCCGAGTTACGTGCTCCTGGGTTCTCCGGCCTACGATTTCGACGCCGATGACATATGCTATTATAATCGGGCTTATCTCCTGGCGCCGGGTGGACAGCCGACCGCCAAGTATGACAAAGTACATCTCGTGCCTTACGGCGAATACGTGCCCCTGAAGAGCTACATGCCCTTTCTGGGCAAGGCCGTGCGGGCGGTGGGCAACTTCCAGGCCGGGCGACCGGGCTGCTGCCTGTCCTTGGGCGGCCCCAGGCCGGCACGAGTGGGGGTGCTGATCTGCTTCGAGAGCATCTTCGCCGACCTGGCCCGCGAGGCGGTCGGCGGCGGGGCCACGATCCTGGCGGTCATCACCAACGACGCCTGGTTCGGCGGGACGAGCGCGCCTTACCAGCATTTTTCCATGTCCGTCCTGAGGGCCGTCGAGACCAGGCGGGCGGTGGTAAGGGCGGCAAATACGGGTATCAGCGGCCTCATCGGGCCTGATGGCAGGGTACTCGCGGCCACCAGGCTGCAAGAGCGTACCTACGTGCGCGGAGTCGTGCCGCTGATGACTATCAAGACGGTTTACACCAAGATCGGCGACGCCTTCGCCTGGCTCTGCCTGGCGGTGTCCGGGGGGCTGGGGGTCTTTTGGGGGGCTGTTCGCGAGGGGAAGAAATCATGACCATAATAGTCGATGACTTGCAGCAGAAGATTCGGGAACTGGATTTTCAACTGGGCCGGCTCGGAGGCTGCCTTTGACTTAGATGCCAAGAAGCAGCGGCTCGCCGAGGTAGACTCCCTCATGTCGCGCCAGGAGGTCTGGAGCGACCTGGAACGACAAAAGACCTTGCAGCGCGAGCGCAAGGGCCTCCAACAGACCGTGGCGGAGTGGGAGAACGCCAAGACCAGCACCGAGGAAGCGGCCCTGCTGCTGGAGATGGCGGTCGCTGAATCCGACGCGGCCACGGTTGACGAGGTCAGGCTTCAGCTCAAGCAGATCGAGCCGCGGATCCAGGAGATGGAACTGCGCCAGGTGATGAGCGACGAGAACGACCCCAACAATGCCATCGTGCTCATTCATTCCGGTGCCGGCGGGACCGAGGCCCAGGACTGGACCCAGATGCTGCTGCGGATGTACCTGCGCTGGGCCGAGCGCCACTCCATGAAGTCGGAGTTGTTCGACGAGCAGCCGGGTGAGGAGGCTGGGATCAAGGGCGTGACCTTCATGGTACGCGGCCCGTATGCCTACGGCTACCTTCGCGGCGAAACGGGCGTGCACCGGCTGGTGCGCATCTCCCCCTTCGACGCCAGCGGCCGCCGCCATACCTCGTTTGCCTCGGTGTTCGTCTACCCCGAAATAGACGAACAGATCGTCATAGACGTCAAGGAATCGGACCTGAGGGTCGACACCTTCCGGGCCAGCGGGGCCGGCGGGCAGCACGTGAACAAGACCTCGTCGGCGGTCCGCATAACCCACCTGCCCACGGGCATAGTCGTGCAGTGCCAGAACGAGAAGTCTCAGCACCGCAACCGTGACATAGCCATGAAGGTGCTCCGCTCCCGGCTCTACGACAAGGAGCGGGAGGAGCAGGCCCGCAAGAAGCAGGAGTTGCACGACAACAAGAAGGACATCGCCTGGGGCTCCCAGATCCGCTCTTATGTCCTGCAGCCCTACCGGCTGGTGAAAGACCACCGGACCTCGGAGGAAATGGGTAACGTGGACGCCGTCCTGGACGGCTTCCTGGACCCCTTCGTGCAAAGCTATCTGCACTGGGCCTCCGCGGAGAGCAGGGTTGTCCGGCAAGCCGGCTGACAGGACCAAAAAGCCCGCGACCCTCCCCCCGGAGCGCCGCTTGGCGCATGACCAGCTCCTGCGCCAAGTGGCGGATCTCCGGGCCGAGAACGAGCGCCTGCGGGAGCTGTCGCTGATAGACCCCCTCACCGGCCTGCACAACTACCGCTACTTTCAGGAGCAGCTCGAGATAGAAATGGAGCGGGTGCGGCGCACCGGGGCACCTTGCGGCCTCATCATGCTGGACCTCGACCATTTCAAGCTGGTCAACGACAACTACGGTCACGAGGCGGGAAATACCGTCCTGCAGGAGGCGGCGGCGGTAATCAAGGCGGGCACCAGGGCCATGGACATCGTATGCCGCTACGGCGGCGAGGAGTTCGCCATTATTCTGCCCTCGACCACTCTCGAGGAGGGCGAGCGCATCGTCGAGCGCATACGGCGCGCCCTGAAGCGACGCAAGATCCTCTACAGGGAGACGCCCATACGCGTCACCATCAGCGCCGGGGCCGCCTGCCTGCGCTATCTGGATCCCCTGACCCAGGTCCAGTTCATCGAGCTGGCCGACGCCGCCCTCTACCAGGCCAAGCACGCCGGGCGGGACCAGGTCTGCTCCAGGCTCCCGGAAAATGCCTTGCCCACGGAGGTCGGCCCCGCCGAAAAGGAGCTGCTCAAAAAATAGCCGGCTGGCAGGCGGGGCAATAAAATGTAGGGCGCCCTCCGCCTGCCACCCGCAGGATCGGCCCGCCGCACGAGGGGCAACGCTCCTTGCGGTACACCTGGTGGCGGGTCTGAAAGTTCCCGGCGCGCCCCGAGACGTCGGCGTAGTCAGAAATGGTAGACCCCCGACCCTCGATGGCCGCCGAGAGTACTGTTTTTAGGGCATGGTGGAGCCGGTGGACCTCCTCGCCGCTCAGCCCGCCCGCCGCGCGCCAGGGGTTTATTCTGGCCGCGAAGAGTATCTCGTTGGCGTAGATGTTGCCCACGCCCGCCAGCAGTCGCTGGTTCAGCAACAGGGTCTTTATGCCAACCCGGCGGGACCGAAGCAGGGAGGCCAAATCTTCCTCGCCTATTTCCAGGGCGTCCGGCCCGAGGTCTCTTTTGAGTACCTCCTGGGCCTCCCGGCCGCCGAGCAGGGCCAGCCGGCCAAAACGGCGAATGTCGCGGAAGCGGAGCTGCCGGCCGTCGTTCAGGCCGAATACGGCGTGGGTGTGGCTGGCCAGGGGCGTGCCTTCCGGCACCAGGGTGAGCTGGCCGGTCATCCCCAGGTGTACGGTGAGGACTAGGCCGCCGTCGGGTTCGCAATTGAGATCAATGAGGAGTAGCTTGCCGTGGCGGCCGACCGAGGCAACCGTCGTCCCCCTAAGTCCCCGCGCGAACGGGGTCGCCCCGCCCCGAATGATTTTGGGATGGAGGATTATCGCCTCTTCCACCCTGCTTCCGGGCAGGTTCTGGGCGCGCAGGTCGCGGGCTATGGTCTCAACTTCGGGGAGCTCGGGCATAAGGGAACCTGGGGCGGATTGCCGGCATGTGGTCCATCAACCGCGCCGCGCCAGTTCCCGCAGCTTGTCACGAAAGTAGCAAAAGCTCGGCGAGCTACTGTTTGAGACGTCCATATGGGGTGTGATGGCCTCGGCCCACCGGGACTTCTCTTTGCCTACTGCTTGCCGGCCCTTACCGGATAGCTTTGCGGCTCCGCCGGGATATACGGCATCGGCCAGTTTCTCCCATGTCCCACAGACTTCGTCATTCCGGTAGGAATGAAGTACGCTGTCCCTGGCCCGGGGATAAGCCCTTCTGACAGCGTTCAGGTCACCCAAGAACCAGGCTTCACCTTCCTCAACCGCGAAGCAAAAGCGGGTGTTGGGCTTGGGGTTGCAGGCATTGAGGACGCCCAATAGCTCCTGACGAGATACTTTCAGGCACTTATCATCCAGGTCGCACACCACCACGACGGCGGCATGGTAGTCTTTGCCATAGCCGGCAAACGTCTTTCCGTGCCCTCGGAGCAGTTTGGGAAGCCGATCAAGAAGAATGCGCTTGCTCGGGTCAGCCTTCCCTCTGAGGTCTTTGGGAATATGCCCGATACCCTTGTAGGCGTGAACCACGCATGTGTGCTCAGTGCCGATGAATTTGGGAACAAGTACGTCAAGCATTCGTTTCCCAGACTGATCTTCGACAAGTATTTCAAAGTGCATCGGCTTCACCTTGCATCCAAATAATCGCTGTACCAGAGTCCGCCAAGGGGGATACCTTCGCTTACCAAATTGTTCACAAGTGGATCTTCGCTCGCTCGTTTGATGGTCGCGAACCCGTCGGTTCCCTTTTCCATCACCCATACTTCGTCAGGATTCAGCGCGTCCACGAAATAGGGCTGGTGCGTGGTAACGAATACCTGTGACCCGCCTCTTTGAGCGGCGTGTTCGCGGAACTCCTTTGCAAGGGTCTCAAGAAGTTTGTGGTACAATCCATTTTCGGGTTCCTCCACGCACAAGAATGGTGGTGGAGTAGGATCATTGAGGAGCAGGAGGTAAGCGAACACTTTCAAAGTGCCATCAGACATCTGTTGTGCATAGAAGGGATCCTTGAACCCCTTGTCGTTGAACCGAAGCAACAGCCTTCCATCCGGAGTTTTTACGGTGTCTATCTTGTCGATACCTGGAATTTTTGCCGCTATTGCCTCCAAGATTGATTTAAACCGCTTCGGATGCTCGCGTTCCATGAACTGAACCACATTACCGAGATTATCCCCATGGATATTCAAATGTTTTTGGGGACCCGCAAGCGGGAGACCACGGGCGGAGTCAGGCCTGAAGTAGCTCAGATACCAACCTTCAATGAAGCGGCGGAACTTTGAAATTCGAGGATGCTGTTTGAGTGCACCAAGCGTGGCGATGCCAAGCTTGCGTTTGTCATCGAGTTCGACAATTTCGGTTTCCCTGCTCTCCTCTTCGTCCTCTCCTTTTTCGATACGCTTGATGATCCCCGAGAGATCCATCTGCTGTTCTTTTTCGTCAACCCCTCCTCTCTCCCCTTTCCAGGCAATGCCCTTACCATTCTCAAGCCAAAGGAAAGAGAAAGGCCTGCCGTGGAATTGCCCTTCTCGTCTCTGGCGGAGTCTTTCCTTCTGAACGTAGGGGCGCCCCTTAGAATCCAGGTCAACGGCAAGCTCATAGGTGATAGGCCGCGCCTTCAAATATTCCCTGTAATAAACTTCAAACTCGATGCCCCCCGCTTCCCCTTGCGACCTGATGCGATCAAACCCTCCGCGCCCGCGCAGGTCACAAGCCTCTTCCACGCCGGTTTTCAGGCAATCCGCCAGGAAACTGAAGGCATCGAAAATCGTGCTTTTGCCGACGCCATTTTTCCCGATAACGGCGGTCATGGGAGTCAGGGGAGCGGCCTTTTGCAGCTGCCATAACTTACCCAGTGTTACGTCGCGCAGGGCGCGGAAGTTCCGTATTCTGATACCTTCAATGCTGGCCATCAGGACCTCCGCTCGTTTGGCTCCATCGTGGCTTTGTTCGCGTATCGCACTTTGTGTACCACTTTGACAACTCAGAAAAACATGCCCACCCAAGTAGGCGGCTGAGTCACCAGCCGATTTCGGCTGATAATTAAACCGAGCTTGACAATACACCAGCTTTGCCGAGAATATCAGCCTCATCGTACAAATGCGGGGGAGGAAGCATGGCGCGGGAGCGGAGCGAGTTTCTGTCCGGAGTGGTCAGGAAGGACGCCAGGGGCGGTTGGGCCGCCTTACTGCCGGAAGACGTCCCGATAGACATGACCAGCCTGCACATCGTGGCCAGCGTGCCGGGGCAGGTCCGCGGCAATCATGCGCATCCCACCAGAGAGGAATACCTCTTCTTTTTCGGCGGCCGGGCGCTCGTCGTCTGGGAAGAAGACGGCCGGGTGCGGCGAGAGAGCGTCGGTGGGGAGGGGCGCCTCCTGCGCCTGGCGGCCGGGGTCGGGCACGCCTACAAGAACACGGGCGATGAGCCAGCGTATATAATGGCCTGCAAGGGACCCAGGCTGGCCGAAGGGCCGGAGACGGTCAAGCTCGAACCCCCCTTGATCGAGGAGGACAACGGCTGATGGCAGACCCGCGGACGGACCGCCTGGCGGCGATACTGGTGGGCTACTCCCTGAAGGTCAAGGAAGGTGAAACCGTTCTCATCTCCTGCACCGAGGCCGGCAAGCCTCTGGGCCTGGTGGTCTTCGAGGAGGTGTTGAGGAACGGAGGACACCCGCTCCTGGAGGTCGGCTTCGAGGAGGCAGACGCCATCCTGTTGAATCAGGGCAGCATGGAGCAGGTCCGGCATCTGTCGCCGGTCAGGCTCTATCAGGCCCAACATATAGACTGTTACGTCAATATCCGCGCCCCCCTCAACCGCAAGCTGCTCTCCGGCGTCCCGGCGGAGCGGGTCTCGGCCCGTCAGGCGGCCCTAAAACCGTGGAAGGACATTGTCATTGATGAAAAGCGCTGGGTACTGACCAACTTCCCCACCAACGCCCTGGCTCAGGAGGCCGAGATGTCCCTGGCCGAATATGAAGACTTCTTCTACCGGGCCACCAACATAGACTGGGAGGCGGTGGACCGCGAGGAAGAGCGCCTGAAGCTGCTGCTGGAATCAAGCAGGTCGGTACGAATCCTGGGGCGGGAGACCGATCTTCGCTTCTCCATCGAGGGGCGCAAGGCGGCCAAGTGCTCAGGCCAAAGCAATATGCCGGACGGCGAGGTTTTCACGGCTCCGGTGGAAGATTCCACCGAGGGGACGATCTACTACGAGTTCCCGGCCATCTACAACGCCCGAGAAGTCACCGGGGTGCGACTCACCTTCAAGGGCGGCCGGGTGGTGGATGCCTCGGCGGAAAAGAACGCGGACTTTCTCCACTCCATGCTCGACATGGACGCCGGCTCGCGTCGTATCGGCGAGTTCGGAGTAGGGTTCAACTATGCCATCGAGCGCTTCACCAAAGACACCCTGTTCGATGAAAAGATCGGCGGCACCATTCACCTGGCCCTCGGCAAGGGCTACCCCGAAACCGGCTCCCTCAACGACAGTGCCCTGCACTGGGACATGATCAAAGACCTTCGCCAGGGCGGCGAGATCCACCTCGACAGCACGCCGATCCAGAAAGACGGCAGGTTTCTCTGGCCGTAGCCGCCCGTCTCAAGTCGGGCCGCTAGCAACGGGCCGCAGTGTACTGAGTTATTAGAAGGCTCTATGCTCTGGCGCTGCACCTCTCTCGTGGCCATAGTCGTTAAAAACCATAAACAATGGCAGCGCTGGCCCTGAATTGGGCGTCGAGGGGCAAGCGAGACCGCAGCACAGCGACGAGTCGATCCCGAGGCGGGCGCGAGCCGCGCCAAGCACACTCCGCCCTCGGGTAGGTCTGACGTTAATTCCACGCCGAAGGGAGGGCGGCTGCAACCATGGCCTGTCGGCAACGCCGACAGGTGCCGGCGCCTTCGGAAGCACATCAATAATGGCCACCTGTCTCAGGTGCCGGAGTCTGGCAGGCGGCCCTGCCGCCCGGTCGGCGAGGAGCGAGCACGCGGAAATCGCGCCGCCCATCGACGGCCATCGGTGAATGAAATTATGACTCACCACGCTCAGGCATCCGGAACGAATACGTATATTCCCCCCTCGACCGGGTCTATCCGCGCGAAACACTTTATTTTTTCTATGTGGGTCTGCCTTATCACCGACTTTCCCGGGAGCAGCAGCCTGCCGCCCACGGTCTTGAGGCTTCGAGACAGAACCATGCCCGACTCCAGTTTATCCAGAGGCACGATGGTCTCTCGGCGGGTGGTATGTTCCGTGGCCCGCACCACGCCCAGCAGGTGGTAGACCACCTCGGGGTCAAGCTCGTTCCCACTCCTGACCTTGATCTGCTCGCAGGCCGAGGCCTTATTGAGCCGATGCCTCGTGACCAGGTCGTCGTAGGCGCTGGCGGCATGGATGATCCGGGCCCCCAGGGGAATGTCCATGCCGCGCAGTCTATGGGGGAAACCCGTCCCCCCATAGTTTTCATGATGAGTCCTGATGAGCACCGCCACTTTTTCCAGATTGTCTATGCCCCCCAAGGCGGTGGTACCCAGATCCGGGTGCTGTTTGAAGAGGGCGAGTTCGGCCTGAGTCATCTCATCCTCCCGCTTGGTGAGGACCTCGCGGGGCAGACCGATGAGTCCGATATCGTGCAGGATAGCGGCAATCTCCACGAACTCCTGCCCGGGCTTGTCCATGCCGCAGCGGGCGGCCATGGTACTTGCCAGGGCCGCCACCCGCTTGGAGTGGCCGCCCAGCAGGGGGTCGAAGAGCTCGATCATTGAAAGAAAGGCGCGGATGGAGTCGAAGAAGCTCTTTTCCAGCTTGTCGTAGAGCTGCTCCAGTTCCTTGTTCTTTTCGGCGATCTCTCGCGTCCTCTCCTCCACCTTTGCATCGAGAGACTGGTTCATCTCGCGCAACTGCTGGTTCTGTTCCTCGGTGAGAGCGAAGAGCCTCCGGTTATCCATCACCAGTTCATACTGGCGGACAAAGTCCCTGATGGACAGCAGCAGCTCCTGGTCGTTCCAGGGCTTGGTTATAAAGCGATACACCCCGCCCTCGTTTATGGCGGCCATGGCGGCCTGCGTCTCGGCGTAGCCGGTCAGCATTATGCGGAGGCTGTCTGGAGACTGCTGCTTCGCCAGCTGCAAGAACTCCACTCCGGTCATGCCAGGTATACGGTGGTCGGACACCACCACCGAGACGGTCTCCCGAGCCAGGATTTCCAGGCCCTGCGGGCCGCTCTCGGCGGTGAGGACACTGAAGTTTTCTTTGCGCAGAAGGCGTTCGATGGAGTTGAGCACGTTTCGTTCATCATCGACGAACAGAACGGTATGCTTACGGCTTTCCTCTTGATCCATGGGGCCTCCCGGCAGACCTCGCGGCCCGCCCCTCTCTGTTCTTGTTTTTTTGCCCGCTTCCTCCGACGGGCTGCTGGTACTTGATTGCGGTAATGCTTAGTATGCCACCGGGGTTTCTTCGTCCGGGCCATCCAGGAGTTGCCGCAGAATGTCCTTCCGCTCTTCCAGCCACGTGGCCAGTCGGTCCGCCTCCGCAACGAGATCGGCGTGGCAGACCACGCGGCGCAGCGAATCTCGCATCTCGTCGTTGTCCCAGGGCTTGGTGAAAAACCGGTAAACCTCCCCCTCGTTGATAGCCCACAAGAGGGTGCCGACCCTGGTCTGGTCACTCAGAATGGTACGAACAACCGTGGGATAGCGTTTCTTCACGATTTCCAGCAGCTCGAAGCCGGTCATCCCGGGCATTCCCAAATCGCACAGGATCAGGCTCACCGGCTGTTCGGCCAGGATGGCCAGGGCCTCCGCGCCGCTCGCCGCGGAGAGGATCTTGTAGTTTTCCCCTCTCATGACCCGTCGCAGGCTGCTGATCACGGAACTCTCATCGTCCACGACGAGTAAGTTACGCGGCACCTTGCATGACCTCGCCTATTGGCAGCTTTATGGTGAACGTAGTCCCCTTGCCTTCCTCGCTCTCGACCAGGATCTCCCCCCGATGTCTCTTGACGATGCCGTAGGCCATGTGGAGACCCAGGCCCGTCCCGGAGCCCACCGGCTTAGTGGTGAAGAAGGGTTCGAATATTTTGCTGAGGTTCTCCTTGGCGATGCCCTTTCCGGTATCGCTGATCTGGACCTCGATGTGCGGCTCGGGAGCCTCGTGGTATCCGGTTCGGATGGCCATGGTCCCCCGATCTTCTATGGCCTGCGCCGCGTTGACGAAGAGGTTCAAGAAAACCTGATTCAACTGCCGGGGCAGGCAGCGCAGCAGCGGCAGGGTCTGGTAGCCTTTGTTCACCGTTACCTTGTACTTGAGCTCGTTCCAGACGATGTTGAGCGTGCTCTCCAGGCACTTGTTTATGTCCGCTTCCTGCAATTCACTGTTTTCCACATGGGAGAAGTCCTTGAGGTCAAGGATAATGGACTTTACGCGCTGGCAGCCGTCCAGGGACTCGGAGATCACCTTCTCAAAGTCCCCCATAATGTAATCGAAGTTTATTTCCTTTCGCAAAAAGGCGATTTCAGCGCAGAGAGCGCCCACCTTCTCCGAGACATTCTCCTCACCGCTCTCCATGAGCTGTTTTTCCAGGGCCAGATATTTTTCCAGCAGCCGGCTCAGATCCCACTGGTATTCTCCCAAGGTGCCGAGGTTGCTGTTGATGAACCCCATGGGGTTGTTGATCTCGTGGGCAATGCCGGCCGCCAGTTGCCCGACGGCGGCCATTTTTTCCGACTGCAGGAGGCTGGCCTGGGCCTGCCGCAGCTCCGCCTGCGCCTTCTTGTGCGGGGTGAGGTCGCGGAAGCTATAGACCCGGCCGACGATCTTTCCTCCCAAGCGTTGGGGCATGGCGCAACATTCGTGCGTCCTGCCGTCCTCGAGATCCAGTATGGCGCAGCTCGCCACGTCGGGGTTGAGATAGTACTCCCGCGTGCTGTCGAGAAAGCCCTTCTGGTCGGCCAGTTGCCCGGCGATGAACTTCCGGGCGATGTAGTGGTCCCGCGGCTCCATGATGGAATCGGGAATACCCCACATCTCCACGAAGTTGTGATTGTAGGTCAGGATGGTTCCTTCGTTGTCCACCGCGAGGATGCCGTCGGCGGTGGACTCCACCGTGGCCTGCAAGAGCGAGACGGAGTGCTTCAGATTCTCGTCCGCCTTCTTCTGTTCGGTACCCAGGAAGTAGAAGATGCCCAACAGCCCGGCCACCAGGGCTATGGCTATCCCCGCCAAGATATTGGCCTTCGAGGTGAATTCGGACTCCTTTTCGATGGAGGCGCACATGTCCTTGACCATGGCCATGGACCGCTCCAGTTCGGCTGACTGCTGCCTGACTAAGGCAGCCAGGTCGGCGTTGATTCTCTCGGCGTAGGGGTCAAACTGGTGCATCAGGGGGATGCCGGCGCTCGGCCCCCCGTCAATATAGGCCCTGGCCATTCTCAGGCCCACGGCATGGAAGGCCTCGAAATCCCTGGCGATGGTGTCGAGGTTGCCCACTACCTTCGTATTGCCGGCCTTCTGGTACCTGGCGCGAAGAACCTCGCACAGGCCGCGGAAAGTTTTGGCTGTTCCTCGGCGTGAGCGAAGCCCGGATTTTCAGCCGTCTGGGAGGCGGCAACGTCCGTCAGCCACTGCTGCACCTCCACCACGGCCAACTGCATGTCCTTGGCCTTCAGGGCGTAGGTGGCGGACTCCTCCTCGGTTGCATGCGCTCTTTCGTGAACAACCTCCGCCCGTTCCTTGGCTGTTCGGGCACTCAGCACGTTCAGTGCCGTGTGACCAAGCAGGACGCACAGGAATGTGCCAAGCACCAGACTGGCCGATGAGGCCAAACGGCCTCCGCTCACCGTCCGGCGCAACACTTCCGGCAGCCACCTCGGCCCCACCATGCTCGAGTCCCGCCCGCCCGGCCCTGACGGATCCGTGGATGATTTGCCTGAGATTTCCATGAGATCTGACCTTGGGTGCCAATTCTATGTGGCCTACGGCGCATCGCCGCTGTACAGTGCAACAACCACGCCGGATTGTTTCCCGACTACTTACCAAGTCCCCCCCAAAAAAACCGAGGCGGAGAGGGTCACACTGGGCACCCTACCCCACCTCGGACTATCTTCATACCCCGGACGCAGCCCCGAAAAGGCGCTACCTAACGACCGGGCTCCAGAAAGCCACAGCCCTCTCAGTGATGACCGTGATCATCTCCGTGGCCGGCTCGGTCGCGCTTGTTGCGCAGATCGCTGGCGGTCTTCAGGATGGTGTAGAGCAGCGTCACCCCCACCACCGTGCACACGCAGTACCACGCCCCCAGGAGACAATAGTGGCCAATTTCCCAATCCCATTCAAAAACCCAAGGGAACATGCTAGTTCAACTCCCTTTCCTGCGGGAAGACCGGCAGATAGCGGTATGAGAACGAGTATATCAGGAGCCCGTAGCCGATCATGGCAATGGCGATGGACCACTCCTGCCATGTGGCGTGATACGGGATGTATTTGTCAAATGGCAGGACGGGTACGGCCGAGGTCTGAACCGTGAACACGAAGCGGTTCAGGCAGATCCCGGCGATGTCTATCAGCGCCGCCGGAATCAGCCAGGCGTCCTTATCCCGCAGTTTCGGGTTCAGCAGGACGAACACCGGCAGCACGGCGCACGCCAGCTCGATGACGAGCAGGTGAATCCCGTAGGGCGCCTTATAAAACTGCAATAGGGTGAAGCCCGCGCTGGGCGCCACCACGGTGGCCCAGTAGTAGGTGTCTATCAGTTTCAGCACGGCGTAGACCAGCAGCACGTTGCCCGCGATCTTGGCCAGCAGACTGAGCACCTCGCGCTTCACCAGCTGGCGCCCGCTGATCTTCTGGGTCAACCAGATGCAGAACATGGTGAAGGCCGGGCCGGAAGCCACCGCCGAGATGATGAAGAGGAAGAACGTCCAGGGCCAGATCAGGATGCCTGTTCGGGCGGCGAACGGCCTGGCGTACATTACCCCGTAGAGACCGCCCAGAGACCCTTGATGGAACATGGAGAGGAATGCCCCGGTGGCGGCGAAGACGACCATTATCTCATGAAGGTTGTGGCTGAAGGCGTGAACCGCCGGAATCTTGTCGAGCTTCCGGTTTTCCAGGATATTCGGCAGATATTCTATGACCAGCACGGCCAGGTAAGTCGTGATGCAAAACATAACTTCCGTCAGCATGCTGTGCACATTGGCGTGCCAGAAGCCGAACCAGCCCCTGATGGGTTGCCCGACGTCTATGCCCAGCATGCCCACCGCGCCGGAGTAGCAGATGAAGCCGATGATGACCGCGGCGTTGATCATGGGCTTGAGCTCTTTCTTGCCGACCACATAAGCCAGGAAGCCGGTAGAGAAGGCGCCCGCGCCCAGGGCGATGATCGCAAGGTCGAAGACGATCCAGATGCCGAAGCCGAAATAGTCGTTAAGCCCGGTCTGGTTCAGCCCAAGGCCGAGGCAGAGCGTCGCGCCGAGGATACCAAAGCCCACCAGCCCCATCCAGAGCGCCTGGAAGATGAAAAACACCGCCGGCGAGCATCTCCTGCAGCCATCCGGAATCAGTGAACGATCCATATTCGCACTCCTTTACAGGTGGACGGCGGGCACTACCTTCTTTTCACCCGGGTAGTGATTGTCCGCCCACCACCGCACCCACGCTCTGGTGGAGAGGTAGTATACCTTGGGCTCGGTTCCGAGACGCTCCAGGAGCCGGAAGGCGTGAGGGCTCTTGGACAGTTTGGTAACCGCCGCTTCGGGATTGTTCAAGTCCCCGAAGGTCATGGCCTTGGCGGGGCACGCCTCCACGCAGGCGGGCTGCCATTCACCTTCATTGAGTTCGTGGCGACCTTCGAGCGCGGCCTTGTCCTTTGCCTTCATCATGCGATGGTGGCAGAAGGAACACTTTTCCACGACGCCCCTCATGCGGGGGGAGACATCGGGGGTCAGGGCTTTTTGGGTATCTCCGGGCCACCGCACGTCCCACCAATTGAAGTATCGGGCATGGTAAGGGCAGGAGGCCATGCAGTACCGGCAACCCATGCAGCGGGTATATATCTGGCTGACGATCCCGCCGTTTTCGTCTTTTTTCGTTGCCGTAACCGGGCAGACCGAGACGCACGGGGTGTGATGGTCACAGTGCATGCAAGGCCGGGGGAAGTAGCTGTACTGTGTCTTGGGCCACGGCTGGCCGTTGTCTACCCGGTAGAGGCGAAGCCAGGTGATGCTGCGAACCTTGTCACTCTCATCGGGCAACGCCGGCAGGTTGTTCTCCGTGCAGCAGGCCACCGTGCAAGCCCCGCATCCCGTGCACTTGTCCAGGTCGATGACCATGCCGTAACGGTTCTTGAAATGAGTTTCCTTCATCTCTTACCTCTATATCTTGGTGACGCGGGCCCTGGTTGCATGCCACCTGGCCAACCCGCTGAGAGGGTCACGCTCGATCATAAGGACATCATTCGCGTTGATACCCTTGCCCGCTATCCATTCGCTCTGGGCGACATGACCAAGCCCCTGGGGTATTCCCACCACTCCCGGCGGGATACCGAGATCGAGAGTCACCCTGACCTTTACCGTGCCACCCGGTGTCTTCAGCTCCACCGCGTCGCCTTCCTCGATCTCCAGGTCACCCGCCGTTACCGGGCTCAACCTGACGAACAGGTCCTGCCCGAACAAGACGGTATCCTCGAGGGTTTTGGTCATGTAGGGCGGATTGGCGATGTTGTTCTGCGTCATCCGCGCGTTGGCGAAGGGCATAAGCAGGAGGGGGTACTCGGGTGCCGAGCCGGTCAAGTTGGCCGACTGATAGTTGGGCACCCGGCTCTCTTCACGTCCGGGCAGGGTCATGGCGAAGCCGAAGCTATCGCCCCCTCTGGCGGCCGGATCACACCACACCAAGCCTTCCCCGACGAGCGAGGCAACCTCGGACTTGACCATCTCCTCGGCGCTGCTCCAGGGCAGGGCTGAAGCGGCGGAGCCACCCACGGCCTTGGCGACTTCCATCATGACCTCGGCGGTGTGCCTGGTCTGGTAGAGGGGATCGATGACCGGCTTGGTCAGGCTGACCAGCGGGTACTGAAGGCCCGGCGGGGTCAGGGTGCTGTCCCAGCGCTCCAGATAGGTATGGTTAGGCAGGATGAGATCCGCCATGGCCGCCGTTTCATCCATAGAGCTGGCAAAACTGACAATGTAAGGAATCTTACCCGCCGCCTCTCGGAACAGGCGCGCCTCGGCCAACGAGTAGGCCGGGTTGGCCTCGTAGACCATGAGGACATTGACCCCGTAGGGCGCGTTCTGGTCGGCGGCCTGGAGGAAGTCGTGAGCCAGGCTGCCCACAGCTCCCCTGGCGCCAGGCGCTGGTGGCCACCCACCCCCCGTGCCGTCCAGCCTTCCCGCACCAAGGCCAGCCGCGGCCACCATGTCCACCGGGGCCTCGCCCCAGCCCGCCAGCGGTACGGCAGGTTGCGGGGCCACGCCACCCGTGGCGCCCACGGCGCCTACCAGGGCGTTCAAACACTGCACGGCGCCGGCATCGGCCAGACGCTCGGGCATATCTCCCCTGCCCCGCCCCCACACCGCCACCGGGTGCGTTGCCGCGGCGAACTCCCTGGCCAGGCGGGCGATGTCCTCCGCCTTGACACCGGTAACCAAGGAAACTCTATCCGGGGTGTACTCCGAGGCCACCTGCCGGAAGGCGTCCATTCCGCCCCCCGATCCCTTGGCCAGCCCCTCGTTGAGGATGACGTTGGCCATGCCCAGGGCCAGAGCCGCTTCGGTTCCGGGTCGCACCGCCACCCATTCATCCGCCTTGGAGCTGCTCATGGAGGACATGCTGGAGACATGGACCAGCCTGGGCCGCGTCCCCTCGCCTCCCCGCCAGTTGCCGTAGGCCAGCATCATGCGGACGGGGCTTCCCCAGCCGTCGAGAAGCTCGGCGCCGAAGCTCAGGATATATCCCGAACCTTCGAGGTCGTAGCCCATGGGGCTGCGCACCCCGTGCATCACCTCGCCTATGGCCTCTTCAGTATCGGACAGGGAGGGCATCAGGACGTGGTTCGGCGAGCCGTAAGAGCGCAGGAAGCGCTCCCAGAAGCGATTCATCGCCCCGTTTCTCTCTCCATTTATCAGGGCCACGCTGTGGGGCTTGGCGCTCATGCGCTGTTCGCTGAGTTTGGCGGAGAGTTGCGAGATCGCCTCCTCCCAGCTTATGGCCTTCCATTGGCCGGAGCCCCTCTCTCCGTCCCGCCTGAGAGGGCTCTTGATGCGGTCCGGCCCGTAGACGACCTGCAGGCCCGACAGCCCCAGGGCACAGATGCCGCCCTTGTTGACCGGATGGTCGGGGTCGCCGTCGATCTTGATGGCGCGTTTCCCGTCGATCAGGCGCACTTTTATGCCACACGCCCCCGGACACAGCTTGCAGGTCGAGGTGGCATAAGAGGTTTCACCGTCTTCGGGCACCGGCACCCAGGGCCAGTTCTGGGTCCAGATGGCGCCGTCGTCCATGAGTTTCCAGTTGATCGGACCCAAGACGAAGCCCGCGGCCGCGCCTACCCCGAACATCACGAAGGTTCTTCTGCTGATATCCATATCTTCGCCCTCGCCTACTTATGACAGACGAAGCAGGCATTGCTCACGTGCTGTTCCTTGTGACAAGTGCCGCAGTCATCCATCTTCATGCTGTCATAGGGGTGCTTCTTGAAAGCGTAGATCCCCGAGATATATTTGCCCCAGATGTCACGGCTGTACTTCGTAATGCGATTGTACTGATAGGGCCTCAGTTGGTCAGTTTTCCCGTGGTCGCCATGGCAGATGGTACATTCCATCTGGCCCAGCTTGACGTGCGCGGCATGGGAGAAGAAGACACAGTCCGGCTGGCGCGCGTAGACCAGCCAGGGTATCTCCTTGTTTTTCGCGATGTATTCAGAGATGAGGGTCGCTTCGGCGGGTGATTCCGTTACAGCGCTCTCGTGGCACTCTTTGCACTTGGCTACATTGGGAATGCCGGCGAAGGTACCGTCTTCGCGGAAGGCGTGACAGTCTTCGCAGCCTACTCCGGCGTTTTCGACGTGAGCCTTGTGACTGAAGTTAAGCGGTTGGGTCTTCGTTCCGTAGAGCAGCGCGGGAAAGATAACCCAGCCGACTACCTGCAGCGCGAAAAAGCCAACCAGGAACGCCAACCAGGAACGCCAACCCGCTCCTTTGTCAGTTGAATGTGTCTCCATAGAACCTCGCCTCGGTCTTTTAAGAATGAGGATTCCGTATGCGCCGCGCGGGCGCGCCAGATCTCCTTGGCTGTGTTTTCTCTCAGGCTATATATCTTGACCCTGACGAAAGCCTTGGCCCTGACGAAACCGAAGGGGCCGACCCTCGAAAAAACCTAGCGGGCGGTCGGCACTCTCCACCGCTCAGCCGTTTCTACTCTGTGTCCCAAAGGCTGTCAAGCGGAAAAATTGATTAAATCCACCCCTGATGCGCACCGGATTCTTCTTGGCGTTGAGCGGGTTCAGTGGCAGCCTCCGAAGAGTCCCGCGCCACCGCGCGCGGACGCTTGCAATCATGATATAGTAAATTTTTTAATCTTCGGGACGCTGGACCGCCCCGCGCCCCGCGTCCGAGGATCTACATTAATTTTGTCCGAGGGGTTCCATGGGAAAGGTCCTGGTGGTGGGGTTTGGCAACCTGCTTCTCCGAGACGAGGGTCTGGGCATCCACGCCGTCCGGGCTCTCCAGGAACGCGGTCTGCCGCCGGGCGTCGAGGCCGCGGACGGCGCCACCTCGGCCATGAATATCCTGCCCTTTCTTGAGGGAGTGGATCTGCTCATCATCCTTGACGCCATTTTGGGGCCAGGGGATCCCGGCACCCTCTATATAATGTTCCCCTCCGATACCAGGGAAGACCAGGAGCCCGCCCTCTCCCTGCACGAACTGAACATCCCAGGCGTACTCCGCCTGCTGGAATCCCTCGGGAAGATCCCTCCAGACAGAACCGTCATCATGGGGCTTCAGCCGGCGGTCATCGAAGCCGGTCTGGATCTGTCGAGCGAAGTCGCAGCGGCGCTGCCTCGGCTGATCGACGGCGTCCTGAACGAAATCGGTCTCCACCGGCGACCGGACTGACCCGGTTATCCCTGGCGCAACCTTCTTTATTTATAGAGAAAATTTTCCCTTGACAGAGGAATTCGGCGGAGAGAGTATAGGGCACCATTTCACATCTGCGTTCATTTTTAGGAGGAGGCAAGGGAGAAGAATGAGAAGAGGGACGATTGCTTTGATTCTGGTGGCCGCGTTTGTCTGCGCCATGGGCGTGGCCTCCGCGGCGCAAAAGGCGCCTGACACCATCAGCCTCAAGGGTGCCACCAAGGGCGCGGTGGAGTTTACGCACAAGAAGCACGTTGATCTGAAGACCGCCTGCGCTGATTGCCACCATGTCTACAAAGATGGCAAGAACGTCTGGAAGCAGGGAGACCCGGTCCAGAAGTGTGACGCCTGCCACAAGACCGGGCCGAAGCCGATAGCCCTGAAGGACGCCTTCCACAACAATTGCTGGAAGGGCTGCCACGTGAAGGAAAAGAAGGCCGGCAAGCCCGCGCCGACCACCTGCACCGAGTGTCACAAGAAGTAAGCACTGCTACCGAATAAACAAAGGCCGGGGACGTGAGTCTCCGGCCTTTTTCTTTGGAAAACGGGCGGGTGTTTCCCAAGGGACTTCGGCGGAGGGCAACTGGCCTCGCTGGGTATTTTCCGACCATCTCTCCGGGTGCTTGACAGCCTGGCCCGGCGGTCCTTATCCTAAAAGTGACTCCGGGAGATGGCCGGTAGGCGAAACCGATTCGGAGAGGCTGGAGGCGAACCCAAAAATCTCCTTCTGAAAGGAAGGAGGTGAGTAAGGGGAGCCGGTGAAGGTCTTTTTCGGGCGGGAGTAGGCCGAAAGCCGCTTCCGGAGTCGTTTTTTTTACTACCGCTAAGGAACCTCTGAATAAGCCCGTTGAACCGCTTCCGTTCGTGCTGAGGTATCGAAGCATGAACGGAAATAGTGAATGCTTTGATACCGTTTTATGTTCGCCCTTCGATACCTCAGGGCGAACGGTTGGCAACGCGGGGACTCATTCAGAGGTTCCCTAATTGCCTCCCGCACCGCATTCCCCCGCTGGGAGGGTTCTGTTCGTGCCTCTTGTAGGGGCACAGGCCCCTGTGCCTGCCCTGCAATTTATCGGGCGGCCCTGCATTCCTGACCGCTTCCGTCTACCAGACCATCAAAATCGTGTCCTTACTTCTTGCCCTTCTTACCATTCTTCGCCTTCTTTATGTCCTTTGGCGCGCAGACCTTGTTTAACAAAGTCTCCGTGAGGTAGTAGTCAGAACTGCTTGCGGCCTCGCCGGCGAGTCTTATGGCCGTGGAGTAGTCCCGCACCGCGAGCTGATTGTTGCCGGAGGCTCGGTAATAGTCAGCACGGTTGCGATATAGCCTGGAATCAGTCGGTCTGAGAGATGTCATCTTGGTCATGAAATCTATGGCCTTTGCCAGGGAAGCTTTGTCAGTGAGGTTATAAAGATAGGGGTGGGCGGGGACATAATCAGGGCGGTTCTGTATATGGCGACCCTGGCAGCGACACGCTGCAACCCCACACTCAAATCCTTTTTTGAAAGGCTTCCAGGGCGAACGGATGGAGTAGGTCGTAAGTATCTGATTTTCCGTTCGTGGTGAGGTATCGAACCATGAACGGGACGGGACAGGACAGGCTGACTTTTTACGAAACCATCAGAGTTTCTTCAGGGCCTGTTCAGCCGCCCCAGCGCCTCGGTGGCCAACTGCCCCACGCTGGCCTTCCGCAATTCGCCATCTTCAAAGACCACCGCCTCGGCTGAATCGGCAACCAGCTCGGCCAGGAGCGGCCGCGCATCTTCGTCCTTCGCCCACCCCAGGCACCAGGCCGCCAGGGCGCGTATCTCAGGGGCCTCGTGGCCCAGGTAGTCTTTTCGGACCTCGGGCAGCACGAAAGCGAACAACCGCCGGTCGCGCTGGCTCATCCTTCCCACGGCCCAGCACACCCCGGCGGTGTAGAGATCGATATCCAGATGCGTGGCCAGCATGGGACCGAAGGCCGGCAGCAACACCGGCACGCAATAGAGAATCTCGCCCACCGCCTCCGGCAGGTGGCGGCCGCTGCCGCCGGACTCGTCGTTCATCATCCAGAAGAGGCGCCGGACGAGATCATGCACCCGCTCGCTGCGGCCGGAGCGCTCCAGGGTCGCACAGACCTGGCCCAGGGCGGAAATGGCCTTCCAGCGCGCGGGGGCGTCTTCGTCGTAGAGGAGCGAGACCAGGCCGCGTACCACCGGCTGCCCGCCAACAGCCAAAGCCTTCAGCGACTCCAGGTCGCCGCCGGCCAGCAGTGTTCTGATATTTGCGCTGAGCCGGGAGACCATCAGCCGTGCCGCGCGCGCCCGGCGGCCCGCTCCAGCGCCCCTTCCGAGAGCCGGATGAAGCACAGGGCGCTCATGCCCGAACGGTAGTTGGCCCCGGCCCCGATGATGACGTGGCGGTTGGGGTCGTAGCCCAGAATCTGGCGCTCCTCGTAGTCCTCGCCCGGCTCCAGCTTCCAGCCCAGGTCGGAGTCGCACCCGCAGGCCAGGGACAGCGCCTCAAGCAGCGCCTCGCCCAGGCGAAGGCCGGTGGGGTCCATGGCATAGACGGCCCCGCAGTCGCACTTGCCGCCGGGCAGATCCAGGCCGGCAATTTCTTCGGCGGGCCGCATGACCACCGCCCCACAGAAGGGACAGCTCGGGAATTCCAGGCGGTTTCCGGGTCGGGTTCTCATGATCGGGTTCTCCATTCAGGCCTTGTCTGCTCGTGGGCACCCCACTGCCAGGGCGGCGGTCTCCGCCATCCGGCGCCCTCGGTGCTCGGCGGCGCGGTCCACCAGGGAGAAGGCCCACTCCTTCGTGCCCAGGGCGTGAACATGGGTGTAGCCGGCAAGTACATTCTTGTAGATCAGTCCGTCGCGGCCGTCCTGGAACCCGTGTCCCCTTTCCAGTCGGAACGCCAGCTTTAGGCCGCCGCCGTAGTCCAGCACCCTGGAGTAGCGGAACTCGTGGCCCCGCACCACCCGCCCCGGCGGGTAGAAGGGGTTCTGCTCCTCGACCTCGAGCACGGTGTAGCCGTGGCCCTGCGGCTTGGGCTCCAGCCCAAAACTCACCAAAAACACCCCTACCATGGGGTAGGCCGTGTCCTTAACCCGGATGTCCCGGCCAAGATACATCAGCCCGCCGCACTCGGCATAGACCGGCAGCCAGTCCTCTATTGCCAGCCGGAGGGATTCCCGAAAGCCGCTGTTGGCCGCCAGGCGCTCGGCGTGTACCTCGGGGAAGCCTCCGCCGATGTAAAGTCCGTCGAGCGGAGGAAGCACGCCGTCTCGCAGGGCATCCAGCCAGACCACCTCCGCCCCGGCCTCGGCGAGGGCCTCCAGGTTTTCCGGGTAATAGAACCAGAATGCCTCGTCGCGGATGACGCCTATGCGGGGTCGGTCCGCGACCGGGCGGCACTCGACGGTCGCGGCCTCCCACTCAATCGGCGGCGCGGCCTGGGCTAAAACCTCCAGGGCATCGAGGTCGAGATATTTTCGGGCGCATTCCGCGGCAAAGTCCAGCGCCGCTCCGGCCTCCGCTACCTCGTGGGAGGGGACCAGGCCCATGTGGCGTTCGGCAATCCGGGCGCTCAGCTTGGGCAGCGCCCCCACCACGGGCACGCCGCAATACTCCGCCAGGGAGGCTCTGACGACTGCTTCATGGCGGGAGCCGGCAATGCGGTTGAGCACCACCCCAGCGAGGTTCAGGGAGTCGTCGAAACACTTGCAGCCCAGCACCAGCGCGGCCACGGTACGGGTGGCCTTGGTGCAATCGACCACCAGAACCAGGGGGGCGCGCAGCCGTTTGGCAAGCTCCGCCGTGCTGTATTCGCCCCGGGCGTCCAGCCCGTCGTACAGGCCCCGGTTGCCCTCGACAATGTTTATGCCCCGTGGGGCGGCACGACGCGCAAAGGAGTACAAAACCCCTTCCCAGGACATCAGGAAGGGGTCAAGATTATAACAGGGCCGGCCAGCCGCCAGGGCCAGCCACCCGGCGTCGATATAGTCAGGTCCTTTTTTGAAGGGAACCACATCTCGCCCGGCCTGCCGCCAGGCGGCGGTCAGACCAAGCGAAACCGTGGTTTTTCCGGACCCACCACGCAGGCCCGCAAGGACCAGACGCGGACAGGGTTCTTTTGGCATATTTACAAAAAACTACGACGGAAGCTCCACGAAGCTGCCACCGGCATATACGTAGACGATCTTGCCTTCGTTGGCCAGTTCCTTGATGGCGGTCTTTACGTCTTCCTTGGAGATCTCCATCTTTTCCTGGACCTTCTTGACAACCTCGTTTGGCTTCAGCTTCTTTCTCTTTTGCTTACTCTCAGCAAGAATCACCATAATCTCTGCCTTCAGATCGGCCATTTCTTTCACTCCGCTCAAAGGGTTCCAAACATACTGCTTGGAGCCTGAAAAAACCCTCTACCACTTGAACTGGGTACTATTGCGGAGAGTGTTCTGGGCCAGGCGGAAATCGTCGATGCACTTCGCGTCGAACGGGATACCCGTCAGGTCGAATAAACGCTCCCAACCTATGCGCTCGATCCAGTCGCCCATACGCTCATGCTTATTGGCACCGGCTGCATAGACCTCTACGAGCTTCTTGATCACATTAACGGTCTGCGGCCAGCGCGGCGGCTCGTTGGGGATGAAGGGGATGATCATCTTGGAGAACTTGGGCATGCTCCGAGCGTTGGAGATCTTGCCGCCCACCAGGATGGCAATACCGTCACCCTCTTTGTCGGCCAAGGGCATGGCCGGGCACATGGTGTAGCAGTTACCGCAAAACATACACCGCGGCTGGTTGACGTCAAGCGTCCCCTCCTTGGGCTTCATCTTGATGGCGCCCGTGGGGCAGGAGGCAACGACCGTCGGCAGCTCGCACTGAACCTTGAGCGCGCCGTGGTCTATCCGGGGGGGCTTGCGATGCACGCCCAAAATGGCGATGTCGGAGCAGTGAACGGCGCCGCACATGTTAAGGCAACAGGCCAGGGCGACCCGCAGCTTCGCGGGCAGCGTCTTGCGGCCGTCGAAGTACTCTATCAGCTCGTCCATTATGGCCTTGACAACGCCCGAGGCGTCGGTGGCCGGGGTATGGCAGTGGATCCAACCCTGGGTATGGACGATGTTGCTGATGCCCTTCCCGGTACCGCCGATGACGTAGCCCTTCTCCTTGAGTTCCGCCTTCAGGGGTTCGAGCCTGCTCTTGTCGGAGACCAGGAATTCGACGTTGTTGCGGGTCGTCCAGCGCAGGTAGCCGTCGCAGTACTTATCTGCGATCTGCAGGACCCTTTCCAGCCAGGCCGTGCTGTGGAGACGGGCGGAGGCAATGCGCACGGAATGGATCTCGTCGCCGCTCTCGGCCACGTGGCGCAGGACGCCAGGTTCGACTATCTCGTGATAGTCCCACTTCCCGTAGTTCTTCAGGCATACCGGAGGCAGAAACTGCTTGAAATCCGGGGGACCTATATCGGTTATCCTTGCTGCGGATGACATGTGTTAATCACCTCCTCGAGTGCTCTAGTTCTTCGGCCAGCCGCCGGGAACTTCGTCCTCGGCCCAGAAGACGTAGGGGTTGGACCTCGGCTCCTTGACCATGCGGGGATCCGCCTTCAGGCCGACTGCATCCAGGAACTCTTTCATGCCCTTGCGCAGGATCAGCTCGCCAATACGCTCCCGGTTCTTGCCATTCTCATCCCACCATTCCCAAGCTTTGGCTATGAAGTCCTTGAACTCCTCGTATGGGGACTCCATGCGCATGAAGGGAATGACCACGCTGCTCAGTTGGGCTCCCATGAGGATGGGGGCCTTGGCGCCGATGCAGATGGTAGCGCCACGATCTTTGCCTGGCTTCAGTGCCCTGGGCATAACGTTGATGCAGTGCATGCAACGGCTGCACTCTTTGTTGTTTATGGAGAGCTTCTTGCCGTCCCATCTCATGCAGCTGGTCGGGCAGAGGCCCACGACCTCGGCCTGAATGTCGATGGTCTTGGAGCACTCGGCCACGGCGTCGGGGTTCACCTGAATATCGTCTCTCCAGGTGCCGATGACAGAGCAGTCCGCCCGGGCGATCGCGCCGATGCAGTCGTTCGGGCAGCCGGCAACCTTTATCTTGGTCTTGTACGGCCACATCGGACGATGGAGCTCATCCTGATAGGTATGGGTTACGTCGTTGGTGAAATCGCCACAGTCGATGCAGGCGAATTCGCAGCGGGACATGCCCACGCAGTCGCTGGGGGTACGCAGGCAGGAACCGGAGCCACCGAGATCCCAGCCCAACTTGGTCAGTTCGGCAAAAATGGGCTCAAGTTCGTCAGTAGTGGTACCCAAGAAGACCATGTCGCCGGTGGAGCCGTGGAAGTTGGTGAGGCCGGAGCCGCGGCGATTCCAGATGTCGAATATCTGGCGCAGCGCTTTGGTGGTGTAGAACTTGCCCGCGGGCTGATTGACGCGGACGGTATGGAAGTGGGCCACGCCGGGGAACTTGTCGGGGCTGTCGGAGTAGCGGCCGATTACGCCTCCACCATAGCCCAACACGCCGACGATCCCGCCGTGCTTCCAGTGAGTGACGCCGTCTCGGTACGATTGCTCAAGCTGAAGGAGCAGATCGCGGGCCATAGCCTTTGTCTTGCCCGCCTCCTTGATGCACGATACGAAGCTTGGCCAGGGGCCCTTCTCCAGTTCGTCGAGCATCGGAGTAGGAGAGGTTGACTTAACATCAACTGCCATAGCTATACCTCCATTCGCTTTTCACTACGAAAAGTACCACCCCAGTTTGATGCCGGATGCATGTCCTTACCGCGTGGCTCCAAATCACCTCCTCAATTCTTTTTCATCAGCATGCCGAGGGGGGTATACCGTTTTGAACAAAAAGACTTACACCGGGCTGACGAATTCGGCCCGCTGGCCAGTGAATGCTCTTCGAATGCTTTCGGTGGTTTTCGAAAAGCTGGAGACGCGCGCAGACAACACTTCCCCACGGCCTCGGGCACTCAAACGGAAAGACGGCCCATCGCCCGAACCACATGCCATTTGCCGGGATGTTTACGCAGGTTGCCGTTGGGTGTTGCCAGCCAGCGATCCCATAATTAGGGAGTCACCACCGCCACGTGCAAATAGCAGATTGCGCTCGCCCCTTATAACGCTAGTCGCTGTCAGTGTCAAGTTTTAAAAGAGAACGATTTAGCGTCATGCCGGGAGTGGCGCGGGGCATGAATATCAGCCGCCGCCCCGCCCGGACGAGCCGTTTTCGCCCCCGTCACCTTGGCTATCGTTGTCTGGGCCACCGTTGTCTTGGGCGGCCAGGGTCTTTACGTAGCGGGCCAGGAAGTCCTGTCCGTAGCCGCCGACCACGGCCGTGGTGAGCCACTCCAGCAGGAGGCTTTGGTCCTCGGGGCTGGTGTGCTTCAGAAAGTAGGTTACTTCCTCGTTGAGCGAGACCAGGAAGCCTTCGGCGAGCATCTCCACGTTGGTGATCTTGTTGGCCGCGGCCGCCTTCCGCACCCTCTCGATGGAGTACTCCACGAAGGCTCCGGCAAAATCCGCCACGGCGGATTTCTTGACGTCCAGGGTGACCGACCGGTCATCGGCGATCTTTACGTCTACTTTTCGCCGCAATTGTCCTTTCTCCTCTTGGCAACCCGCGTCAGAAGGCTCTTATCAACAGGCGGTCAGCCCTCCGCGCGCGCAGCAGCCTGCCGAAAAAATACGTGTACCTGCCTCCCGCGGGGGCCGTCGAATTCACAAAAGAAAACTCCCTGCCACCGGCCCAACACCAGCCGGCCGCCCTCCACGCCGATCTGCACCGAAGAACCTACCATGGTGCTCTTGATGTGCGCGGCGGCGTTGTCCTCCCCGTGGCGATAGCCTGCCTCCCAAGGCACCAGTCTGTCAAGGGCGACCAGAATGTCGGTGGCGACGTCCGGGTCCGCCGCCTCGTTGATGGTCACCGCCGCCGTGGTGTGGGGCACGAAGACGGTCAAGGCGCCATCGGTGGCGGACATCGCGCGCGCCGCCTCGGCCACCCGCGAGGTAATGTCTATCATCTCGGAGCGTTTTGTGCTGCGCACTTCCAGGGTCTTCACCTTCGGTCTCCCGGCCCGCCTGGGGTGATGATCGGTGAGAATTCCATCCGCTCCCGCTCCTTGGCCCGCAAGAGGTCCAGGGAGCGGCCTATCAGGGCCGCGGCTAGCGGATGCGGCCGGCTTGCCGCAATCTCATGGCCGAAGTGTATCGCGGTGGCCAGGGCGATCCTGGCTTCATCAGGCCGGCCCTTCCTGGCCATGACGAAGGCGCACTCCTCCAGCCTGCGCCGCCACCGCTTTCGCCGCCCGGCGTCAAACAACTCGGCGGCCGCCTTGCCGATTATTTCAAGCCGCCTGGCCTCGCGCAGCTCGCGGCCGATAATGAGACCGGACCCCTCCGCCCGGTCCAGCTCGTCGGCATAAGGTCTTACCAGGTACAAGGGCAGGCTCCAGAGCAGGCCGATGTCCTGGAGCAGCTCGACGCAGCGCTCCAGAAGGGATTCATCCGCCTCCACCTCGGCAGCCGGGATGACGTCATATATTGCCGGCGTCTCGCGACGGCCCGCCGCCAGACCCGAAAAAACCCTGAGGAACGTGGCGAACTCGGGATCCAGCGCCTCTCCCTCGGCCATTGACGCCGCCCTGGCCTCCTCGAGCAGGTAGAGCACGTGAGTCTCGTCGGTCTCGGCCACCGGCAGCCGACTGTCCTCCTCGATCCGCTCGACCATCTTCCTCAGGCTCTTCTTGGGCACCGACAACAGCGAAAAATGCTCCACTCCCCGTGGGCTGAGGCCGCAAAGGCAGGCGTTGTAGCCGCCTTGAGCGGGAATGGTCGCGACCACCAGTTGGTGCCCGGCGGCATCGGGCAGGCCCACGTAGGCGGGCAGGGCGGGAATAGCCACCGGCTTCAGGACCGGTTCCCCTCGGGGCGCTTCGACCTTGAAGCCCTTTTGCTCCAGCAGGTACAAGGCCCGCTTCAAGGCACGGTGGACGTCCTTTTCGGCGAAGCCGGGTGCGGCGGCCAGCCCGGCGGCGAGATCGGCCGCTTCCTGGGAGGCCTGTCGGCCCAGTTCGGAGGCGACCTCCATGACCTGCTCGCTTGCCCAGCCCTGGGCCACAAGTTCCGCGGACACCTCCGCCACCGGCCGACCGGCCCGGACGGCCTCCAGCGCCTCGCCCACCGTGGCCACGACCCGCGGGGAGACATGTGGCTGCCTGCTCTTAGCCTTTCCTGACATATTCACTCGGCCGCCTGGCCAGATTCCTGGGGGGCCTCGATCCTGACCTCGTCTCGCCCCGAATGCTCTTCGAGGTCTACGTATACCTGTTCTTGAGACGTGGTGAGCACGGACTCTCCGCGGTAGGTGGCCATTATGGGCAACTCCCTCAGGCCCCGGTCAACCAGGACGGCCAGCTCGATCCTGTCGGGGCGACCAAAGTCCATCAGGGCGTCCATGGCCGCCCGTACCGTTCGTCCGGTGTAGAGGACGTCGTCTATCAGCACGATTCCGCGGCCGTCCACCGAAAAAGTCAGCTCGGTCTTACGGACCACTGGGTATTGGTTTCGCCGGGTCCAGTCGTCGCGGTAGAGGTTGATGTCCAGCACTCCCAGCGGCACCTCCTGTCCCGTAAGCTCCAGGATCCGGCGCCGGATCCGCTGGGCCAGGAAGACGCCGCCGGTGTGGATGCCGATCAGGGCCAGCCTCGCGGTGTTTCTTCGGTTGCACTCCAGAATGGCGTCCGTAATGCGGTGCAAGGCGCGCTCCACGTCCTTGCCAGTCATTAATGTGCGCACGAGGTTCATATGGGCCGCCCCTGGCCGCTCACTTGAGCCCGAGATGACGATACAGCGCTTCGAAATTGACATGCTTGTTGACCGCCTGAATGGCGCGTTGCACCTTTTCCGGTTCCTTGAGGCGCAAGGTACTGCCGAGGCGTTGAATTTTCTCCGTGACCGTATATGTGTCATCGCGCACCAGCATGACCGGCACGCCCCTTTCCTCCGCCCGAGCCAGGATCATGTCGCTGGGGTAGAAGTCTCCAGTAAGGATGAGGCACTCGCTGCGGCCTTCCAGCGCGACCATCTGCACGTCGGAGCGGTCCCCGCCGACTATGACGGCATTGTGAGGGGATTTGCGGTAATACTCCAGGAACCTGTCGACGTTCATCCCCCCGATGAGGAACTTCCGCACCATGCCGTCGAGCCTGTCGTGGCAGCAGAGGATCCTGGCCCGCAGCCGCTCGGCCAGGTCCTCGACCTTGATTGAGGCCAGGACGTCGTCTTGCGGTAGTGCTCCGAAGAACTCTATGCCCTTGCGGTGCAGAAAACCGACAATGAGATCCTCGACATCCCGGAGGTACTCCTGGGTCACGGCGTTGAGGATGACCCCGATGAGCCTGTTGCCCAGGGCGTCTCGGGCGGCGAGAATGCAGTCCAGACAGAACTCACCTTCGTACTTGTCTATGAGAATGACCTTCAACCCCAGCTTCTTGATGAGCTTGGCGCCGGAAATTCCCAGGAAGGCCCCGGTGTAGATGTTGCCCGCCCCCCCCAGAAGCATTACGTCTTTGTCCGCCGAAAGCTGACGGTAGGCCTCGACAATTCTGGACTCCAGGCCGGGGATGTCCTGTCCGTAGCCCCTGACCTTGAGGTCGTGGGTGAGCAGCACCGGGCTTATCAGGTCCAGAGGGTCGGCCAGGCCCAGCGCGTCGCGCAGGAAACTGGCCCCACCGTCCGTAAGGGTAGCACCAACCCGGACGGGGTCCGTGCCCAGCGGTTTCATGTAACCCACGCGGTAGCCGTCTTTCTTCAGCCGGGCTCCGATTCCCATGGTCACGAGGTTCTTGCCCGAGTAGCCCGAGGTTGAGCTGATATAGAGCGGAACCATCTATCCCTCTCCCGTAATGGTGAATCTGGCGTCGGCGGCCACTGTCCCTTGGCCGGGACCGAGAACCAGGAGTGGGTTGATATCGGCCTCGATTATTTCCGGAAAGTCCACCGCGAGCTGGGAGAGCCGCAGCAGCGCCTCGCGCAGCGCCGGAAAGTCTACCGGCGGCTCCCCCCGCACCCCCCGCAGGAGGGGAAAGGCGCCTATCTCGCGCATCATTTTGTCAGCCTCCTCCCGCGACACCGGTGCTATGCGGAAAGAGACGTCCTTGAGTACCTCGACGTATATGCCCCCGAGGCCGAACATGACCATCGGCCCGAACTGCATGTCGCGGCTGAGGCCCAGGATTACCTCCTTGCCGCCCCGGATCATCTCCTGCACCAGCACTCCCGCGATAAAGAGTTTTTCGGAGACCATGCGTTGGGCGTTGGAGGTCATCTCGAAGAAGGCATTGCGGACGTCATCGGCATTGCGCACATTGGCCACCACGCCCCCCACGTCGGACTTGTGAACGACCTGAGGCGAGATGAGCTTCATTACCACGGGGTAGCCGATGCGCTCGGCGGCCGCGACCGCCTCCTCGGTGGTGCGGGCCATCTCCTCGCGGGGCAGGCGGAAGCCGTAGGCCTTCAGTACCTCATGGGCCTCCTGCTCGCTCAGGCGCATGCGGCCATCGTTGCGCGCCTCGGCCATTATCTGGGCCACCCGCTCCCGGCCGACCTCGAGGCGCGGATAAAAGTCCGGGGTGCGGTTGAGCCACCTCTGTTGCTTAAGCATGGTGTTGAGGGAGGCGACGGCGTCTTCAGGATAGTCGTAGCTGGGCACGCCGCTGTCGCGCAGAATGCGCCGCCCCTCGGCTACCCCTACCCCACCCATGAACGAGGCGAAAATCGGTTTGATGCTCGTCTTGGCCACCTCGGCCACGCCCGTCGCCACCGCCTTGACGTCAACCACCGCCGTGGGCGTGAGGAGCACCAGGACCGAGTCCACTTTCTCGTCGGCGACGACGAGATCCAGGGCGCGCCGGTACCGCTCCGCCGGGGCGTCGCCCAAGATATCCACCGGGTTGTAGAAAGAGGCCATCTTGGGCAGAAAAGCGCGTAGCGCGTCGGTGGTCTTCTTCTGCAGGGTCACCAACTCCAGATCCGTGCGGTCGGCGGCGTCGGCGGCTATTATTCCCGGACCGCCGGAGTTGGTAAGTATGGCCAGGTTCGGCCCCTGGGGAAGTGGCTGATTGGCGAAGGCCAGGGCGTAGTTGAACAGCTCGGCCACGGATTTGGCCCGGATGACCCCCGTCTGCCTGAAGGCGGCCTCGAAGGCCCGGTCGGATCCGGCCAGGGCACCGGTATGGGATGACGCGGCCTTGGCACCGGCGGTGGTCACCCCGCTCTTGATGATGATGATCGGCTTGCGCGGCACCACGTCTTTGGCCACGGCCATGAAGCGCTTGCCGTCGGTGATGCCCTCCAGGTAGCCAAGTATGACCTTGGTGTCATCGTCTTCGGCCAGGGCCTGGATCAAATCCGTCTCGTTGATGTCCGCCTTGTTGCCCAGGCTGACAAACTTACTGAAGCCGATGTTGGCCCCCAGCGCCCAGTCCAGTATGGCGATGCACAGTGCCCCGGACTGGGAGAAGAACCCGATGCCGCCGGGCAGCGGGGTACCCGAGGCGAAGGAGGCGTTGACCCGGGTGTGGCTGTCTATCAGCCCCACGCAATTGGGCCCCAGGATGCGAACCCCGTAACTGCGAGCCACCTTGAGGAGTTCTCGCTCCAGCCGGGCGCCTTCGGTTCCAGTCTCCTTGAAGCCGGCGGTAATGACCACCACCGAGTCTATCCGCTTCTCCCCGCATTGCTCTATGGCCGCCATGACCGCCGAAGGCGGCACCACCACGACCGCCAGGTCCACGGGGTCGGTAATGTCTAGAACACTGGGGTAACACTTGAGCCCCAGCACCTCGTCGGTGGTGGGGTTAACTGGATAGATGGCACCGCCGAAGCCGAAGTTGACCATGTTCTTGAGCAGGTCATGGCCCACCTTGCCAGGGGTGCGGGAGGCGCCGATCACGGCGATCGAGGAGGGCGAGAAGAAATGATCGAGCACTCAGTAGCCTCTCTCGTGCATGAGGTAAGCGTGCATGGCAAGCGCGCTCCTTTTGCCTCCGGCCATGGCCGCGGCCACGGTCTTCGGGCCGGTGACCACGTCGCCGGCGGCATAGAAGCCTGGCCGGGAGGTGGCACCCGTTTCGGGATCGGCAATGACGAGGCCGCGCCGGTTGACCGCCATGGCTGGAACCAGCCGGGCCAGCAGGGGGCTTGCCACCGTTCCGATGGCCACCACGACGACGTCCACCGGAAGCTGGAACTCCGAGCCAGCGACCGGGCAGGGCCGGGCCCGGCCCGAGGCATCGCACTCGCCAAGGGCCATGCGGATGCACTCCATGGCCCTCACCCTGCCGGCGTCGTCGGCCAGATAGCGCACGGGGGTGGTGAGGAAAAGGATATTGGTGCCCTCGGCGCGGGCATGGTGTATCTCGTCCCTGCGGGCGGGCATTTCTTTCTCGGAGCGCCGATAGACGATGGTGACTTCCTCGGCCCCCAGGCGGAAGGCCAGCCGGGCGGCATCCACGGCCACGTCGCCCCCGCCGATGACCGCCACCCGCCTGCCTCTCACCACCCTGGTCTCGTGCTCCGGGTGGCGATCGGCCCTCATGAAATTGGCCCGGAAGAGGTACTCGTTGGCACTGAGCACGCCACCCAGCTCTTCGCCGGAGATGCGCATGAAGCCAGGCACGCCCGCCCCCATGCCAAGGAAGACGGCCTGGAAACGCCCCTCCCGAACCAGCGACTCGGCGGAGAGCGTCTTGCCGATCAGGATGCTGTATTCGAACCGGACCCCCAGTTCCATCAGGTAGTCTATTTCCGCCCGGACGATGGCCTTGGGCAGGCAGAACTCCGGTATGCCGTAGGCCAGCACCCCGCCCCCCGCGGTCATGGCCTCGAAGACCGTGACGTCGTGGCCGGCGCGGGCCAGGTCTTCGGCCGCCGTAAGCCCGGCGGGACCCGCTCCCACCACGGCCACCCGACGCCCGGTGGCCGACTCCGGCCGAGGAACGATCCTGCTCCCACGGGAGCGTTCATAATCGGCGACGAATCTTTCCAGCCGCCCGATGGCCACGGGCTCGTCAACCTTTCCCAGACGGCAATGACCCTCGCACTGAACCTCTTGAGGACACACCCTGCCGCACACGGCCGGAAGGTTGTTCGTTTCCCGAATCTTGGCTATCGCCCCCAGGTAGTCGCGTTCCCGGATCAGGCTGATGAACGCCGGGATCTGGTTGCCGACCGGGCATCCCTTGATGCAACTGGGCTTCTTGCACCGCAGGCAGCGGCTGGCCTCGGCCTGGGCCAGTTCCTCGGAATAGCCCAGCGGAACCTCGTCAAAATTGCGTATGCGGACCCCGACGTCCTGCTCAGGCATCGCCTGTCGCGGCAGGCGCTCATTTTTGGGTTTTTTTGTCGTAGCTTCGGGCATGGCCATGGATTACCAGGTTTCTTCTGAAGTCAGGTCTGTTTTCAGGCAACGCGCCCGGCGCGCTCCCGCCTTTCGAGGTAGTCGAAATCAACGGCCGCGGCCTCGAACTCCGGCCCTTCCAGGCAGCAGAAGGCCAGTCTGCCGCCGATTTTCAGCCGGCAGCCGCCACACATCCCGATGCCGTCGAGCATGGGTGGGTTCAGGCGAAGCCGGGCAGCCACGCCCTTTTCCTTGCTCGCCTGTTGCACCGCCCGCAGCAATGGAGTGGACCCGGCGGCCAGTATCAGCGCAGGGGCGACGTGGTCTATCTGTCGGGCCAACGCCTCGAGAGGCGGAGCGTCACCAAGGATTGTTTTGCACGACCCGGCGCAACCAAGACGCTCGGCAAGTATTCTGGCATCGGTCGGATCTCCGGCCAGCAGGCCCGACAAACGGCTGCCCCCGGCCACTAGTGCCCGCGCCACCGGCGCCAGCCCGAAGGCCTCCGCCCCGTCGCCAACCAGCAGCACCGAGGCTGCCCCTTCTTGAATGGCTGACGGTTCCCCGATAGGGCCCATCAGGGCATTCAACTCGCCCCCGACCTCCAGAACCGCGAGGCTGCCCGCCCCCGCCGTGCTCCTGCTCATTACGACGCTGATGGTCTGCTCCTCGGGACTTATGCCCGCCAGAGGCAGAGAGACCCGGCTTGAGCGCGCCGTTGCCTGCAGGATGACAAACTGCCCCGGCCTGGCGGCCGAGGCCACCACGGGCGAGAAAAGTTTGATCTCGAACAGGCGATCGGATAAATAGTTGAGGGCCGTCACGCCCGCCTTCGCGGGCGACATGTTTTTTTGGCATGCCATCGCCGCCTCCAGCAAACGAACAAACACATTGGAGTCAGCCCAATAATCGGGAGCAGCCGAATACCGGAATTACCCCAGTATCAGAATTAGCTGTAGAACGTAGCAAACCAGCGGGCACAAGTAAACAAAATCAACCGGCTTGACCTCTCAAAAGCGAAGCGCTTTAATTGTCTGGTCGGCGGACGGCGGCAGCGGCCGCCTCGTCCCGGAGGAAGCGTGACACCTACCAGCCCCGAGGAGATGCAGAGAACCCTGCAATTCGAGTTCTTAAACCAGGATCTGCTGCTGCGGGCACTGACGCACAGCTCGTTCGTTCACGAGAACCCCCACCTCGGCCCAGACAACGAATCCCTGGAGTTTCTGGGAGATGCCGTGCTTGGGTTGGCCGTGGGCCACCTGCTCATAGAGCTGTATCCCGCCCACGGACCGGGCCAGTTGTCGAAAATGCGGGCGGCGGTGGTCAACGAGCGGGCACTGGAAGGCCTGGCCATCCAGCTCGATCTGGGTTCCCTCCTCCGCCTGGGCCGCGGAGAAGAAACAGGCGGCGGACGCAAGAAGGCCTCGCTACTGGCCGGGACCTACGAGGCCCTGCTGGGCGCGATCTATCTCGACGCCGGCTTCGAGGCGGCCCTGGCCATGGTCAAACGGCAGTTCACCCCCCTGCCCCAGTCCCCCACGGACCACAAGACGGCGTTCCAGGAACTCTGCCAAGCCTGCTGCCGCATGTCACCTCATTACGTGGCCGAGGGGGAGACGGGTCCGCCCCATCGCAAGACCTTTCGGGTGGCGGTCCGGGTTGGCGACCGCGTACTGGCCACCGGCGAGGGCAGGAGCAAGAAAGAGGCGGAGACCCAGGCCGCCAAAGACGCCTTTGCCATTCTGTCCGAAGAGCGGGCCGCGGCGGCAGAGAAAACACCATGAAACCACTGGTCATTCCCGTTTTCATACCGGGCCTCGGCTGCCCCCACCAGTGCATCTTCTGTGACCAGGGGGCGATATCCGGAGCGCCCAGGAGGCTGCCTTCGGCCGAGGAGATCCAGCAGGTCGTAAGCGTCTATCTCGCCTCGGCCAAGCCGGACCGCCGTCCCCGCCAACTCGCCTTCTACGGCGGCACCTTCACCCTTCTGCCCGTGCCCGCCCAGGAGCGGCTGCTGGCGGTCGGCCGAGCCTATATGGACCGAGGCCAGATCGACTCCATGCGGCTCTCAACCCGGCCCGACGCCGTCTCACCGGCCGTGCTCTCCCGGCTGGAGGGGGTACGGACGGTCGAGTTGGGCGCGCAGTCCTTTGACGACGCGGTGCTTGCCACCGCCCGGCGGGGCCATGGGGCCGAGGCCGTCCGGTCCGCCGCCCGGCTGATCAACCAGGCCGGCCTGGAGCTGGGACTACAGCTCATGTGCGGCCTGCCCGGAGAGGACAAGGAAGGCTTTCTGGCATCCTGCCGCGCCGCCGCGGAGCTGGAGCCGAAGCTTGTCCGCCTCTACCCTACCCTGGTACTGACCGGAACCGCCTTGGCCAAGCTCTGGAGGCAAGACCGCTACCACCCCCTGGCGCTGGATGAGGCCGTGGACTGGTGCCGCGCGGCCGCCGAAATTTTTCAGCCCCGAGGTATCCGGCTCGCCCGCGTCGGCCTGCCGTGCTCCCCTGGGCTGGAAGAGGCCGTACTGGCCGGGCCATATCATCCGGCCCTGGGGCAGCTCGTGCGCTCGGCCCTCTGGCGAAGGCGGCTCGCCGCCCAACTGGCCCCTCACGGCCCCGCGGCCGCCTTGGCGGTCGAGGTGGCGCCCGAGGATCTCTCCGACGCCCTCGGCCACGACCGAGACAACCTGAAGGTTTTGGCAGCCACCCTTAGTCTGCGCGCTCTCTCCATCAGCGCCTCCCGTCGCGTGGCCCGAGGGTCGGCCGTCATCAGGAGCACATGAATTATGGAAAAAAAACATCGTTCGGGTTTCATCACCATAGCCGGCGCCCCCAACGTGGGCAAATCAACCTTCCTCAACCGCGTCCTGGGGGAGAAAGTCGCCATAACCAGCCCCAAGCCCCAGACCACCCGCAACCGAATCAGGGGCATCATCACCACGCCCGGCTACCAGGCGATATTTGTCGACACTCCGGGGATACACCACGCTCACAGCCGCCTCAACCGCAACCTGGTACGCATGGCCCTCCAGGCCATGGACGAAACCGATGCCGTCCTGCTCATGACAGACACTCACCGCGAGGCCAAGACGCAGTCGGAACCCGTTCTCGCGGCCCTCGCCTCGCGCCGGAAGCCGGTGGTTCTGGCCATCAATAAGATAGACCTCGTCCCCAAGGAGGATCTGCTGCCTCTCATCGACCATTACCGAAAGGCCATGGAGTTTGTCGCCGTGGTGCCCATCTGCGCCCTTACCGGCGACGGTCTCGACCCCCTGCTCGCCGAAATCCCTCCCCTGCTTCCGGAAGGCCCCGAACTCTTTCCCCCAGACCTCCACACCGACGTCACCGAGCGCTTCCTCGCGGCCGAGATGGTGCGGGAGAAGATCTTCCGCCTCACCGCCAAGGAGATACCCTACGCCACGGCGGTGGACATTGAAGAATGGCGGGAGGAAGAGGGCCTGGTTCGCATCCATGCGACCATCCTGGTGGAGCGGGACTCCCAGAAGGGTATTATCATCGGCGAAGGCGGGCGAATGCTAAAACGCATCGGCAGCGAGGCCAGGTGGGACATCGAGGCCCTGCTGGGCGTCAAGGTCTTTCTGCAGCTCTGGGTCCGGGTGCGGAAGGACTGGCGCGGCAGCCCGCGCGCGCTTAATGAACTGGGCCTGGAACCCGGCAAACGCTAACAGGCCATTTTTCAACTGGCCAGCGCCCCAGAAAAAGCAAAGGGCGGCCCGAAGGCCGCCCCGTTCTCATATTGAAACCAAAGCTAACGATAGCTTTGGGAAAGAGCGATGAAGATCGTGAACTCCGAAAGCCATATCATCATCATGACCAGAAGCTCCAGCATGCTGTTCTGAAGCTTCCAGCGCGACCCGTCCTTGATGACGTCGGTCATGTCGTCCATGAGAGTAATCTGGTTCGCCTGGGACATCTCCTGCTCTATGGGCCTTGGCTTCTGAAAGGGATCCCGCAGGAGACCGTCAGGCGGATGTACCGGCCCGTGATGGTCATGACCAGCCATTTTCACTCAACTCCTTGTTTTGACATCCTTAGTGCGTTGCCCTCACGTGGCAGCCGCCGCAGGTGACCGGCCCGGTCTCTTTGTAAGACTTCCGGTCCCTGGCGTGGCAACCCTCGCAATTGGAATGATAGGCCCGCATGAGTGCTGGACGTTTGCCCACGGCCTCCACCTTGTGGCAATCCGCGCAGGCCTTTTCTTCATCGCCGGGCTCGTAGCCCAACCCGCCGCCGTGCAGCGCGTGGTGACACTGGCCGCATGACTCGTCTCCCAGAGCCGCGAGGTGCGACTCGTGATCGAATTCGACGGGCGCCCGTTCGCTGAGTCCTTGCGCGGCCAGGCTCAGCGTCACATGTCCCTGAGCCATGACGACCGCGCTCCAAAAAAAACCTACGGTCAGCGCAAGCGCGGCGAGAGCTATATAGACCTTTTTTCCCATTGTGTCGTCTCCTTCGGCTGGCTCCGCGCCCTATTCCTTGGGTTTCATATGCTCGGGCACGATGGCGGCCTTCTCGAACAGCTCCTTGAAGGACTCCACCTTGATGCCGAGTTTGTACTCCTTGTTGAGATCGCCGATCTGGTCATAGCAGTTATGACACGGCACGCAGGCGATCTTGGCCCCAGTCTCGCGAATCTGCTCGGCCTTAATCTTGCCGGATTCCATTCGCAGCCGCCTGAAGGGCGGCCCCATGGGAATAAAGCCGCCGCCGCCGCCACAGCAGAAGTTGTGTTCGCGGTTGGGCTGCATGTCCACAAAATTGGTGACGAGCTGATCCAGTATGAAGCGAGGCTCCTCACAGAGACCGCCGTTGCGCGAGACGTTGCAGGGGTCCTGATACGTCACGGGATCGGTGATCTTGGTCTTGTCCAGCTTCAGCCTTCCGTCGCGGACATACTCATAGAAGAGCTGCACCGAGTGGATGACCGGGACCGGCGGCTTCCCGCCCGGAAGGCCCAGGAAGTAGGGTCCCTCGAAGGCCACCGAACGGTACGCGTGGCCGCATTCGGTGATTGCTATGGCCTCGACCCCCAACTCCACGGCCTTGTCGTAAAGCAGCTTGGTCACGCGGGCAGCGGCCTTTGGGTGCCCCGCGAACATGGCCAGGTTGGTGTCATCCCAGCCAGTCGAGGGCATCGTCCAGTCCTCGCCGACCAGGTGAAAGACCTTGGCCGCCATGGCGATGTCCTGAGGATAGAACTTGGGCTCCCGGGCGTTGACCGTGTACATGATGCGGGCGCCCTTCTTGTCCATGGGGATCTTAAGGCCCGGCAGCTCGGCCGCCGTCTCCTCTTCCATCCAGATGCAGGTCTCGACCCAGTCTTCCTCGGTGACCGCCATCTGGTTCCCGTGGGTCAGATAGTTCTCACAGGAGATTTTAAGCCCTGAAGGGGTCATATCGAGGGCCGTCAGCATGGCCCGCTGAACGCTGACCATGGTCGCGATGTCAATTCCGAACGGGCAGTACTGGGAGCAGCGGCGGCAGGCCGTACACTCCGCGAAGGAGCGTTGAAACATCTCCTCCAGGACTTCCCGCGTGGCCTCGCCCCCCGTGCGGTAGAGCTTCCGCAGTGGCTGGACCTTCCAGGCCGGGGCGAACTCCGGTTTGCGGTCGTGCGCCAGATAAAAGAAGCAGGAGTCCGCGCACATGCCGCAACGGGTACAGATTTCCAACCACATTTTCATCCGGGCGTGATTCTGAGCCCCGAGAATACTCTTGAGTTTGGGAAGGTCGGGCTGTTCCGGCACCTTCACCCCAAATCTGCTTATGTCAACCATGGGTCCCTCCTCAACCGACCGCTACCAAGCTCTCGTGGCTCGGCGCCCTCCGAACTCGCTGCCGATCAGGCCGCGCGTCACGAAGAACAGGGCGAAGTGGCTCAATTTCGTAAACGGAATCAGCGCCAGAACGAGTTCCGCGCTCAAAAGGTGCAACACGATAGCGAGATCATAGGGCAACAGCAACTGATGGTACGCTAGGAACCCCGTGGCAAATGGCGCTATCGTGGCCAGCAACAGGGCAATGTCAGTCGGCGTCGTTAGCAGCCGCACGGTGGGATCGATGAAGCGTCTGACTAGTAACGCCAGACCGGTCAACATCACCACGACCGCCATGACATCGACCACGGCATCCTTGATGTAGGGCAGGCTGACGCCCCAGGACTCGTACATGAGTTCCGCGTGGGCCATGACCAAGAGCGGCGCCGCGATGAGACAGATGTGGAACATGTATGCAATGGCGGAAAAAATCGGCTTACTCGCCACTGAGCGATTCAGGGGCAGCAGATAGGCCACTATGGACCGCAAAGCCCACGAAATGCTCAGATGGTCATAAATTACCTGATCCTTCTTTAAGCTGAGTGCGTAAAGCCTCATCAGCTTCAGGATGATTCCTCCGATGAACAGACCGAAGGCTGCCCATGCCAGCGGGCCACGCGCGTAACCGTAAAGAGCCTGGAGCATCGGGTACCCCCTCCCCCTTTCACATCAACAGAGCTAACTGCCTCATCAAAAGCGCCGCGGGAAGCGAACTTCTTTTGCCCTCAGCCCGACAGCGCCCAACCTTTCCGATTACATCATCCAACGACCGCGGACTGCCCTTCCCCACGTCTACAGCAGGGTCCGCGCGGCACTCCGGGCCATTTCAATAAGCGGCGCGGGCACGACCCCGACGCCCACTATCGCGGCGATCATTACGTAGCTCATGACGCGGGTGGGCATGTCGATTTTCACCGCCGGCAGGTCACCCGGCGACATACAGTAGGCCGCCCGCACCACGCACAGATAGTAGTACAGCGACACGGTGGAGTTGGCTGCCGCAATGATGACCAGCCACAGATACCCCTTCTCCAGCGCCGCCGTGAATAACATCCACTTGCCCACGAAACCGACCGACGGTGGAATGCCCGCCAGAGCGAACAGCGAAAGCATGAGGGTCAAGGCCAGAAGCGGCGCCCGTTTGTACAACCCCGCAAGCTGCTCGATGGACACATTGCCGCCGTCCTGAGACACCTTGACCACTACCATGAACACCGCGAAGTTCATGAGCAGGTAGCCGAAGATGTAGTAAATCGAACTCATATAGCCAAGTTCGCTCAGCGTCAGGACGCCGATTATCACATAGCCGGCGTGGGCGATGGATGAATAGGCCAACATCCGCTTGAGGTCTTTCTGGACGATGGCCACCAGATTGCCAAAAGTCATGGAGGCCACCGAGAGGATTATGAGTACCTTGACCAGCCCGACTCCATCAACCCCGGCCAGTGTGACCAGGCGCAGCAGAAGGGCCACCGCCCCCACCTTGGGGGCCGTGGCAATGAAGGTGGCCGTCTCGTTGGCCGCGCCCTGATAGACGTCCGGGGCCCAGGCGTGGAACGGAAACACCGTCAGCTTGAAGAAGAAGCCGCAGATCGTCATGAGTATCGCCGCCAGCCCCAGAGGCTGCGAGGCCAGCACCGGTATCTGAGGCATGATCTCGCTGAGCATCGTGGTGTGGGTCAGGCCATAGATGAAGCTGAGCCCGAAGACCATGATGCACGAAGAGACCGCGCCGAAGAGCACGTACTTGATGGACGCCTCGGCGTCGTGCGCGAACCCCCGCCGCATGGGAAGCATGACGTAGAGCGAATACGACGACAGCTCCAGCGCGACGTACATGGTCAGCAGTTCCATCGAGCTGACCAGCATCATCAGGCCCAGAGTGCCCGTGGCCATGAAGGTGTAGTACTCTCCATGCAGGTTTTCGTCCACGCCCTTGAAGTCAAGACATACCGAAATCGCGAGCAGCAACCCCACGCCGAGGGCGATCTTGAAGACCTGGGAGAAGATGTCAATCCGGTAAGTACCGAAGAAGAGCAGCCCCTCGGACCGCAGGCTCGCCACCCCCGCCGCGACCACCACGGCCCCCAGGACGACGGCCAGGGTAAAGTCACGCTGAGCGTTCGGTTTCGCCATGGATACCACAAACATCAGCAGGGCCATGGCCATCACGGCAAGTTCAGGCAGGAAAACCGTTGCGTTCATGGTCTAAACCAGTGTCCGGACAAAGGGTTCAACCGCAGTCTGTATGACGTCTACCATGAGCCGGGGAAACAACCCAAAGATGATCAGGGTGCCAACCAGAATGATCCGCGGGCTGGCCAGAAAAAGCCCCACATCCGCGAAGCCGGGCCCCGTGAATTTAGGATTTGGCGCCACGTAGAAGGTCCTCATGATGACCCGCAGCGCGAACAGCGTGGCAATGACCAGGGCACACACCGCTAAAACCCCCTTGACCGGGTATACCTGGAAGGCGGCCACGAAGACCAGCAGCTCGGCCCAGAAGCTCGCAAACCCCGGGCAGCCCAACCCGCAGAGGGCGGCAATGATGAAGAAGGCCGAGGCAACGGGCATTATTTTGGAGAAACCACCCAGGTCGTAGATCTCCCTGGTGTGCGTCCGGTCGTAGATGTAGCCGACCGCGGAGAAGAAGAGGGCCGTCATTATGCCGTGGGCGAACATCTGGAACACGGCCCCGTTGATCCCGTCAACGGTGAGAGTGGAAAGCCCCAGGCAGACAACCCCCATGTGCGAGACCGACGAGTAGCCAATGATATATTTGAGGTCCGTCTGCGCCAGACCGGCCAGCGCGCCGTAGACGATGCCTATCGTCGCCAGCAGGGCCATGGTGGGTGCCCAATATACCAGACCCTGGGGGGCCAGTTGCATCGCGATCCGCAGGATCCCGAAGGCGCCCAGCTTCATCAGGACCCCCGCGTGGAGCATCGAGGTCGAGGTAGGAGCCGCCACGTGCCCGACCGGCGACCATGTATGGAACGGCCATATCGCCGCCAACACCCCGAAGCCGAAGTAGAGGAGCCCGAAGATCAGCTTCTGCTGCTCCAGCGTGAAATGCTGTTGGCTCAGGATCAGCCAGTCAAAGGTTTTGATCGGGGAGTAAGTGTAGAGGGCCAGCAGTCCGGGGAAGATCAGCGTACTGCCCGCCAGCAGGTAGAGGGTCAGCTTCATCGCCGCGTACTCTTTGCGGGTGGAGCCCCAGATGGCGATGAGCAGGTACATCGGCAGCAGGCCGATCTCATAGAACATGAAGAAGAAGAACAGGTCGAAGGAGGCGTATACCCCGAAGACCCCCGCCACCAGGGCGGCGATCCAGGCGAAGTATTCCTTCACCCGAAGCTCCAGCTCCCACATGGTTAGGCACCCGGTCAGGTAGACGATGCCGTTCAGGAGCAGCAGCGGGGCGTTTATGCCATCGACCCCCACGAAGTACTTGATACCCAGACCGGGTATCCAGTCCATCCGCTCCGCGAACTGAATCCCACCCACCGTCCTGTCGTAGGCCCAATAGAGGTAGAGGCATACCGCGAGCGAGACGACCGCCGAGGCGACTCCCACCAGTTTAATCGTCTTCTTCTGCTCCTCCGGCAACAGCATGATGACAATCAGTGCCACCAAGGGCGAGAGGATCGAGACGGTAAGATACGGAAAATCAGCAAGCAACACAGGCATTTGGTCAACTCCGACGCACCGTTACGTTAACAACCAAAGAGAAAATAAAGACCGATAAGGCCCACCACGGCAAAGGCTATCAGCATGTTGTACTGCACCATCCCGGACTGCAGGAAGGACAGAACCCTGCCGCCCCCGACAGTCAGACCCACCACACCATCGACGCCGCTGTCGATGACCCGACGGTCGTGCATGATACAGGCGCGGCTGAAGGTACCGTAGAGAACGCGGTCTATCAGCCAGCGATAGAAATCATCTATGTACCAACGGCGGCGAAAGAGCTCCTCCAGCGGCTCGCAGGCGTGCAGGAAGCCAACCCGCTTGCAGCCCTTGCGACCCCAGTCGTACCAGGCCCAGATCACCCCACTCAGCGCAACCCCGATGGCCATGAAAAGCATGGGGGTGAGGTGAACGCCCAGGGCGGCCAGCAGGCCCCCGCCGTGAGCCGCGTGCTCGCCATGACCGCCCATGAGACCCAAGCGCTCGAGCGACCAGACAACGGCCTTGTCCCGCAGCAGGAACCTCTGCAGCGGTTGACCGACGTAGCCCAGGACGATTGAGAGCGTGGCCAGGAATATCAGCGGGAAGGCCATGACCGCGGGCGTGCCATGATGATGCTCGTCGTGGCCAGCATGTGCCGCGTGGAGATCGCGGGCCATGACCGGGGCGGCGTAGCCGACCACCTCGCTCGAGGGCCGCCATAGAACGAATATGACCCGGAAGGTGTAGTAGGCGGTCATGCCCGCGCCCACCAGGCCCGCGATGAGCCAGAACGGGTTGTCAAGCCTCTCCAGGCCCGCGATGATCGCCTCCTTGCTGAAGAACCCCGCCGTGAACGGCAGGCCGGCCAGGGCACACGCGGCCACGGTCATGGTAATGACCGGCACTCGCTGCCCCTTCGCGCCCTTCTCGGACATCACGAAGAAATCATTGGTATGATATGTATGAATAAGTGCGCCCGCCGCGTTGAACAGCAGGCACTTGAACGCCGCGTGGGTGGTCAGGTGAAAGACGCCCGCCGCGTAAGCGCCCGCGGCCAGACCCATTATCATGAAGCCGAGCTGGGAGATCGTGGAGTACGCCCAGACCTGCTTTATATCGGTGGCCACCATGCCCATGGTCGAGGCCAGCAGCATGGTGATGGTGCCGATACTCAGCGCAAAGAACATGGCGTCGGCCGATTGGCTGTAGAAGGGGAAGATGCGGGCCAGCAGGTAGACGCCCGCGGCCACCATGGTAGCCGAATGCAACACCGAACTGACCGGCGTCGGGCCCTCCATGGCATCGGGCAGCCAGACGTGCAGCGGGAACTGGGCGCTCTTGCCAATGCTGCCCGTGAAGACCAGTATCGCCGAGAGCGTCAACAACCCCGGCCCAAGCGCCGCCGCCGTTCCGGGGGAATTCAGCTTCAGAATATCGAGGGTGTGGATCCCCGGACTCAGAATGATGATGGCCAGCCCCAGGAACATGCCCACGTCCCCGATGCGGGTGACCACGAAGGCCTTCTTGCCCGCCTGCGACGCCGACCATTTCTCATACCAGAAGCCGATCAGCAGGTAGGATGAGAGACCGACCAGCTCCCAGAAGACGTATAGTTGGATCAGCTCCGGGGCTATGACCAGATTCGTCATTGACCAGGAGAACAGGGACAGAAAGGAGAAGTACCGTCCCATTCCTGGGTCGCCCGCCATGTAGCCCACGGAGTAGACCTGCACCAGGAAGACGATCGTGACCACGATTGTCAGCATCAGCAGGCTAAGGGGATCGAGCAGGAACCCGAAGGGTATGCGGATAAACTCTCCGGAGGTGAGCCACGGCACGCTGAAGACCAGGGGCTTCTGGGCCGACCAGTTGTTGGCCAGGAGATACCAACCCGAAAGCATACATGCCAGGGCGCCGGTGATCGAGATGCAGTAGGAAAGCTTGTGATTGTTCCGCGTGAAAATAAAGATGATAAGGAAGCATATCAGCGGAACCGCCGATACCGTTGCCGCGGCTATGAAGTTCGGGTTGTTCCAGTCCATGCCCTATCCCCTCAGATCACTTGCCTGTTCGATGTTGATTGTGCGCAGCCGCTTGTACACCGCCACGATGATGGAGAGGGCGATGGCCGCCTCCGCCGCCGCGATACCCATGATGAACAAAGTGAAGACCTGGCCCACCGCGGGGTCCGGCCCCAGGAAGCGGTTGAATGCCATGAAATTTATGCCGGCGGCGTTTAACATCAGCTCGATCGAGATGAGCAGGCCGATCAATGAGCTGCGATAGAGCGCCCCAAAAAGCCCCAGGGCGAAGAGCCCGGCCGCGATCAGCAGATAAGTCATCAGTTCCTGGTACATCAGCGCATCCTTCTGGCGGTGGTCATCGCACCGATGATGGCCACCAGCAGCACCACGGAGATCAATTCGAAGACCACTACATAGTGAGTGAGCAGGGACTGCCCCACCGCCGTCATGCTCCAGTCGTTGCTGGTTGGGGCCGCCTTCACCCAATGGGTTCTCAGGACCAGCATCGCTATGACGCCGAATATCAGGGCCGCCATGCCGGCGGAAAGCCCTACTTTCATGGGATCCGGCATCGCCGCCGGCTTGTAGAGCGGCTCCGAAAGCATGATGGCGAACATAATGGCTATGCAGACCGCGCCGACGTAGATGAGGATCTGCATTGCGGCCACGAAACCGCTTCCCAGGTAGACGTATAGGCCGGCCACCCCGAAGAAGGAGACTACGAGCCCGAGCACGGCGTGCAGAATGTTCTGGGCCAGCACGGCTATCAGCGCCCCACCGAAGACCAGCGCCACTACCCCAAGAAAGGCGCCGTCGGCCACCAGCTTACCGTCGATATTCATGCCGCCTCCTCCCTGAGCCTTTGCAGCAGATCGAGGTGGAACTCCTCCCTGGTGAACCCAGCCAGATTGTAGTTGGCCGAGAATCGGATCGCGTCAACCGGGCAACTCTCGACGCACAGCCCGCAGAGACTGCACCTCGTAAAATCAATGGTGTACTCCACCAGCTCTTTCTTGGCCGGCTTCGGCTTCTCACCCTCGGCGGGCGGCGGTGTCTTGGGCCGCTCCCCCTTGAGGCTGATGAGTTGCGAGGGACACATGCGCTCGCAGGAGCCGCACACAATGCACTTGTTTCCACCGCCCTCGTCGGGCACCAGCTCTATGTGTCCCCGGAAGTTGGGGGTAACGTTGATCGTCTCGCGGGGATACTGGCAGGTGGTCACGGGCTTGACCATATAGCGGATGGTCACCCCCATGCCGACGAGCAGGCTCCTGGCACCCGAAACGATGTCTTCGAGGTATCCGCTCATATATGCACCTTGAGGAACAAAGCAGTGGCGACGAGGTTGACCAAGGCGAGGGGAATAAGCACCTTCCAGCAGAAGTTCATGAGCTGGTCGAAGCGCACCCGCGGGAACGTCCAGCGGAACCACATAAGCAAGAAGACCAGGGCGTAGGCCTTGATGAAGAACCAGGCGATACCGGGGAGCAAGGGGCCCTTCCAACCGCCCAGGAACAGGCAGGTGGCCACCGCCGAGACAATGAACATATTGGAGTATTCGGCCAGGAAGAACAGCGCGAAGCGCATGCCGCTGTACTCCGTGTGGAAGCCGGCCACCAGCTCCGACTCGGCTTCGGGCAGATCGAAGGGGGCGCGGTTGGTCTCGGCCACGCCGGCGACGAGGTAGATCAGGAAGGCCAGCGGCTGCATCACCACGAACGGCAGGGGACCTTGCGCCTTGACGATGTCGGTGAGCCGAAGGGAACCGGCTATCATTACCACCGGGACCACCGCCAGGAGCATCGGTATCTCGTAGGCTATGCTCTGGGCCACCGACCTGGCCGCCCCCAGGAGGGCGTACTTGTTGTTGGAGCCCCAGCCGGCCATCAGGATGGAAAGCGTGGTCAGGGTGGCAAAGGCAAAAATAAGGATGACGCCCACGTTGAGGTCCCTGACTATCCAGCCCTCCGCGAACGGCACCACCACGAACGCGACCAGCACCGGCATGAAGACCAGAATCGGGGCCAGCCAGAAGAGCGGCTTGTCCGCGGCCTTCGGGGTTATGAGCTCCTTGCCGATCAGCTTGATGCCGTCGGCGAGGGTCTGGAGCAGACCGTGGGGGCCGACTTCCATCGGGCCAAGCCGCAGTTGCATGTGGGCGGCCACCTTCCGCTCCAGCCAGACGAGGATTAAGGCGTTGACCTGCACAAAACCGAGGATCAGCAGGACCCCCAGAAGAATGTTCGCCAGGTCCGCCTGAAGAAACGTCGTCAAACCTAAGGGATGTAGTTGCGGCATGGCTCTACCTGTCTATCTCGGGGATAACCACGTCGACACTGCCCAAAATGGACACGGTGTCCGCCATCATGGTGCCCGGAAGTATCTCCGGAAGCAGGCTGAGGTTCGAGTATGACGGCGTCCTCAGCTTGATCCGGTAGGGAACGTCCGATCCGTCGCTGACTATGTAGGTGCCGAACTCACCGCGGGCCGTCTCGACCGCGAAGTAGACGTCACCCACCGGCGGCTTCAGTTTCTTGGGCAGCTTGCTCTTCACCGGCCCTTCTGGGATGCGCGACAGGGCCTGCTCGATGATGTTCAGGCTCTGCTCTATCTCGGCCATACGCACGTGGTAGCGGTCCAGGGCGTCACCGCTCCCGGTGCCCACGGGAATCTCGAAGCTGAACTGGTCGTAGATGGAGTAAGGCTCGTTCTTGCGGACGTCGTGTTTGATGCCGCTGCCGCGGGCCACCGGGCCGCTCGCCCCAAAGCGCTTGCAGCAGTCCTGGCTTATGACCCCGACCCCCTTGGTGCGATGGACGAAGATGACGTTGCCGGTCACCAGGTCGTGATACATGGGAATCCGGGAGCGGAGTCTGTGGACAAACTTCTCGGTGCCCTTGAGAAACTCCGGCGAGACGTCATTGCAGACGCCTCCGAAGCGAAAATAGCAGTACGTGAGACGCGACCCACAGACGTTTTCCAGCAAGTCGAGGAGGTTTTCCCGATCGTCAAAGGCATAGAGAAAGGGCGTGAACGCCCCGAGGTCCATCAGGTAGGCGCCGGCCCAGAGAAGGTGGCTGGAGATGCGGGAAAGCTCCGCCGTTATGACTCTGATATACTCGGCCCGGGGCGGAACCTCTATTTGCATGAGCTTTTCCACGGCGCCGCAATAACCGTGGTTGTAGAGCATGGCCGAGAGATAGTCCAACCGGCCGAGATTAGGGAGAAACTGAATATAGTTGCGGTTCTCGGCCATCTTCTCTTGCATGCGGTGGATGTAGCCCAACACCGGCTCGGCCTCCACCACGTACTCCCCGTCCAGCCTGAGGACAATACGCAGCACCCCGTGCGTGGAGGGGTGCTGCGGCCCCATGTTCAGATAGAACGTGGTCTCTTCCAGACCCTTGGCCAGCTCGTACATTTGCTAGAAGTCCTTCCGCAGCGGGTGGAAGTCCGCATCGTCAGGCAGGAGTATCCTCTTGAGGTCGGGGTGACCCGTGAATCCCACGCCGAACAGGTCGAAAACCTCCCGCTCATGCCAGTTGGCGCCCTGATATATGCCGCAGATGCTCGGGACATTCCCCCCGAAACGGCTTATCGCGCAGCGCCCGGCCACCCGGAGCGACTCCGAAAAGGAAGCGTAGTGGTACAGAATGTCCATCTGGCCGTCGGCGAGCCAATCAACGGCGGTTACGTCCTCGAGATAGAGACCCGAGGAGTTCATGGCCTCCGCCAGGGGAACGACTTGGGCGGGGTTCATGCGTACTTCGACATGATAGCCCCTGGCGGCGTAGTCGGTGGCGGCGGCGGCACCCGCGCCCAGCCTCTCATCAATCGCGGACTTCAGTTCTTCGACAGACATGAGCCTTCCTCACAGAGTCAGCTTAAGCGGCACGCCATGAACGCTTCTTCGCCCCCTCGGCCAATGGGAAGCGCCGCTGGCCTGCAATCTTCTCTTGAAGCTTGAGAATACCTTCGATCAATCCTTCGGGCCTGGGCGGACAACCGGGGACGTAGACATCAACCGGGACGATCAGGTGGGCGCCCTCGATGATGCCGTATTGGCCCTTATAGGCGAACGGCCCTCCCGAAATGGCGCAATTACCCATGGCGATGCACCACTTGGGGGCGGGCATCTGATCCCACAGACGGACAATGGCTGGAGCCATCTTCTTGGATATGGTGCCGGCCACGATCATGACGTCGGACTGGCGGGGAGATGGACGAAACACCCCGGCGCCAAAGCGGTCAAGGTCGAAGCGGGCGGCGCCGGCGGCCATCATTTCTATCGCGCAGCAGGCCAGACCGAAGGTCATCGGCCACAGCGAGTTGGCCCGGGCCAGGTTGATGAGATCTTCAACGACACCGAGCTGGACTATCGGGGCTGTACCGACGTTCTTCCCCACTCGAAGACTCCTTCTTTCCAGGCATAAACAATGGCCAGGGCCAGAATACCCACGAAGATGACAACCTCGATCAGATCGCGAAAAACAAAGCCCCGATTATAGGTCAGGGCCACGGGGAAAAGATAAAGTATTTCAACGTCGAAGGCGAGAAAGATGAGTGCGTAGAGATAGTAGTGCATGCCAAACTGGATCCAGGCGCTTCCGATCGGCGGCATGCCGGTCTCGTAGGTCATGTCTCTGGCCTTGCCCCAACCGCGGGGGGCTATGAAGTGAGATATGACCAGGGGGCCGACCGCGAAACCGACGGCGACCAGAAGGAATGCGAGGACATAAAGGTAGTCATTCAAGATGACATCAGGCATTGTTCAGGGCCGCTCCTTCCCCGGAGAGTGAAGTTTGGCTATAGCAGCCAAGCCAAAGGGGTGTCAACGGTTTTTTACTCCACAGCTACCTTTTTACTACTGGTTTGGCTCGATGGAGGCAGGCAGGTCAGCCGTGTGATTTCCCCGGCGGCACCGCGCGCCGCAACGGGAAGAGACAGGCGGACTGTACCTCAGGAGCCCCTCGGGGGCAAGGCCAAAGTGACCCTCGGAACGTGGCGGTTACAAAAATGTTTCCCCGCCCCTCTCCCCGACCGTTCGCGCCCCTTCTAGTGTTGCGAGGCATAGCGGCGCGCCCCGACGTAGCGATCCCGCCAGTAGCCGCCGTCCAGTCTGCTGATTATTACTCCTCTGCTGCTGCTGGCATGGGCAAACCGCCCGTCGCCAAGGTATATGCCGCAGTGGGTCGCGGCGCACCTCCCGGCGTCTGGACCGCGAAAGAAGACCAGATCGGCGGGGGCAAGCTGGTCTTCATCCACCGGTTGGCCGCCCGCCATTTGCCCGGCCACGCTTCGCGGAAGGGAAAAACCCGCGGCCCGATAAGCGGCCAGCGTCAGGCCCGAGCAGTCCACGCCGCTGGCATCCATCCCGCCAGACCGATACGGCGCGCCCAATAGGCCCTCCACGGCGGTAAGAACCCGGTCTTGAACCGGCGGCGGAAGCGGAGCGAGATGGGCGCAGCCCAAGGCGCCGAGCACCAGCGCCACCAGCCAGAAGGCAAGCCCGGCCCGGCGCGTCGGAAAAGCTGGCTGTTGACGGACTGCCATGGCGGCCTGTCTTGTTCCTGGGATTGGCGAAGGTCCACGCCGACCGCGGCATCCCGCCACGTGCGATCTCAGATACCACATTTCTTGCGCGAGGACGATTCCAGCGATGGGCCGATGTTAGCCCAGGGATTAAACAGGCTGACGAGCGGCCGTGGGCGGAGACACCAGGTGAAATGACGGCTCGACAAAGCCTTGTCAAGTATGTTCTAATAGATGCAGGTGATTGTTGCCGGTAATCGAGCCCCATGATCGAGCCATATGAAGAGCAAACTGGGCTTCCCGATAGAGATCAAAGGTGGGT
>JAZDOA010000146.1:0-8196 GCA_043799175.1 Pseudomonadota bacterium | reverse complement strand
AGTCATATAGCTATCCCCGTTCGTGCTGATGTATAGAAGCACGAACAAAGAATGATTCAATGATCCCAGTCACTTAATGCTCGTCCTTCGATACCTCAGGACGAACGGTTCGAGGACCTTGGAACTTATTCAGAGGTTCCTTAGCTGCGGTCGCCCCCGGCGCCCACTCAGGCGGTGCGCTTGTAGCTAAGGTTCAAGGGCGCCGGAGTTTGGCTGGCGGCCCTGCCGCCCAGCAGGCTGTCGCGCAGGGTGGCGTATGCCTGGCACATGAGCCTTTCGAGGTTGACGCAGTCCTCCCGGTTGTAGCGCAGGAGCAGCTCCAGCCCGCCCGCGCGCCCCGCTAGGTGGCGCTTCCACAGCAGGGTGGCGTCGAAGCCGGTCAGCATGCGCACCTCCGGCGGGCGGGATATGCCGCAAAGGACCTCTATCCGCTTCAGGCCGCCCCGCAGCCCCAGGCGCTGGAGAAGATGGCGAAGGTCAATGTGGGGCTGGTCCAGGCGCAGCGAGGGAAAGTGGCGGCGCAACACCGGCAGGTCGAAGCAGGCGCCATTGAAGGTGACGAGCAGGCTGCAACGGGAGACCTCCTCCGCGAAGGCGGGAAGGTTGACCCCCTCGACGTATTGATGCAGCCTTCCCCGGCTCCAGAGGCCGATGACGGTGACGTAGTCGCGCTCGGGGGGCAACCCGGCGGTCTCGATGTCTATGTAGGCCGCGTTCCGGCCGAAGACGTCGAAGAGGCGCCACAGGTGGCGGCCGGGCAACAGGCGGTGGAAGAAGTCTATGTCGCCCTCGTGGAGCAGGGAATCCTCCAGCCAGCGCCCGGCCTCGACGCGCCGGAACAGAGGCAGCTTGCGGTGCCCGGAGGCGGCCAGGAAATCCTCCCACGACAGTATGCCGGCCTGCCAGAGCCGGCGTTCGGTCTCCTCACCCACTCCCGGAATGTGGACGAAGGTGTTTTTGAGCATGTCCCACCCTTTCATTCAGAACGCCTGTATTATTACCAGCCGGCGGGGAGGGTTTCAACTTCGGGTGGTGGATTTCGGCACGACGCTTGCTTCTATCTCGGGGGGATCACACCATGCCCAATGGCCGAAGGGGGTGCCTTATTATGCCGGAGCTCCGCAAAGACATCGTCACCCGCGAATGGGTGATCCTGGCGAAGGAGAGGGCCAAACGGCCCAAGGATTTCAAGCGGAACACCGCGTCCCAAGCCGTCGTGCCGGCCTTTGACCCGGCATGCCCGTTCTGTCCGGGCAACGAGGCCCTGACCCCGGCCGAGGTCATGGCCTATCGCGGCCACGGCTCAGCCCCCAATTCCTCCGGCTGGCGGGTGAGGGTCACCCCCAACAAGTTTGCCGCCCTGGACCGCACCGCGGAGACAAGCAGGCAGGAGTACTACATTTACGACCACATGCAGGCCGCCGGCGCCCACGAGGTGGTCATCGAGACCCCCCTCCACAACGTCAGCCCGGCCTACATGGACGCCCGCGACCTGGAGCACGTCCTGTGGGCCTATATAGACCGCTATAACGACCTGAAGCAGGACCCGCGCATAAAGTACATCCTCATATTCCGCAACCATGGCGAACTCGCGGGCTGCTCGCTCGCCCACCCTCATTCCCAGATCGTGGCCACGCCCATTATTCCCCAAAAAATGTTCAACAAGGTCCGCGGCCTGGCCCAATACCGGGAGTACCGGGAGAAGTGCGCCTATTGCGACATCCTCAACACCGAGCTGGAGCGACAGGAGCGCCTGGTGTCCCAGAACGGCAGCTTCGTGGTGCTCTGCCCCTTTGCCTCCCGCTCTCCCTTTGAGACCTGGATCGTGCCTCGCGCCCACACCGCCTCCTTCGCGGACATGAACCGCTTCGATGTCATGGAACTGGCCGAGGCGCTGAAGGACACCCTTCTGAGGCTCGACAGGTGCCTCGACAACCCCCCCTACAACTACCAGCTCATTACCGCGCCCATAGACGGCGGCCGCTACGACGACTTCCACTGGTACCTGGAGATTATCCCCCGCCTCACCACCCCGGCGGGCCTGGAAATGGGTACCAGTATCTACATTAATGTGACCCCGCCCGAGGACGCGGCCAGGTTCCTGCGCGAAGCCCTTGACGACGCCCAGACAGAGGTGGTCCAAAACAAGGCCTGACGCCCGCCGGATGTGCCAGCCGTGGCGTGTATCCACAGGAATGCGGATTGGATAGGCGCGCCCCTCCCTGGTTGACGAAAAAACGCTTGTCGTTTCCTATATTTTCAGTTTAGAATCGGCGCACTCTGACTGCCGGCCGCCCTCACCGGGGGGGCACGGCCTTGTGATCTGCTTGCCATGATACCCCGATACAGCCGCACCCAAATGGCCGCCATCTGGGCCCAGGAAAACAAGCTACGGAAATGGTTGGATGTCGAAGTATTGGCCTGCGAGGCCTATGCTCAGTTGGGGGTCATCCCCCAGGAGGCGGCCCGGGCCATCCGGGAGCGGGCCTCTTTCAGCGTGGCCCGCACGGCTGAGATAGAAGAAACCACCCGCCACGACGTCATAGCCTTTCTCACCAATGTGGCTGAAAATGTGGGAGAGGAAGGTCGCTATATTCACCTGGGGCTGACCTCCTCCGATGTTCTGGACACGGGCTTCGCTCTGCAGTTGCGGGAGGCGGCGGACCTGATTCTGGCCGATATCGAAGAGTTGCGGTCGGTCCTAAAGGAGCGCTCCTGGGAGCTGCGCGCCACCCCGATGATCGGCCGCTCCCACGGGATACACGCCGAACCTGTAACCTTCGGCCTCAAACTCGCCCTCTGGTACGAGGAAATGGGGCGGGCGGCGGAGCGCATCCGGCGGGCACGCCGGGCCATCAGCGTGGGCAAGCTTTCGGGGGCGGTGGGCACCTATGCCGACGTGCCGCCTGAGGTCGAGGCCTTCGTCCTGGCCAGGCTGGGCCTGAAGCCCGAGGGCGTTTCCACCCAGGTCATCCAGCGGGACCGCCACGCCGAGTTCTTTACCTCGCTGGCGCTGCTGGCTTCTTCCATCGAGCGCATTGCAATCGAGATCCGGCACCTGCACCGCACCGAGGTTCTGGAGGTCGAGGAGTATTTCGCCCCCGGCCAGAAGGGCTCCTCGGCCATGCCGCACAAGCGCAATCCCATTTTGGCGGAGAACCTCACCGGGCTGATTCGCAACCTGCTGGTCTATCCTCAACAGATGGCCAAAAACCTCCAGCTCACCCGTGGCCTGATCTTCTCTCCCCGGGTCATGCTGGCCCTGGTGGAGAAGGGCATGGCGCGGGAGCGGGCCTACGAGGTCGTGCAGAAGAGTGCCATGAAGGCCTGGCGGGGGGAGGGGGATTTTAAGGACCTCCTCCGGGCCGATCCGGTGGTGAGGGAGAGCCTTGAGGAGGCAGAACTGGAGGGTCTGTTCGACCTGGCTTACTACCTGAAACACGTCGGCACCATCATGACGCGGGTTTTTTTCGGCCAGACCGACGCCGAACGCGGCAGGCTGTTGGACCTTCTGGCTGAAAGGTCGTATCAGCGCCGCGAGGTGACGCTTTCCTCCGGGCGCAAGAGCGACTTCTACATAGACGGCAAGCAGACCACGCTCACCGCCGAGGGCGCGTGGTTGTGCGGGCGGCTCCTGCTGGATGAAGTCGGCCGGTTGCCCGAGGCGGTGGCGGCCGTGGGTGGACTCACCCTGGGAGCGGATCCACTGGTGACAGCCGTGGCCGCGGAGAGCTGGCAAGTGGGCAGGCCGCTGGATGCCTTCATCGTGCGCAAGGAACCCAAGGGCCACGGCACCGGGGCCTGGCTGGAGGGGGCCGCTTCTCTTCCCGCGGGGGCCGGGGTGGCCCTGCTGGAAGACGTGATTACCACCGGGGGCAGTGTCCTGCGGGCGGCCGAGCGCTGTGAGGCCCGGGGGCTGAAGGTGGTGGGCGTGGTGGCGTTGGTGGACAGGCAGGAGGGCGGCGCGGAGGAAGTGAGCAAGCGGTATCCCTTCCGCGCCCTGTTCACGAAGCAGGACTTTCTGTCTTGGCGGAAGGGTGGAGGCCAGGAGAGTGGAGGCCACGAGAGTGAAGCTAAAGACGCGTAGGTTGCCGGCCGCCGCCTTGGGCATCATGCTGCTCGCCCTGGGGGGGTGCGGGCTGGCAAAAGGGGCGGACAGACTGGTTTTGGGCCAGGCCGACGGGCCGTACCAGTGCGCCTGGCAGGAGTGGACGCGCCGGGGCAATCTCTCCCGGGATCTGAGTCTGGTGCTGGACGCCCAGGCCACCTATCGCTCGGCTCGGTTCCAGGAGGCGTATCTACGTCGCCATGCCGAGGTCTACCGCATTCAGCCCGAGGAACTCTCCCGGCAATTGGCCGAGGCCAGGGAGATGGCCGGGCGGGAGATGAGAGTCGTTCTGGTGGCCTCCACGGGGGATAGGCGCTGGAACGACTTCGCCAAGCCAGACTCCGTGTGGCGGGTCTTCCTCCAGAACGACCGCGGGGAGCACCTCGCCCCCATGAGCAAGCGGCATCTGGAAGACCGCACGGAGGTCGCGGGGTTCTTCCCCCTGGGGCAGTGGAGCGAGGCCTATGAATTTGTCTTTTGTCCGGAAGGCGAGCAGGCCCGCGCATTCAGTGGCGGCCGCGTGTCCCTCGTGCTGGCCTCCGTGCTTGGAAACGCGCAATTCGAGTGGGATGTGAATGTTGCCCAGTCCTTGAATTCGTCTGCAATTCAGGGAAACTGACCAAGTTGAGGCGGATGTTCTGAACAAGGGGTGAGCCGGATGTTCATGATCAATGAAGTTTCCAAGAAGGTCAACCTATCGCAGAAACGGATACGCGAGTATGAAAAGGAAGGTTTCATCAAGCCCGATCGGGAGCCACGCACCAACAACCGACTCTACAGCGACTTCGACATAGACCAGATCAAACGCATAAACTACCTGATTCACACGAAGGGGTTTACGCTGGCCTGCCTGAGGCAGCTCCTCAACATGGCGGCATGTTGGAACGTATTCGACTGCAAGCGGAAGGAAGAATGCGCGGCGCATCAAAACCCATATGAGCAGTGCTGGAAGACCCGCGAAAAGATCGAGACCAAGTGCACCGGACCCTGCGGCAGGTGCGCCATATACCTTACGCGAAGCAAGTTTCCTAAGAAGGAAAAGATACTGGAGGGCATGGGGCACGGTTGGGCTGACGGCCTGGAGGCCGACAGCGACCGGCGCCGTCACGCCAGGCTGGCCGCCAGCTTGCCGCTGGAGTTCGTGACCGGGCGGGGCAAGGGAATGGCGCAGATCGAAAACATGACCCTGGGTGGCCTCAAGGTGAAGCCCCAGACGGGCGTCCGCGGCGTGGCCTTCAAGCCCGGAGACACCATGGAAATACGCTTCGATGGCGCCAGGCTGGGAGGCCGCCTCGACGTCCTGCTGGAGCCCTTCCAGGCCAAGGTCGTCTGGGCCAATGACGCCGGCAGCGGGCTGGAGTTCGTGGGGCTGGATGAATCCCGGCGGGACCACATGCGCTCGTTTCTTCACAAACTGCTCTCGGGGCGCTGAGCGGGCTCGGGCGGCTGGTTGTGTTGAAAAGCGCACGTGCCGCGGTGAGGGGTGTGTGCTGTCTGCCACAATCCCCTTCGTTGGGGGTGTCGTGCCTCTGGCGGGGCGCCGGGGTGGCCGCGCGTGGTTAGCGGATGCTTTCCCATTGACTTATTTGATGAAGAGTGCGAATAGCGGCCAGGCCGCAAGGCGCCGGCCGAGCGGCTCAAGCAGTAGTAAGCCTCGTGGCATGTCTGTTGCTCTGCCCCGTTTGACGCAAGGAGGAGTCTTTCGGTGTCTTTCTATCAACGCACGGTGGCGCAACCGGTAAGCTGTGTCGGTATAGGGCTGCATAGCGGCAAGAGGATCACCTTGACCATCAAGCCGGCGTCGCCCAGTACCGGCATTGTCTTCGTCCGGGCCGATCTCCCCGGCCGCCCCGAAATCAGGGCCGCCGTGGAGAACGTCGTGGATACCCGCCTGGCCACCACCATCGGCCGCGACGGCGCCCGTGTCTCCACCGTGGAGCACCTCATGGCCGCCCTGGCCGGCATGGGCATAGACAATGCCCAGATAGACGTCGACGGCGCCGAAATCCCCATCATGGACGGTTCGGCCGCCCCGTTTATTTTCCTCCTCAAAAGCGTGGGGACGCGCGTCCAGCACGCCGCCAAGCGTTTCATCGTAATCCGCAAGCCTCTGGCCTTGCGCGAGGGGGACAAGAGCCTGGCCATTTACCCCGCCCGCGAGTTCAAGATAAGCTGCAGCATAGATTTTGACCATCCGCTGCTCCGCGAGCAGCACTACAGCCTGTCGTTTTCCGACTCCGTCTTTGAGCGCGAGATCAGCCGGGCCAGAACCTTCGGCTTCCTCCACGAGGTCGAGGCCATGCAGAAGCGCGGCTTCGCCCTGGGCGGCTCGCTCGATAACGCCGTCGTGGTGGACCGCTTCCGCATCCTCAATGAAGACGGCCTGCGCTATCGCGACGAGTTCGTCCGCCACAAGATCCTCGACCTTGTCGGTGACGCCGCCCTGCTGGGCAGGCCCGTCATCGGCCACTTCATTGCCGATAAGTCCGGCCACGCCCTGAACAACACCTTCCTGCGCGAGCTGCTCGCCACCCCCGCGGCCTGGGATCTCTTCGAGCCCGAGGTCACCCGCCGGTCCGTAAGGCGTGGGGTGAGGCTGCCGGAATACGGCCTGGCGGATGTAGCGGCGGCCTAACATATTCGGGTAACGAAGTGACTGCGGATGCCGATAGCCTCGGTGGCTGGCGGTGTACGCCGGGGGCATTCCCAAGACAATAAAAGGACGCATAGACGGGCCTCGGTGGCGCCGCCAGAAGGCGGCGGGGGATCCCGGTAGCAACTACAACGACTACAACGACTACAACGACAAGACCAAAGGGCCTCCGTGGCGCCGCTTTAATGCGGCGGAAGCCTTGCTGGTAACAACAGCATGGGTGCCGGCTCAGTCGCCGCCGGCTTGGCTATGCCCCAGCGCTCCGGAGATGTAGGTGCCGTTGCACCCACGACGGCACATGCCGAGGTCGTGCACTTGAGGCTTCCGCCGTTTGGTAAGTGCACGCCGCCTGCAATAAAGAGCAGGCGGCCCCTCGGCCTGTGCCTGTGGGTGCCCGCAACGGACACCTAAGGCTCTTTCCGCGCGGGGCAGGGGGGGTCTGTCCAGTTCGGGCGGCGCGGGCTAACGGCGAAGGTTGGGGGCACCTGGCAAGAGGAAGAAGCTTACTGGTGGGATGAGGGTGCGGCTGGCGCGCCGTGGCCTTGTGGCGGCGCCGGTGTGGCCGAGTTGGTAAGGGGATGCGGCTTTGGCGCTGGCTGTTGCCTGCCTTTGTTTGCCTCGGCATGGCGGTCTAGCCTGGCTCGCTTTCAGGTGCCTGCACGGGGGCACGGCTAAGATCACAGCAGGGCGCAATCATGTTCGTGGCTATTGTATCGGGGGAAATGGGATGCGTGGCAGATACTACATCGGGCGGGTAGCGAAGCGCGGTATACTGGATGTCGAAAACTTGACTGAGGCCATATGCAGATCAGCCATAGTCGGAGTTGATGATTACAGATGGACAATAACAGATGCGGAAGAAGGAGATGTTGGACAACACCACTTCATCTTCGGAAAACTTGCAAAATACTCGCAGGACGGTCATATTACCATCGTAGATTCTAAAAATAGATCGCAGGTTGATGCGCCAGCACCAAATCTCTTAATAGCAAGTAGTCCCTTTGTCTACCTTCCCACGTTTTCCGGAATTGCCTATCTTCACGTCTGGAATGTCATCGAGAGAAAGTCATTTCAGCGAATATTTAAGAATGTCGTAGAAGCTAAATACGAAAATTTTTTTGCTGAATGCGATATCGATCCCATTACTGATTTACGCGCATTCGCTGTGCGCGTTGCAGATCTGACCGATATATGCGAAATATCTGCTAAGGTACATCCTCCGAACCCGCTTTTTGGGCGCTTCTGGAAAAAACTGGATGCATACATAAAGCGCAGAAATGCAGAGGAGGTTAGCATGGTTCCTCGCTGTTTCATGTGGGTAATGCCAGATCCAGCTTTCCGGCGATGAGGTAGATGATCGCCTTGAGGTTGCGGGTCGAGCGGTACCCGCGAGCCTTGGCTTTCGCTGCCTGAACGAGGCTGTTGATGCCCTCCA
>JAZDOA010000137.1:0-4511 GCA_043799175.1 Pseudomonadota bacterium | reverse complement strand
CCCAAGAGAAGCTGCAAGCCTGTATCAGCGGGTGCATTGGCTGGGTATGCCTCTTTTATACCGACGCCAAGCATAATATCGTTGTGTCACCCCGGTTTGATTACGGCCATATGTCCCGAATCCTCGTAGGCATAATTCAAGCAGAGAATAGCGCATAACGATCTCTCGATGCATGAGGAAGCTGCCGCGCCGAGGGATACCTCGGGCATGGACCGACTTCTGCGCCGGCTTGGCGGCTCCTGCGGCCGTGCATGCAGAGCCTGCACGGTCCTCGGAGCTATATTGGGGGAAATAGCCGCGGCGTTCCGTTCCCGACGATCTCTTATAGAGGGAACGGGAACGGTCAGGCGACGTGACCGGAAACCGCGATACGCCACCCTTCAGCAGAATGTTCCACCAGACGGCATTGTTCGAGATGTAGGAGTGCCTTACCCAAACGTTCATTGCGGGTCTTGAGTTGCTCTCTCATGGCGGTCCTGGTGACCGGTGCTTGGGCCTGTTTCAGCAAGTGCAGGATGTCTTCGCCCAGGTCGCCGGAGAAGTCGGGTTCGCCCGCCACGACTTCAAGGTGGGGATGAGGTCCGTCCACCAGGCTGAGTTCCACCGCGGGAGGACTCTGGGATGCCCGATGCTCGGCGACCAGGAGGAATTGATTCTTCCGGCGGCGCAGGTACAGGCTGCAGTCGGACCAGGCGTGCAAATCCGAGGAGCCGCGCAGCGTCTGGCCCGGCGGGCCGGAAGAGTTGTTCTTCCGGGTGTGATGGACCAGGGTGATGGCGACCTGGCACTGCCGCTGTAGCGTTCTCAAGTAATCCAACAGGCCCGAGACCTCGCCTGCGTCATTCTCGTTGATGCGGTGGAGCCGGACCAAGGGATCGAGGAGCAGGAGGTCGGGTTTCAAGTTTTCGACGGTCCGGGTGAGGCTCTTTTGGTCGGAGAGCAGATCGAGCCGCAAGTGGTCGGCGGTGATCACGAAGATCTCCAAGTCGGCCAGAGCGAGTTGCCGGTGGTTGCAGATGGCCGCGAGGCGTTGTTTAAGGATGGCCTGGGAATCCTCGGCGGCGTAAAGGAGCACCCGGCCCGGCCGCCGCGGCGGGAAAAGGCCGAGGCAAGGGGTGCCCGAGGCGAGGCTCACCGCCATGTCCAGGGCCAGCCAGGTCTTGCAGGACTTGGGAGGTCCGCCCACGATGCCGACCGCCGAGTAGGCCCAGAGCTTGTCGAGCAGCCATTGGGTTTGCGGTTCACTCTGGGCCAGTTGGGCGGCCTTGAGCACGGGTAACGGGTTCGGTTGCTGTGCGTTCATGGCAGTTTCTCTTCGTCCAGGATGGCCTCCAGGATCGCATCATCCACGAAGTTTTTATCTTGCTCATGGGCCAGCAGGAGCGCTTCCCGCACCAGGTGGGATACCCGCCGGGGTATGCCATGGCTGGCGCGAAACAATAACTCCACGGCGGTGTCGGCGAAGAGTTTGGAATTGGCGCCGGCCGACTTGAGTCCGTGGGAGAGAAACTTCTCAAAGATTTTATGGTCGTCGAGCGGTTCCAGGTAGATGCTGGCGCAGACCCGGGAAGAAAGCGCTTCATGCTGTTTCATGCGGAGCACGGCACGCAGCGGCGGCTGGCCGACCAGCCAGAGGGTGAGCACGTTGCGGCTGTCCTGGGCGAAATTGAGGAAGCTGGACAAGTCGGCCAGGAAACGGTCGGAGAGGTGCTGCGCCTCGTCGATGACCAACAGGGGTTGGATATTCTGCTCGTCCACCAAGTGCAGCAGGGCTTGTTTGAGATCACGCCAGAGCTGGCCCCGCCGATAGGCCGGGTCAAGGCCCAGTTCCATGGCCAGCAGACGATAAAACTCCAGGGGGCTTATGGCCGTGTCGCAGAGATAGGTGACCTTATAGTCAGGTTTGGGCAATGCCGCGCAGAGGTTGCGGATGGCCGCGGTCTTGCCCACCCCGGCGTCAGCGGTAAGCACCCCCAGGCCGGGCTGCTGGGCCAGAAGCTTGAAGCGCCGGTCGAGCTTTTTATACCCCGGCGTCTCGAAGAAGTTTGCTCCCTGGACGTCCTGCGGAAAGACTTGGCCGGTAAGGTTGAAACGCTGTCGGTACATTTTACTTTTCTCCTTTCAATGAAGGTTTTGGAGGACGGATGCGGCGATGGTGCTCGTCCTGTATTTGCTTCAGCGGGTCAATTCCGGTGCGGACAGGTTTGGTCTCGGCCCGCTTGAGGTGATGCCGGCTTCTTATGCTGTTGCGCACCAAGTCGAGGATGGCGGTATCGCAGTAAAACTGGCGCTCTATAAAAACTTGGGGAAGCCGGTCCGGGGCCTCGGGGTCAAAGCGGAGTTCCACTTCTTGCCCGGACAGTTCCGGTCGGACCTCCAGCAGTTTTCCACCGAAGCGTACGGTGGAGTCCTGGCGGATCTTGCGGCGCGCCCGGTGCAGAAAGATTTTGTCCAGCTCGTCCGGCCGGGGCGCGGGTTTAAGTTTTTCCGCCTGCTCCAGCCAGTGTTCGAGAGGCGCCCGCTTGGTGGCCGAATGCACCCGGCGATGATACTCGGCCGAAACCCAGGACCACAGGATGCTGTTTACCTCTTCGAGGGGCAAAGGTTGCGCCGGCAACTCGCTTTCCACCTCCTCGCGTATGGTCCTTATAATTCTCTCCACGGCCCCCTTTGCCTGGGGGTCATAAGGCCGGGTGTGCAAAAGCCTTATGCCCAGCTCGGCGCAGATGACCCGGAGTGATTCTGAAATCTGGGCCGGACCACGGTCGAGATACAAGATGCGGGGCAGTCCGTGCTTGAGGAGAGCCTGCTTGAGTACGGCCTCGTGATCCACCGAGGTCTCACCCAAACGAAAAGCCGCGCCCGGGAGGAACCGTACGGCCGAGTCCAGAAAGAGATGCAGATAGGACTTGTGCACCCGGTTGTCCGGGGCGAGGACCAAGGGGCCGTGCATTACGTCGCCCATCCAGAGGTCCCCGGCCTGGGCCGGCCGGAAGGCCCGGCGCTCGGTTTCGTAGCGCCCGGCGCTCCGGGCCGAGAGGTCATACGTTTTGAGCAGACGGTGGACGGAGCTCTTGGAAACCTGGCCCACCCGGATTAGGCCCTCCCGTTCCATCATCCGGATGATCCGCCGGATGGAGCGCCGGGGATTCTCCCGCTTGAGATCCATAATCGTCTTGGCGATCTCGGGCGGGATCGCGCGCGAGTACCCGAGGTCGGAGCGGCTCTTGGGCTTGAGGGCCTCGAACCCCCCTTGCCGCCACCGGTAGTACCAGGTCTCCACCGTACTTGCAGATAGATTGACCCTTTCTCCGTCTTGGTCCTCGTAGGTGCGACCAGCCGCCTCGGCAAACAGCTTTCCGCGGTCGCCACGCTCAAGCCGGGCGCTGACCAACGGCCCGAGCACACCCATCCGCCATAAAGCGATGCGTGTCTTTTCTTCTTCGGTCATGACTGACCTCCTTTCCGGTCCTGGGCAGGACCAGGAAGAAGGTTACCGCCGGTAAAAAACCAAACTTGGTGGGATCATCTTTCTCTCCTTTCCAGGCCGCCCCTGCACGGCCGGTTCCCGTGAATTACATGAAACGCACGCCGGGCACGATCCGTTGGACCCAGCCGGCAAGCTCCGCCAGTTGGTATCGAGCCTGAAGCCACCCGTTGCGCACCAGCGCCTGGACCAGGTCCAACCGGCGGCATTCACCTGGAAGCTGCTGTATTACGCCGCTGACCTGAGCGCCCACGTCGGCCAGAAGATGGAGCAATACTTGGGCGCTGGAGAAAAGCCGAGCGAGCCAGCGCCTGCGCGTGGAAGCCGGTATCCGGACTCTTCCCTCGCTGCCAGAAGCCTCCAAAATTCCGTCCTGGGCCATGGCGGACTGGACGATCTCCCAACTCCGATGAAGATGGCGGGCCAGAAAAGCCGGAAGCACCATCCAGACCGCATCACAGCCCGCGCACAGATATCGCCGGACTATCTCGGCCGCCCTCTCCGGGTCGCCGCGTTCTCGGCGCTCCCGGAAATCATGCGCGTGCAGCTTCGGGCACCTGCAAGTCGGGCAGCATGCCGGACGGTACCCGTCCGGGTCACAGAGCCTGCGTCGGTGCTCTTCGCGCTCCAGCACGCCTTCGGCGATCAAGGTGCCGCCCTTCTGATTTTGCTTGGCAGAGTATGGCCTGGTGAGGCAAACTGGAGCAGCAGGGGGGATCATGGGAACCTCCGCTTGGGGGTTGCTTTTTAACCCCTTGATCGTCCCTGCATTCTTTCAGAAATTCAACGCCGCCCGGAATGAAACCGCGGCGCTTTATGGCTCGATTTATTCTGCGGTCTTTACGAAAGGAATCCCAACGTTAACTTGGGACAGTTAGGCGGGGAAGACGTATTCTGCCCGAGACGCTACAGCCCCATTGTCAGCATCAGCGCATTGTTAGCCAGATTTCCTATTTGTTGGTCGTCATTCATTATTTTTGAGCACTTGGTTTAATCAAATTTCTTTGTTGCATTTCATTCCATA
>JAZDOA010000133.1:0-2144 GCA_043799175.1 Pseudomonadota bacterium | reverse complement strand
TCATCTTCAGCCAGCAGGGCCTCATGGCGGGCCTCGGCCTGCAAGGGTCGAAGATCACGAAGATCGAGAAGTGATTGGGTGCGGCGGACAGCGTCCGCCACGCCTGGGATGACGGAGACACTCATGGAGGAGAAGCCGATGAGAATGTGGAAAAGTCGTGTAGTCGTCGGGGTCGGACTGCTCCTGCTTGGCCTCACGGGCCAGGTTGCGCTTGCGCAGCAGCCGGCGGCCCCTCCACCGGATACGGCCGAGGCGGAGGCCTTGGAGGCGATCCAGTTCACCCGGGCGGACATCACCAGCGCCCGGCAAGCCCTCGTCACCCAGGCGATGGATCTCACCCCCGAGGAGATGCAGGGGTTCTGGCCCCTCTACCGGGACTACCGGCTGGAAGCCGTCAAGGTCGGCGACCGGATCGTCAACCTCATCGTCGGCTACGCGGACAGTTACGACAATCTCACGGATCCGGTGGCGGACAAGCTTCTCACCGAGTTCGTGAGCATCGAGCAAGTCCGGGCGCGCCTCAAGGCGAAGTACCTGCCAAAATTCAAGAAGGTGCTCCCCGCCCGGAAGGTCGCCCGGTTCTACCAGCTCGAGAACAAATTTGACATCCTGATCCTGGCCGAGATGGCGGAGCAAATTCCGCTGGCGCGGTAAGACGGGGGTTAGGGGGCAGGGGTCAGGGACTAGGGGTTGGGGGGTATGGGGGGACGAGAGCCGCGCATGTAGCGCCGAGTGCCGAGCGCGGGGAGTTGAGAGAGGAGGCCGGGAGGCGAGCACCGACGGCTCGGACCCCCCGACCAGAGCCCAACACGGATGCCCGGTGGGATGGGCCGAGAAGAATAGAGAAGGAGTCCGCATGCGATACCAACGGAGTGCCACAGTGATCCTGGCGTTGACCATATGCCTGGCCGGCGGCCAGGCATGGGCGGAGGTCTTCGCTTACCCGAAGAAGGGCCAGACCCAGGAGCAGTTCGAGAAGGATCAGTTCGAGTGCCACAAGTGGGCCAAGGGCCAGACGGGCGTCGACCCGACGCAGCCGCAGCAGGCCGCCGGGGCGCCGCCACCGCGGCAAGGGGGGGCCGTGCGCGGTGCGGCGCGCGGCGCAGCCCTTGGGGCTATCGGGGGCGCCATCGCCGGTGATGCCGGGAAGGGCGCGGCGATCGGGGCCGGCGTCGGGGCTGCGGGGGGCGCGATGCGCCAGGCCGGCCGGAACCAGCAGGCCGCCCAGGCCCAGCAGCAAGCCCAGGCGCAGGCGCAAGCCGGCCGCGCTCAGTACGACAAGGCCTACGCGGTTTGCCTGGAAGGGCGCGGCTACCAGGTGCGTTGAGGAATGCAGCCAGGCTGCCTTCCTTTAACCCGTCCACCGGCGTCTCGGCGCGGGGCGGGGGGCACCAGTACAACGAAGCATCGGACAAGGAGGAAGAGACCATGCGGAAAGTCATATTGGGGGCCCTGCTGGTGGGACTGCTGGCGATCGGGGCGGCCTGCTCTGTCCGAACGCAGAATGCTCTGGAAGAGACGCAGAAGAACGGCGCCCACTTCGCGACCTGGACGCACCTGGGCTACTCGGTGAACCGGGGCACGCCCGAGTCAACGACGAAGCGGGATGTGGACGTGTCCAAGGCAGACCGATGCCTGCCATCGCAGACCTGCGCGTGGTGGGGCGAGCAGGTGCGGGTCCAGCCGATCCAGTAGCAGGCTGCTGAAAAAGGCCCATCTGCGGCGTTGGCCCACCTCGCCACTCACTGCGGCGTACCTCCAGTACGCCTCGCTCGGCCTTCGGCGCGCCGCCTTGCATCTGGACCTTTTTGAGCAGCCTGAGCATGAACGAGTTTTTTTCGAGAGGCAGATTTTCTCAAATTTAGGTTAACAGGAGGAGGCGTCTGATGCGAGTTCGCTCCAGCATGAACCTCTTGTTTGTCATGGGCGTGCTGATTGGGTCGCTGGTCCTCGCGGGGTGCCCCAAGCGGCCCGAGGTACTCCAGGCGGGTCCTGCGGCGGTGGGACCGCCGGCCGCCGTGGCCCCGACGAAGCCACCGGCCGCGCCGGCCGCGCCGCCCGCCCCGAAGACCGGCGAGACCCCGGTGGTCCGGCCGGCCCCGCCAAGCGTGGTCCCGGTGCAGCCTGCCAAGCCGGCCGGCCCC
>JAZDOA010000119.1:0-12229 GCA_043799175.1 Pseudomonadota bacterium | reverse complement strand
CAGGCTGTGCCACAATATGGTTTATTGGCTCACTACCCACAATATGTAGTGGTATACCCGAATGTGAGTTGTGACACAGCCTGGTTGGCAACGGGGCCACAACGTATACCGCCCCTTTCTCAGCGGAGTCCGCCTGGCGCGGCTCGCGCCCTGGGCCGCACTTTCAGCCCACACCCCCTCGCCAACTGGCAGGTGGCCCTGCCACCCACCCCGTCATAGCCCGCGGCGGGTGCTCAGTTCCTTGATGCGCGCCTGCTGGATGCGTTCCTCGTGTTCGGTCTTGCGGGCGAACGCCTTGCGGATCTTGTCCACCAGGTCGTCGATTTCGCAGGGCTTCATGAGATAATCGTAGGCGCCCAGCTTCATGCCGTCTATGGCGGACTCCACCGAGGCGTGACCCGTGAGCATGATGACCTCGACCAGCGCGTCTCGTTTCTTTATCTCCCGCAGGGTGGCTATGCCGTCCATGCCCGGCATCAGAACGTCCAGCACCACCACGTCTTGTGCCTGTTCTGACAGTGTCTGGAGGGCCTCTTCTCCGTTTGAGGCCACGGAGACGGTCAGGCCGCGGTTTTCCATCCGCTTGCGAAGGTAGTCCACGAATTTTGTCTCGTCATCGACGATGAGCACCCTTGCCTTCATGCCCCGTTACCTCCTTTCGACTTCGGCTCGGCCGGAAGATGAATGTGGAAAATGGTACCGCCCGCGGGGGGATGTTCCGCCCACAGCCGGCCTCCCAGCTTGGTGACGATACCATAGCAGATCGACAGCCCCAGCCCCGTGCCCTTGCCCACCGGTTTGGTGGTGAAGAAGGGATCGAAGAGCTTGTCGCGGGCCTCCGGGGGAACTCCCAGGCCGTCGTCGGAGATGGTGACCCGAACCCCGTCCGCCTCCTTGTGGCTGGTCACCATGATGTTGCCATGGCCTTTTTTTTCGGAGACGGCATAGAGCGCGTTGTCGAGTATGTTGAGGAAGACCTGCTGCAGCTGGGAGATGTCGCTGACGATGGGGGGGAGGCCGTTCTGGAGGTGGTGCTGGAGGCTGATGTTCCGCACCATGGCCGCCTTGTAGAGGAACTCGATGACCTCCTTCAGCACGGCGTTCACGTCCGTGGGGCCGAGCCTGGATTCATAGGTGCGGGCGAATCCCAGCAGGCGTTGGGTTATCTCCTTGCAGCGGCGCACCTCGGACTTGACGTCATCGATACAACTGCTCAGTTCCTGGCGCTCTTCGGCGGCGGGCTTGTTCATGTCCAGCAGTTCCTTCATCCAGCCCGCCGATTCGTTGATTATGGCCAGGGGGTTATTGATTTCGTGAGCCACGCCGGCCGCGAACTTTCCCAGCGAGGCCAGCTTGCTGGTCTGCGCCAGCTGCTCGCTGAGCATCTCTTTTTCCGCCTCGTGTCTCTGAAGCTGGGACACCAGCTTGTTGGTCAGCAGGACCACCGTCGCCGAAATCACCAGCACCCCCAGCACGAATGCGGCCACCGCGATGCGCTTGGCGCTCTCCAGGGAGAAGAACTCCGCCGAGCTGTCTTCCCGGACCACCAGCAGCCACCGGCCGTTGTTGAGCCAGGTGGTTGCCTGAAAGATCTTCTTGTTGCCGACGTCCAGTTGGGTGACCGTGGACGTGGTGAGCTTCGTGTGCAGCAGCCTCTCTTCGCGGAGGGTCCGCTCCGGAAAGCGGGGCGGGACCTGAAAGTCCCAGGCGCGGTTTATGACGAAGGCGTCGCCCCCGCGGCCTATCTGGGCGCTACGCACCAGCTGATGGAAGGTAGCGGCGTCCACGGTGGCTCTGAGGATCCAATACCCGTGGCCTTCCTCCCGCTTGACCGCGATTACCATGTGGGGCACCTGGCGGTAGCCGAGGAAGGTGTCGCTTACGTAAATCCCTTTCTCCACCGCCTCGCGGAACCAGGTGGTCTGGCTGTAGTTCCTGCCCAGCAGGTCGTAGGGGCCTGTATAGGCCACGTGCCTGCCCTGGCTGTCGATGACGCCAAGGTCAACCAGCCCGGCGGCCTGAGACCTGAGCACGGCGTGGATACGGGCCAGCTCGGAGGGGGCGATGAGGGTGTTTTGGGAGTGGCTGTAGGCCAGCGCCCGCAGCAGGGTTATCCTCTCGCGCAGAAAGATTTCGATGGCCTCTTTGCGGTTGCTGGCCAGGGTGGCCAGCTCCTTCACCACGGCGCCGCGGATATAGGTCTTGTAATATTTGATAAAACTGCCGGTCACCAGCGGCAGGGGTATGAGGGCCACCAGCACCGTGACGACTATTATGCGACTCTTCAGCGCCCGGTAATAAGTTGCCATGTGGCCGCGCTCCGGGGTCATGAGCCGGTTTCGGTGCGCGCGAAGGAGTAGTTTCCGCGCAGGAACTCATTGACGTAGTGGTCCACCGTGGCATCGCTGACCATGGTCACGTCCAGTTGGCGGGCGCATCCCAGCAGGCGGCCCACCATGTTCAGCTTTTCTTCTATCTCCCCGGAATCGAGCTTCTTCACCCTGGCGTTGACCAGATCGAGCTTGTGAGAGACCCAGAAGCCGAGCGACTGCAACACCCGTCCGATGAAGGCCGCGCGCCGGGTGCGCCTCTCCAGATCGGCGGCGCCGCCCTTGAACCTCAGGGTGACGTAATTGTCGTTGCGCTCGCTGGAGCAGTAGGCGTCCACCACGGTGAAATGATAGCCCAAACGGGAGGAAAAATTAACGTAATTGGCCGTCACGATGGCGTAGGAGCGGCCCCCCAGAGGCCCTTCTCCCTTGGCGGGGTCAAAGACCGTGTTGGCGAAGACGGAGATGAGGCCCTTGAGGTCTATATTGATGTGGCCGGCCCAGCGCACCCCCGGAGTGGTCATGCCCGCCAGCAGGGCGCGCAGGGGCGAGGAGATCACCTGCTCGGGCCTCACCCACTGGCCGGTGTCGGGCACCAGCCCGCCGCCCAGGTCTATGAGGCACAGATCCAGTGGCACGCCCACCTTCAGGCGCTTGACGGCGCCGGACTCTTCGGACCAGGCGTCGGTCAGGGCGAACATGGCGTTGATGGCCGACTCGTGGGCGAAGCGGGTGATGTCGTGAACGGTAGTGCAGTTGACGGCGCGAAAGGAGCGGTGGCTGGGGTTGGTGAGGTGAAGAGGGGCGATGTGCCGCATCACGTCTTCCAGGGTGCGATATACCTGGCTCAGGCGGGGCACTCCTTGCGAGGGGGGCCGAAGGGCCAGGCCCAGCAGCGGCTCCACCCGGCCCTCGAATACGCGTCCTCGGAGCGCGTCCACCGTGACCACCACTCCCTCGGGTATGGCGGTGGTGGCCGTGCGGGCATTGACCAGCGCCGGCACGCCGAACTCCCTGGCGATGATGGCCAGGTGCCCCGTGGATCCTCCCCGGTCGGCCACTATCGCGGCCGCCCGCCCCAGGGCGGCCACCAGAGCGGGCGAGGTGTTTTGGACGACCATCACCGCCCCCTTGGGGACGGATTCCAGGTCATCTTCCCGCACGTGGCAGACAGGCCCGGAGGCGATGCCCCGAGAGGCCACCTCGGCCTGCGGAAGGAGCAGCTTGAAGCCCGACAGGTCCTGGTCGGGTCCGGCGGTGACCCGCTGCCGCCAGCTCGGCATGCGCTGGGGCCGGGTCTGGAGAAGGAAGAGAATCCCGGAGCGGTCTATGGCCCATTCCACGTCCTGCGGCTCGTGGTAGTGTTTTTCCAGATCCAGGGCCAGACGGGCTATGTCGCGGGCCTGGGCTTCGCTTATGTAGGGGAGGGCCGCCTCTTCAGGGCCAATGGGCAGGTTGACCACGCCTTCCCCATCGGGGTTGAGCGTGAGCTTGGTATCCTGCGCTCCCGGCCTCGTATCGCGCAAGGCCAGGGTGTTGCGGTCCAGGCGGTGGAACTCCGGGGATGCCGTGCCGTCCACGGCCGGCAGGCCCAGCCCCCGCACGGCGTGAATGACCATGGTGTCTTCCGAAGAATCCCCGCTGGGGTCCATGCTGAAGGCCACCCCGCTGCTGGTTGCCTCCACCATGGCCATGCAGGTGGCGCACATGGCCACGTCTTCGTCGCGGACGCCGCGGCCAAGCCGGTAGAAGATGGCCCGTGGGGTGTACTTGCTGGCCAGCACCTGCCGGTAGGCCTGAAGAAGCCCCGCTTCTTCCACGCCCAGGAAGCTGGCATGTAGCCCGGCGAAGGATGCCTCGGCGCTGTCCTCGCCCACGGCCGAGCTGCGCACCGAGACCTTCGGGCATCCCGTCTCCTGGCGCAGACCGCGATAGGCGCTCAGTATGGCCTCGCCGACTTCCTCGGGCAGGACGGCCGTCTCGAAGACCTCGACTATGGCCTGGGCCGCTTCCTCGATGGCTGCGGGATGCTCCGAAAGCCCAAGTTTTTCCTTGTTGATACGGTCCTGAAGCCGGTTACGCTCCTCGAACAGCTCCCAGGCCCTGGCGGTCACGGCAAACCCCGGCGGCACCCGTGCCCCGGAGTTGCGGTGCATCAGGCCGAGGTTGAGGCTTTTGGAGCCGACGTCATCGTAGTGACGAGGCTCTATCCGTGAGAAGGGCAGGACAAAGGCATCCTCCCGCTCCCTGTGGGGGGCCTTCAGGGCGGCCTGTATGGCCAGGTTGATGCGCTGGAAGCTGGCGCGGAGGGCGGGGTCCGGGGCGCCCATTATGTGTTCGAGCCGGTCGATGATCTTGAATGTCTGCACCGCCAGATCGGTGCAGCGGCCCCTGACGTAGCCCATGCCAAAGAGGGTGTCTCCCTGCAGCTTCTCCGCCATGCCGGTAATCAGTTGAAGGGCTTCGTTGTTTGCCGCCAGCAGCTCCCGGAAGTTGACATACTTTTCCTGGAGCCCGCGGCTGCCGTCGGGCTTCCCTCCACCAAATAGTCTGGCCCAGAGCTTCTTCATGATCTCTCGCCCCTTACGCAACTATGATGCCACGACAGGCCGCCGTTGCCAGTCAGCCATTTTCACTCCCTCCGCCCGTTTTCTTTCTGGGGCTGGAGTGCGCCCCCTCCCAGTAACCGGCAACATTCTGCCGTAAGCGGCCAAACTAAGCCACACATTTCGGCGCCCACGCATGCCACCTGGGTCGCAAGACCTCACTTGGCCTGGTGTTCCCGGGTGTAGCGGATCCGGTAGCGGTGCATCTTCTGCCGCAGGGTGCGCGGGCTGATCTTGAGCAGTTGGGCTGCCTTTTCCCTGCCACCGGCCGTGCGGGTCAGGGCTTCGATGATCGCCCGCCGCTCGGCCTCGACACGGATCTCCTCCAGACTCTTGGGGAGGCAGGAAGCGGCCGGTTCGGAGACAGCGGCCTCCCCGGGCGGGTCGAGGGCCTCGAAGTCCGGTGGGAAATCCTTGGGGGTGATCTGGCGGCCGGCGCGGACTATCAGGATCCTCTCTATGAAGTTCTTGAGCTGCCTGACATTGCCGGGCCAGTCGTGGTTGGCCAGCAGCTCGATGGCCTTGGGATGGAAGGAAACCTCGTGCTTGTGATACTTTTCGGCGAACTGGGAGCTGAAATGCTCCACCAGTACCGGTATGGCCTCGCGCCGGCGGCGCAACGGGGGGACGGTGATGGGGATTACCTGAATGCGGTAGTATAGGTCGCGGCGGAAGCGGCCCTCTTTCACCTCCAGGGCGAGGTCTCTGTTCGTGGCCGCCACGACGCGCACGTCCGTTATGAGAAAGCGCTCCCCGCCGATGCGGCGATAGCGGCCGTCCTCCAGAACCCTCAGAAAATCTACCTGATTGCTGAGGGAAATCTCCGAGACTTCATCTAGAAAGAGGGTGCCGGCCGAGGCCAGTTCGAAACAGCCCCGCACCTGGCGCAGGGCCCCGGTGAAGGAGCCCGGTTCGTGGCCGAAGAGCTTGTCGGCGAAGAGGTCGCCGGTCAGGGTGCCGCAGTTGATGGCCAGGAAGGGTTTGTCGTGGCGACTGCTCTTCTGGTGTACGATGCGCGCCAGCAGCTCCTTGCCCGTGCCGGTTTCGCCGGAAATGAGCACGGGTACATCGAAGCCGGCCACCCGGTCGATCAGTTCCATGATCGACCTCATGGCCTCGGAGGCCACCACCATCTCGGAGACGACGTCGCCCAGGCCCCTCAGCATCTGTACGTTTCCCTCGGGCGCTCGAATTGGGGCGGCACTTCTGTGCCGCCAGGCAAGTTGCAGTATTTCGCCGCCGGGCGCCGTTGTCAAGGGGGGGCTGCCGGAAAGCGGCACGGAAATGCTGGAATCAGCGGCACGTTCGTGCCGGAAAATGTCGTGGCAGACTGGGGGCCGGGGCCGCCGCCGCGCGGACGGCCTGGCGATGCCGTTACATTTCGCAACGTTACACCGAACTTGTTCCCCTTTGCACAATTGGCACCGCCCTTGCTCTCATAAGGGCCAGCGGGCGCGGGAAGCGCCCGGACACTTTGTACAGAATCAGAAGGGAGGGGGGTAATGTTCAACGTCTTTCTACCCGTGGCCGGAGTGAGCATTAACGCCTTCCTGATCCTGGGAATGGGCGGACTGGTTGGTTTCCTGTCCGGGCTTTTCGGGGTTGGGGGAGGTTTTCTGCTCACGCCTTTACTCATGATGGTCGGTATTTCTCCCGCAGTGGCCGCTGCCAGTGACTCTAACCAGATCGTGGCGGCCTCCTCCTCGGGGGCGTTGGGCCATTTCCGCCTGGGCAACGTCGACATGAAGATGGGCATGGTCATTCTTCTGGGCGGCCTGAGCGGTGGCACCGTCGGCGTGCAGGCGGTGAAGGTGCTGCGCCAGATGGGTAACTTCGATTTCACCATCAAGGCGGTCTACGTCCTGGTCCTCGGCCTGGTGGGCGGGGCCATGTTCATCGAGAGCCTCAACGCCCTGCGTCGCTCCAAGAGCGCGGTCGCGGCCAAGGACATCACGGCGGCGGTTCCCACGACTTCCGGTTTGACCAACCTTTTCCACCGGCTTCCTTTTCAGACCGAATTCGCCAGCTCTGGCCTGCGTACCTCCTTGCTCTTCCCCTTCGGCATAGGCCTGATCGTCGGCTTCCTGGCGGCCATCATGGGCGTGGGCGGTGGCTTCATCATGGTCCCGGCCATGATCTACATCATCGGCATGCCGACGGTCATGGCCATCGGGACGGACCTGTTCCAGATCGTGCTGACCTCCGCCAACGTCACTCTGCAGCAGGCCATCACCAACCACACGGTTGACATCGTCCTGGCGCTGCTTCTGCTGTGCGGCTCGGTGCTCGGCGCCCAGGTGGGGGTGCGCATGACCAAGAAGCTCAAGGGCGAGCAGATCCGCATTCTGCTGGCCATCATCGTGCTGGTGGTCATGGTCAAGCTGCTGATCGATCTGCTGAGCGCTCCGGGAAATATTATCGACTACGTTACCGCCAAGGGAGGCCACTGATGAAACGCGTCCTGACAACAGGCAGCTGTTTGGTGGCTCTGGCGCTGGTCTGCGCGTTTGCAGCCTCGGCGGGTGCCGCCGTGGTGGCCACGCCGCTGCCGCTGGAGCTGAACAAGAAGCAGATCAACATGGATATGACCTATTCCGGGGAGAACGTCGTGGTCTCCGGGGCGGTGCCGGCCGGCTCTCAGGTGGCCATTGTGGTCACCTCCAAGGATAACCCGCCCCTCACCCTCACCCGTAAGGGCAAGGTGGCCGTCTTCTGGATGGGCATAAAACAGCTCGAAGTCTGCAACATGCCCAGTATGTATCAGGTTTACACCTCGGCCCCCCTGGCGGGCATGGGGGCGGGGGAGGAGCTTGGCCGGTTGAACATCGGCTACGATAACCTTCGCCATCTCATGGTGTCCAAGTGCGTGAAGGGAGAGCCCTCCGACGACGATGCCGACGTGCTCTACAAGGGCTACATCAGGCTGAAGGAGAAGGCCGGCCTCTACAGTATGCATGAGGCCGCGGTGAAGCTCGGCCCCGACGGTCGCTTCGAACAGGCCGTGGCCTTCCCGGACAAGGCCGCCGAGGGTGGCTACGTCATCAGCGCTTACGTCTTCAAGGACGGCGCGCTAGTGGCCTCCGGCTCGGACGAAGTCGTGGCCCGTAAGGTAGGTCTTGGCAAGTGGCTCGCCATCACCGCCAAGGAAAGGGGTGGGCTCTACGGCTCGATTGCCGTGCTGGTGGCCCTGGCCGCCGGGCTCGGCGTGGGGGCCGTCTTCAAGAAGGGATCGGCCCATTAAGGCTGCTCCTGCCACAAAGGTCAGTCGGCCTCCCTTCTTGCCTCGGGAGTTCCACATCTGAAGCGAGGGGGGGCCGAAGGTTCCGCCGTCCTTGGCGCCAGCCGGCGACGGCCGGTCGCCTCCCGCACGGGGGCGTGGATTGAAACCCAAGCGCAGGCGAGCATGAAGATTGAACCGGAAGAGAAGCGCGTCAAGGATTGCATGCATCCGGTCAGCGAGTACCCGAAGGTAGGGTACAGGACCAAGCTGAGGGAGGCCATCGCGGCCCTCAAGCAGGGTGGCTACCCCGTGGTGGACTGTCTGCTGGTGACCGACACCGACAGGGTGGACGATGGGCGGATAGTCGGCTTCCTCACGCCCCGCCAGATACTGCGCGGGCTGGAGCCAGACTTCTTCCAGCAGGACGAAGCGCCGGTTCTGTGGAGCGGGCTGTTCAACGAGCTTTGCCGGCGGGGCCTGGAAAAGGAGGTGGGGGAGATGATGGTCCCCCTGGAGGAGACCGTCCACAAGAACGCCTCCCTGATGAAGGCCCTCTACGTCATGGACAGCCTCGATGCCCGCCGCCTGGCCGTCAGTGATGGCCAGGAGATAATCGGCGTCCTGTGCCTCTCCGACATCTACAAACAGGTCGAAGACATCAGCGCCGCCGAGGCATAGCAGCCTGTCTCAAGCAATCCATCCGCGGTGTTGCGCTCCTCCCGCATCGGTGCGGCATACTTCTATGTACGGCTCCCTCCTCGGGGTTTCGTTCCTAACGGCATGGTTTGCCCATCGCCGTGGGGCGGTTTCTTCCCGCCGCCTTTCTGTCGGGGCGGGCAGCCTTGTGCCTGGAAGCGATTGGGTCATAAGGGTTATCCCTTACGACACCCCGGCTGCCCGCGCTCCCTTCTGTTGCTGCAAAGACATTCCTCCCAGACACTTAGCCATTACTTGAGGCGCGCCGGCCTTTGCGCCAACTGGCGCAATATACCTAAGTAGTAGTTCTTACTGGTAATTTATGCCTCAGAGACGTCTCGTCTTGGCATGTCGCTTGCGGAAGGTTGCAGTCCATCGGACGGACAGCCGGTGCCCTCCACATCAAACCGCAAGGAGTAAGGGGCATGCTGAAGAACTTCAAGATTGGGCAGAAGCTGATCGCCGCTTTCTGCCTCGTTACCCTCATCGCCGTGGTGGTGGGCCTGGCGGGGTACCGGGGCATCAGTAATCTCAGAGAGCCGCTGGGCGACATAATCGAGCGCAGGTTGCCCATCACCATGGCGCTGGACGTCATAGATCAAGGGCAGACGGCGGTGCAGAGCGCGGAGTTCGCCCTCGGCATGGCCCAACTGGACAGGCGGGGCCGGGAGGCGCAGTATACCCGCCTTCAGAAGGCATGGGAAAGAATCCAGGAAAGCTGGAAGGAATATGAGGCCATACCCCATTCCCAGGCCGCGCTCGAGGCATGGAACAAATTCACCCCGGCCTGGGAGACCTGGAAGAAGGGGCACGAGGAGTTCGTTCGTCTCTCCCGTCAGGGTGAGCGCGACGGCAACTACAACTGGGAGGCCATGGCCCGGCAATCACTGGAGGTGAACCAGGAGGCCTACACCGAGGCCAAGAAACTGCTGCGCGAGGTCCTGGCCCTGAATCGCACGAGGGTCAAGGAACAAGGCGCGCAGGCCGAGGCCGAGGCCGCCTCTTCCGTGCGGCTGGTGGTGGGTGCCATGGTGGTGGGGGCCATTGTGGCGATACTGTTGGGTTGCTGTATTGCCCGGGCCATTACCAGGCCCCTTGCCCAAGGCGTGGCCGTGGCCGACAGGCTGGCCGAGGGCGACATGGCCCTGGACATCGAGTTTTTTCAGAGCAAGGACGAGACGGGCCAGTTGCTCAGCGCCATGCAGCGGATGGTAGCGAGCATCCGCGAGACCGCCCACGTGGCCGAGGAGGTGGCCGCCGGCAATCTTAGGGTCGAGGTCAAGCCGAGGTCCGGGAAGGACGTTTTGGGCAACGCCTTCCTGGAGATGGTCAAGAGCCTCCAGGAGACGGCCCGGATGGCCGAGGAGGTGGCCGCGGGCAATCTCTCCGTCCAGGTCAAGCCAAAGTCCGACAAGGACGTTCTGGGCAATGCCTTCCAGAGAATGGTGGTCAGTCTACGAGACATCGTGGGCAGGGCCAGGACGGCCGCCGACAACGTCGGCGCGGGGGCCCAGGACAGCAGTTCTACCTCGGAGCAGCTTTCCCAGGGTGCCGCCGAGCAGGCCTCGAGCATCGAGGAGATTTCCAGCTCCATGGAGGAGATGAGCTCCTCGGTCAGCCAGAACGCCGACAACGCCAAGCAGACCGCGGCCATAGCCCAGCAGGCCGCGAGTCAGGCCATCGAGGGTGGACGTTCGGTGGAAGAGGCCGTGGTGGCAATGAGGCAGATCGCGGAAAAGATTGCCATCATCGAGGAGATTGCCCGCCAGACCAATCTGCTGGCGCTCAACGCCGCCATAGAGGCCGCCAGGGCAGGCGAGCACGGCAAGGGGTTCGCGGTGGTGGCCGCCGAGGTGCGCAAGCTCGCCGAGCGCAGCCAGACGGCGGCCCAGGAGATCACCAGCCTGTCCTCTGACAGCGTTGCCGTGGCGGAGCAGGCCGGGAAGCTTATTTCCGATATCATCCCTGGCGTGCAGAAGACCGCGGAGCTGATTCAGGAGATCAATGCCTCCAGCAACGAGCAGGCCAGGGGCGTGGAGCAGGTCACCAAGGCCATTCAGCAGCTGGATCAGGTGATCCAGCAGAACGCCTCGGCCGCCGAGGAGATGGCGTCAACGGCCGAGGAACTCAACTCCCAGGCCACGCTCCTCATAGATAACATGGCGGTCTTCAGGCTTAATGCCGCCACGCCCCCGGCGGTCACCAGCCGGCAAGCCGGCCGCCCGAGGAAGGGCAACGGCGCGGCCCCGCCCCTTCCGTGGACGGGGAGTGGTGCCCAGGCCGCCGCACTCGCCGCACCGGACAGCGTCGATAAAGATTTCGTGCGCTGTTGATCTGGCCTGGGTGCCCCCAACCAGGCGGCTGCCTTGCCGGCCAGGGAGGGCCGGCAAGGCCCACGGCCCAGGAAGATGAGTACCCTCTATCAAAGGGCTGTCAGGATCTCAAGTGGCACGCTTGTTGCTTTTGCTGCCCACACGTATCGACAGGTTCAAACCGGCCAGCTTGGTTTTTGGGTCCATCTCCGCAACGAGAGCGACGCCACCCCGCGAGGATGGTTTTTGGACAGCGTGGGTGGACCGTCCGGTAGGGAAGTAGTTCTTGGTTGGATCGATCATAACCTGGCCTAGGGGGCAGACATGCGAGTCGAGTGGACAGATGGAGTGGGGAAGCTGGTAGCATTATTTGCGGTGATCGGCGGGCTGTTGTTCTCGTCGGCCTTGTTCAACTGCATCAGTTCCTCTCACAACAAGAGCACGGCCGAACAAATGCACGGCAGTGCCGTTCTGACGAGGGACGAATCTACGAAATTTTCCCTGCTCGCCGAAAAGATGCAGCTGTACGTCACTCAGGTGCAGCAATATCTGACCGATGTCTCCGCCACTCACGATAGCGCCGGTTACGCCAAGGCTTCCGAATACGCCGACAGGTTCCGCGACGGGGTGCGCCAGTTTTCTGCTATGTATCAGAAGGAAAACGACCAGGAGAACCTCGCCCGAATGGGGGATCTGTCGAGGGACTTCGAGAAGTTCTATAAGGACGGCGCCAAGATGGCCGCGGCTTACGTCGATGAAGGGACGGAGGCGGGCAATCTTGCCATGAGTGCTTTCGATGAAGACTCCAAGACTCTGTGCGACGCCGTCGCGGTCTTCACCGATGCCCAGGTTAAGGAATTGACCCAAGCGATGAACGGCATAGAAAGGTCATCGAAAGCAATCCAGGATAAGGCCGGGTTCTCGTTTGCGTCCAACGTGGTGATAGGGCTGTTGGGTCTGGCTGTATCGTTGCTGGCGGCCTATGTGTCCATCACCGGTGTCAAGAAGTCCCAGAAAGCGGCTGCCAGGGCGAAATGGGAGACGGACAACATTCTCACGTCCATC
>JAZDOA010000108.1:0-2297 GCA_043799175.1 Pseudomonadota bacterium | reverse complement strand
ATGGGCACCATGCTCTACAGCAAGGGCGTCTATATCAACACCTGCTTCGACGGTCTCAACCTCTCCGCGCCAGGGCTGGTGAAGGAGGTTCATGCGGCCTATCTGGCCGCCGGGGCGGACATCCTCACCACCAACAGCTTTGGGGCCAATCGCTATCATCTGCGGGAATACGGCCTGGAGGCCAAGGTGGCCGAGGTGAACCGGGCCGCGGTGAGTATCGCGCGCGAGGTTGCCGGGGAAGTGGCCCGGGGAGAGACCCTGATCGCGGGTGACATCGGCCCCATCAGCGAAGGTGTTTCTTCTTCGGCTGGTACCGTGCCGCAAGGGTCGGATCTGGCCGATGCCTATGCGGAGCAGGCGGGTCATCTGGCCGAGGCGGGAGCGGATTTCCTCCTGCTGGAGAGTTTCAGGTCTCTGCCGGAGGTGCTGACGGCGGCCGATGCCGTACTGAACCTCGGGTTGCCGGTGGTGGTCACCCTTACCCTGCTGGAGCAGGATCGGCTGGTCAGCGGAGAGTCTCTGGGCGAGGCGGTGAGGCGGCTGGAGGAACGTCCCCTGGTCGGCCTGGGGCTCAGTTGCTGCATGGGGCCGGAGTTCGTCCTGGAGGTGGCCGAGAGGCTGGTGGAGCTTTCCAGCCTGCCGGTGTTCGCCCAACCGAACGCCGGGCCCGCCCGACCTCACGAAGGCCGCCAGATTCTTTTGTGTACGCCGGAGTACCTGGGCACCTACGCCAAGTTTCTCTATCAGAAGGGCGTGCGGGTGGTGGGGGGCTGTTGCGGTACCACTCCGCAGCACATTCGGGCCGTGTCATCCTCCCTGCTTTCGCTCCAGCCCCGGATGAAGGCTCAGGCCTCCGTCGGGGAAGACGTCAAGGCCGTGCCCCTTCCGCCGGAGCGTCGCTCCCGGCTCGGCCAGGAACTGGCGGCGGGCAGGTTCGTGACCAGCGTGGAGGTCACCCCGCCTCGGGGCTGGGATGCCTGCAAGGTCGTGGAAAAAACCCTCCTGCTGAAGAACGCGGGCATCGGGGCCATAAACGTGCCCGACGGCCCTCGGGCCACGGCGCGCATGAATGCCATGGCCCTGGCCATGCTCATCGAGCGCGAGGTGGGCCTGGAGGCCGTGCTTCACGTCTGCTGCCGGGACCGCAACCTCATAGGCCTTCAGTCCGACCTGCTGGGGGCGGCGGCCTTCGGGCTGAAGAACCTGCTGGTCATCACCGGGGATCCGCCCAAGCTGGGCGACTACCCCGATGCCACCGCCGTCTTCGACCTCGACTCCGTGGGCCTGGTCCGGCTGGCCAACTGCCTCAACCAGGGCGTGGACCTGGCGGGCAAGCCCATAGGGGAGCCCACTTCCTTCCTCATCGGGGTGGGAGCCAACCCCACCGCGCTCGATCTGGAACGCGAGCTACGCCACCTGGACCGTAAAGTCGAGGCCGGCGCCGCCTTCGCCATCACCCAGCCGGTCTTCGACGTCAGCGCCCTGGAGCGTTTTGTCCGCCGCACGGAGCATTTGGAGATACCCATTATCGCCGGCATCTGGCCGCTGGTCTCGCTGAGGAATGCCCTGTTCATGCAGCGCGAGGTCCCTGGCGTGAACGTGCCCGGCGAGGTCGTCCGCCGCATGGCCAAGGCCCAGGACAAGAGCGCCGAGGCCGCGCTGGACGAGGGCATGGCCATTGCCCGCGAGGCCCTGGCACGGGTGCGGGGGCTGGCGCAGGGGGTGCAGGTGAGTGCCTCGTTCGGAAGGGTGGATCTGGCGCTGAAGGTTATACAGCCGTAGAATATTATTGATAATTGTGCGGAGGGCATCGTCGTTGAGTTATCTTCCCATAATTACCAGGAGGGGAAAGTGAGAGCAACCGCAGCCAGGCAGGGGGCTTTGGTGGCTGAGTTTCCATCGACGCGGTATCAGGGTAGCAAGGCCAAGCTGGCTGACTGGATATGGGAGCAGATAAGGGCATTAAACTTTGATACATGTCTGGACGCCTTCGGCGGCACTGGCGCAATTGCGTACCGGTTGAAACAGGCCGGTAAGGAAGTCACGTACAATGACATATTGACATTCAACTATTACATTGGCCTGGCTCTCATAGAAAGCGACGAGATACGTTTGAGCGATGGTGATATTGAATGGATAATTCAAGAGCATGACCATATTACTTATCCTGGCTCCTCGCTATTCGGTGTGGGTAAGGACGCGATCCGCGGTTTGAGTCTGATAAGGTTAATCCCTATGTTCGACCGAAGACCATCCCTCCGTTTCCGACCTGCGATCCGGCTGGGCAGCCGCGCACA
>JAZDOA010000100.1:0-5785 GCA_043799175.1 Pseudomonadota bacterium | reverse complement strand
AAGTCCGATACCATTCTTAGAACTGAACTCAAGGCTTCGATCGGGGCGCTCAAGGACAAACTGGAAGACCCCGACGAGGGACTGGGCGCCATCAAGAGGGAAGTAAACAGCATGAAACAGCATTGCGCTGCGGTGACCAGCGGCTGTGCTGAGAGATTCAAGCACGTAGAAGAGGACGTTCACAAACTAGAAGGGCAGAGGTAGGCCTCGGCCTCTAGCGTGGCAAGGCTAACGACTTTCCTTCGTGAAAGGTAGTGCTTGCGGGGTGGCGGCGGGTTTCGGGGTATTCCTCAAGAAATAGGAGCATTTCAGGGCCTCACTTTGGGGTAACCTCCTGGACCTCCGCCGGGGCCATATCGTAGAGCTGGCCATCATCCTCGAGCCTGACCTGGTACAGGCGCTGCGGGCCAATGCCGCGGCCGTAGCCGACGATAACCCCCTTGGTACCGGCGGGGATCAGCCGGCCCAGGTACAGGTCCCCGCCAGATACCATTACCCTTGTTCCGGTGACGAGCATTTCAGCGCCTCCTGGCTCAGCAGCTTATTGGCCTCGACCTGAAACCTCTGGAGCGCCCGTGCCAGTCCCATAATCAGGGCAAGTTTTCCAGCGGCCTCCCGATAAAGCGTCGGGTCAAGAAACGGCCCTACGGTCTCAGCCTTTGCGGCCGTCTCGATGAATAACGCCAGCGGCAAAGCCCTCACCATATTCGCAAGCATCACGACCTGCTGCTGCACCTGCATATACTGCTCTTTATCCACGTTTCACCTCCTCAGTATACGAATACTGTCTAGTTTTTCGGCAACACTTTGATAATATCAGCCCTGTTCATGGCCTCAAATTGGCTTTCCTCGCCGCAATGACCGATGTTGTGTTGAGCGCCATCCTTAATTACAATCTCACCGAAGCCACATAGCCAATTCTTAGCCTTGTCAGTCTTCTGTCTCTTGTCCCTGACCTCGATCGTCTCCATTGCGAGGATACCATCGGCGAAATCGAAGAACGACTGCTTATCTTTTATTAGGTCCCATGGCACGAAGGACTTATCAAGTGGATCGAAGCCATTCGCCCACTTGTAGGCTCGCACGGCTATTTTCTTTCTAAGCGCCTGCCACTGGGCTTCCTGCTCTTCGTTTCTCACGTTCACCTCCACATATTGGTCTACTGTTTAATCCCACTCTACAGACACGTAGAAGCATAACACAGCCAGTAGCAGCTGGTTCCTGCCATAAGAGGCGAAGTGAACGGGGATTGCCCAGTCAAAGAAATCAAATCCGGCGTAAAGGGATACCCTGTCCCCACTCCATATAATCTGAAAAGCGTGCTTCATCATAACCTCCACGGTATGCGACTACCGTTTACTTTTTGGCGGCGGCTTGTACTCGACGCAGGTGCTGGGATTCTCCCCGAAGATACAGCCCTTGCGCCTCAGAACCACATCGGACGCCGGCGGCAGGTACTTGAGCAGCCGGTAGTTAGGGCAGTCATCACACTTCACGTTTCACTCTCCTTCCAGGGCTTCTGGCCTAAACACTGGCTCACTTCACCTCGCTGGCCAGCCGGAGGCCGAGCAGCTGGATTACTTCATCCAGGTATTTCGAATCCCCAGGCGACAGCTTGTCAAGCGGCGGCCCCTCGTAGCGGACGCGGACCGTGCCGGCGGGGAATGTGATGGTGTACTCCGCCACCATCTGTGTGAGCGTGGGGTTGCTGACAAGAGGGGCTCGCTTCGCCACAGCGCCGGCCTGGCCGTGAGCCGGCGCCTTCCCCGGGATGGCGGCCATGAGGCGGGAGTAGACAGCTGCGGGGATCCCCCACCGCCTCCGGACGTATGCGCCGCCGTACAGGCGCGCCTCCTCTCGGATCTGAGCATCGTGCTCGACGTAGTAGGCATGGGTCAGGTTGTTAGCGACCCATCCCTTCTTACCGCCGGTGTCCGGCCGGGGTGGTACCGGCGGGAGCGGTGTGTCCGGTTCTTCCCCCTGGTCGGCTGGCGGCCGGCCTATCCGCCTGGCGGTGTGTCGGGTGGCGGGCGGCGCGGCCGGGGCGGGCGAGGCCGGGGCGGCGTCGGTTGAGGCGGGCAAGCCCGCATCCTCCTGCTTCTTAGCCAGCTTGGCATTCAGTACACCAGCGCGCTCGAGGAAGTCCCTCTCCGTCGAGTCGGCAAAGTAGCGATGCGCCCCGCATGAGCAGCTTCCCAGGGAGATACCCCTCTCAGCTTTCTCGAATGTCCAGTGGTGCGCGTGGTTTGCCTGCTGCAGGTCGTTGTTCCTCTCCTTCGCCTCAGCCAGTTCCTTCTCAGTCATGCGAGTCATGGTCACCCCCTCTCCGTGGGCTCCTGCCATTTTTCACCGAGGGCGTTGTATATTGAGACCTCTGTGTCACCGGCAATTCTGACCCCCTTTTCGTCGAAGAGACCGTCGCCGCTTGCCGCCAGGTGCCAGCCCTTCTCTTTCGCCCGCGTACACAGGCGAATGTTATTTGCCGCACTGCCGGTGCGGATAAGCAGCAAGGTGGCCCAGGTCTCCGGCATGGCGATGTAGATATCGACCTGCAGGGGACCGACCTGGGACGGCACTACCAGCCGCATTATCTTACTGCCACCCATGGTGAGCTGCCCGACGGCCATGAGTTCGTGCTTCATGTTCCAAGGGTCGGAGGGAACCAAAACAATGTCGATGTCGTTCACGAGGGGGCGCCGCCGGCGGATGCTGCCGGCAATCTCAATGCGGGCGCAATAGGGCTTCAGCCTGGCGACGATGGTGTCGGCAATGTTCTTGGCCCTCTCGAGGGATATCTTACCGGGGGACTTGGTAGGCATCATTCACCTCCAATAAACCACGGCGGTATAACTCCACCGCCAATTTCGCTTCATGGATGGAATCATGTCCGGCCCGGTGCTTATCCTCGAACGGCTGGTCCGGAAAGAAGTAGCCCCAGGCCTCGCTGAACTTCGGGTACTTGTAGTCGCCGTAATGCCCCGGCAGGCACAAGATGTCCTTACAGGCAAGCATCAGGCAGGAGGCTCGCTTCGGCACCTGCACTTGGTACCTGAATAGCACTTGGACGTCATAGCTCCGGTTGAATGCCGTCACCGGGAGGGCGAGGAGCTGCTCCTGGATGGTCGGCCTCAAGGACGCGAAGTTAGGTGCGCAGCGGACCAGCTCGGGGTCTACTTTGGAGTTGGACATAAACCAGCAGCCAAGCCACTCCGCCTCGTCGCATTCCGGGCAGACCAGAGTGTCGACAAGGGTATCAACCTGGCCGGTGCTCAGGTCGACACTCACCAGGCCGACCTCGAGGATGTGGGCACGCTGCGGGTTGGTGCTCGTCGTTTCCACGTCGACCACAAGGATTTTCAGGCTCTTATCCATCCTACCAGTCTCCCTCATTGACCTGCTGTTGATAGTGGGCAGCGGAACCCACTTCGGCCCCCAGTGCCTGGAGCGCATCCTGCCGGAACCGCTCATAGCCACGTTCCTCGGCAGCCCTCACGAGGTCATCTATGCCGCTGAGACGGTAACCAGCAAAGGGATTGGGCAGGTGCTCAATGAATTCGCGGTCAACGGTGGTCATGGCTGCTGGCCCTCCCTTGTCGTGCCACCTTCCCCAGGAAGTAGCTTAAACTGCCTCTCTTGCAGGACCTGATAAAGAGTCCCCGTACCCCCGATTCGCATGTATGGCAGCATGACTTCCTCGAGCGTCACCATTTCGGTTTCCAATATCGCCATCTGCGCCCGTACCCAGTCTCGCAGGATTCGCCACCCCACACGCGCTGCCCTTTCCCGGGTGATTGTGGTTCGCACCTGCCGGTCCAGTACCTTCTGACAAGCTGCAATATTGGCGGGCAGACGGAAAGAAACCTCGTCGCCGTTTTTGGTGGGGATAAGGAACGCAAGCCCGACTGGCTCTTGCCCCTCATAGTCTACCATCACCGACTTGGCGTGGTGCGCCACCAGCAGGCGCTGAATTTCATTGACGCTGTTCTGCGCCGGCACCGTCGTCGTATAGTTGGCTATTGGCATCTACTCGACCTCCTCTTCCTGGATGATCAGCTCAATGCGCGGCGGGGTAATGGAGCCATTACCCCCTTTCACTGTAGGTCTCCAAAGTATGCGATGAGCAGGGCATCGGCGCGCCCGACGTCCTTTTTCCGAGCCAGATCCGCGACTGGATAGAGGCGCTGGGCCACCGTGCGCGCCATGTCCTTGACCGCGCCGCTCAGCCCGGCCCGCTTTTTCCAGACCGCCGGGGCGACTAGAACCACGGGTACCTCGAGGGCGCCGAGGATACCCTGGACGACGCCGTAGGACACTCCGAAGTTAAACATGCCAGCGACACCTTGGCCGGGCCGGGCTGCCACCCTCTCCAAGTAGGCCGTCACTTCGGAGCCATCGGCCGCAATCGCGCTTCTCCAGCCTTTGATAGTCTTGGCCAACTCGGCGGCATTTACTTGACGCCGACTCTTCCCCAGCACCATCACTGGCATATCTATCAAGTGAACCACCCGCTGCCCAGCAATCAGTGCCACGGCGCCGCTCATTCCGGGGTCGATTCCGAGTTTCATTTTCTCGCTCAAATTCACCTCCTGCATTTTTCAAGAAATACTAGGCCGACTTCTCCGGCGGTTCGATAACCTCAAAGACCACATTTGCCGGCTTGCCGGATATCTTCTCCAATGACCTCTCGACGAGAGAGCGTTGGTTTTGCTCAATGTAGTCCAACTCGTATTGCCTCGGCACCCCTACGAAGAACTGCCCGTCCGCCTCGCCTAATCCCACCGTGTGAGCAAACCAGGTGCCGTAGTTTGCCTTGCTAACATGGGCCTGGATGTCTGCCAAGACTTGAGCCCACAGCTTGGCCGATTGCTTCTTACGCCTTTTGGGCGACCCCTTCCCCTGCGCGACCTCTTCCCCCAGATCAGAACTAGAACTAGAACTAGAACAGATCAGATCAGACGCGCGCGCGAGTATCGGAACGGTAGTAGGAGTGTACTGATATGGTATCGCTATACTATACTGCTGAAGGTTGTAATCCACGACTTCCTTAGCAAGGCCGTTCACGTTGACGGTAGTCAGGGATTTGGCGACAGCGATAAGGAACTTCGGGGACTTCAGCTGCTTCTTAACAAAGTCCCGCACCCACACGTAGTCCTCTTTCTGGTACCAAGCAACATAGGGCGAAAGAGAGCGAAGCAGCTCCGGCAGAGAGTCCTCGGGTACCTTGGCCTCGAAGGCAATCTGATCTAGGGCAATGGGGTAGACCCCCGCTTGGTTGCAGTGCTGGTTAGTGGACAGATACCAGTAGAGATAGCGTTGGTCCTTCGACAACCTGCGAAACCACATTTCATCCCAGGTTTCCGTAGTGAAGCCACGCTCGGGCAAGGCAAGCCTCCTAACGGCGCCGCGCGCCATGCACGTTATTTCGTGGCTACTATCCCCCGGCCGCCGCGGCCAGGTCGGTCAGTTTGCTCGCCGCCTCATGCAGCTTATCGTCGGGCGCGTTGTCCAGGGAGGCTATGCCGAAGCGGTCCTGCAGCTCCTTGTTCAATCGCTTGGCGTCCCACCTCAGCTTGCCGGCCGCCGACTGAACCATGGTTCTGTCGTAGCTTCGGAGGAGGCCCGGGTCACCGTCTCTGGTTGATGAGGCGATTGACGATGGCGAAGGCGGCGGCGTGCCGGTTGATGCCTGTTTCCCATCGGTTGACGAGGCGGGGGAAAGAGGCACGCTGCCCGCGCCGGGCTCCTCCTGGCCGGCCTCGGCGCCGGGTTCATCGAGGATCTCGCC
>JAZDOA010000094.1:0-4292 GCA_043799175.1 Pseudomonadota bacterium | reverse complement strand
GCACCATGAGCCATCAACGGAGTAGCCAGGTACGACGACGAACCGCCGTGTCCTGGTTCAACAAACGCCTCCGAGGGATCCTCGGGGGCATTGCGGACGATCGCGCATTCGCCACCCCGCAGAGCCGCGCCGCATTCGCCGTCTGTCTCGTTCCGGGCCATCAGACCCGCTACCTGGCGCTGTTCAACCCCCCGCACCGCGCTGACCCGCGAGGCGCCCTGATCATTGATGAGGCGTATCCAGCCCCTTTCCAGCCGCAGAACCCGCAGGCTCGCATCCAGGCCGGCCTCCATGACGGCCTGCGGGTCGGAATGCCTGACCACGGCGGTCGCAACGTCGCTGATGGCGGAAAGCTCCTCCGGGGTCCACCCTTCCCGACGCCCAGTGCTGTCCTGGCTGGTCATGTTCATGGTCGAATCCTTTTTCCCTTAAACATATTCGCGCATAGGCATGGCGGCAACCCACAGACTCGCCCGCGCCACCGGTCATCTTCCCGCCCGTCCAGCCGCGAACACTTGTTGAATTGTAAGCGTGGGAAACGAGTGTTTCCGAGGTTTCCGCACCCGTTTTCGCATGCCAGCCCCGTGCCAGGGCGCGAGCCGCGCCAGGCAGACTCAAAAAACCCTCAGGCATCTCTAAAGTACCTTCTTCGGCCGCGGAGAGAGGGCGGCCTGGCTCGCCTAAAGTTCCAGGTCCAGAGGACCGATGATAGCCATGAGCCGCCGCGCGCTCCAGAGCAACACCTGACCGGCGGTTGGAAGATCCTGTTCGTCCTTGGGAGCAAGGACGCATGGCCGGAACGGCAGGGACTGATACGAAGGTAAGCCAATGAGGACAGCGAACAAGGGTCCGGAGGTAACCCCGGAGCCGAAGACGGCGACAGCCAAGCCGAAGGCGGTGGCCGGTACCACTACGGGCACCAAGAAGAGCCGCCGGCCCAGATCGGTCACTTTCGCAAGGCCGAAACCGGGCAGGAAGCACTAGAACCCCCCACCGGCGCCAGGCATACGCCGGCGCGGAAGGCCGAAGGCGCCCGCATCGAGCGCATCTGCCGGCTCCGCGGCCCGTTTTCACTGCTGACATAGTTCTTGCTAACCAGTTAGAATAGAAAAGCGGCTCGAACGGTTCTCTCTCAACTGTCCCGCGGCGGTAATGCCGCAAGACCGTGCCCGGCGGGCCGTGGGCGGAAGGACATCAGCGCAGGAAGGCCAGGTCATGTCGCGAGATCTCGAAGCCCATTCCCCTGAGAGTCAGCTACCCCGCCACAACAACGGTTGCGGGGATTGCGCCAGGAGATCCACCTCTACCCCATGCGGCCAAGGAATAGACAGGCCATGCCGCTTCGGCCCGCAAGACGAGTACCCGCCCATAGACTGGCGGAGGAGGCTACGGCGCAAGCCAGGCTGGCAGGCCGCATTCGGCCCGCAAGACGACTGATACCGTCGCGCCGCCAGAGCGCTGGCGCGCGGCCCTCCACCCGCTGACTACTCACAAGAGGTGAACACCATGAAGGTCGCTATCCCCTCGGCGATGCCCGGAGGCCTCGAAGCCGGGGTTTCGGGCCACTTTGGGCACTGCGAGGCATTTACCATCGTGACCCTCGCGGACGGGAAGGTGGCCGGAATCGAGGTTGCCGACAACAGGCATGACGGGCCACACGCCTGTGGGGCCACCGTCTCCACCCTGATCGACAGGGGCATCGAGGTCCTGATTGTCGGCGGCATTGGGATGAGGCCCTTGTCGTTGCTACGCGGCAACGGAATCGCCGTTCATTCCACCCAGGCCGCCACCGTCGGGGAGGCTGTCGAGGCCTTCATCCGCGGAGAACTGCCCACCTTTCCGGATTCCCATGTCTGCGGCGGCTCGGGGTCGTGCGGCCGCCACTGAACCCAACGCGACCCGCCATGCCGGCCCGCCCGCCTAAAAAGCCTCTGCTCGCCATCGGCATTTCGGGCTCACCCCGCGCGGGCGGCAACACCGACACCCTGCTGGCCGCCTGCCTGGACGGCATCCGGGCGGCCGGGGCACGTGCCGAGACCATTTATGTCCGCGACCTCCGGGTCTCGGGCTGCCTGGAGTGCCTTCGCTGCCAGGAAGGAGAAGGCTGCCCCCAGGAGGACGACGCCCAGGGGGTGTTGAGCCGCCTGGCCACCGCGGATCTCGTCATTATGGCCGCCCCGGTCTTCTTCTCCGGCGTACCCGCCCAGCTCAAAACCCTCATCGACCGGGCCCAACCGCTCTGGCCGCACAGGTTGCCGCCCGATCATCCCCGCCGCCAGTGGCGCGCCAGCTTCTTCCTGACGGTGGCCGCCGGCAACCGGCCCGAGGCATTCGCCGGCTCCGTCCAGACCGCGCGCAGCTTCCTGGCCACGCTGGGCACAACCTATATGGGTGAACTGACCGCCGGGGGTCTGGAGCCACCGGGCGCCGCCGCCGCTGACTCCGACCTCCTCCGCCGGGCACGGGATGAAGGCCGCCGGCTCGTGGACACCCTTGCCGCCCGGCGGCGCGAGCTGCGCCGCCAATGGCTGGGGGAGGAGGCCGACCACATCGGGCACGCCGGGGAGATCCCCGAGGTTGCCCTCCATGCCGCCGTCCATGCCCTCACCGCCAGCCTCGACGGCCCTGGGCTTAGTAACCTCACGCCCCGAGAGCGACGCCTGCTGGAGCGGGCCGTTCTCGAGCGCTACAGCCGCATCGTGCTCCGAGACCTGACCTTCCGCAACCGGCGCTTCGGCATCTTCCGGGCCACCAGCCGGGCCATGGTCAATTTCGCCCGCCTGACGGATTTCGCCCGGCGCTTTCGCTTCTCCCCAGCCTCCCTCCGCGCCCAGGCGGCACAGCTGCTTTCGACCTACCTTTCGGCCGAAATCGCCTCGGGGTGGCACTGCCGCGGCATAGACTGCGACCGGGCGGAGGTCGAGGAGTTCGCCGCCCGCCTCGGCCTCGACCTCGGCCCCTTCGCCGCCGCACTACCCGAGCTGTTCAGCCGCCCCCCGCTTCATTGGAAAGAGACCCAGCGACTGGTCTTCATGACCACCACCGAGCACTATCCCTTCAGGTTTTGCCGCGCGGAAGATGACTATGTCGAGGTCGGCGTGGCCACGGCGGAGCAGGAAGCCCCCCAGAGGATCCGCCTGCCGCTCCACGACAACCGTGAGGCCAATCTGGCCAAGGCGAAGGCCATCCATGAGTCTATCCCCAAGCCTGACCTGCCCCTCCGCACCTGATTAGCCTGATTACCACTTGACAACGTAGGTCTTGACGCTACCGACTGCCTGCGACGCGGGCTTCTCGGGGGATCGTGCGCCGGGAGGTAATTGAATTATTGACACGGAATATAGTATCTGGTAGTATTATTCGACAGCCAGGTCAGTTAGTTGCTAGAGGGCCAACACCGCGCGGAGGCAACTATATGCCCCGGCAATTGACTGCCCGAGGCCAAGGGCAAGATGGGACCGGATGGCTTACCCTGCATATTATTGGGGTTCTAAGGGGTTCTATGAAATATCTACGCCTGCTGATCTGCCTGTTGCCGCTCTTCCTGCCGTCATTGGCGGGGGCTGCAACTTACTACTGTCGAAATATCGCCGGCACGCTTTATTACAAGATGTCAGCATGGCCAACCTCGTCCGACACTTCTGCGACAGATATTGAGGCCATAGAGAATAATCTTTTGATGCTTGATGTTCTCGTATTGGCATCTGATTCCTATTCGGGGACACAACTTGACGAAACTGACGGTATTGACTCTGTTCATAATTACCAGACGTTAAGAGCGCCGGTATCAACAGATCCAGCTTATGCGACTTATGCTGGACCTGTTGTTATAGATGGTACTGGTATAAACGACCACATCTTTAACCTGAACTATAACGGTGCCTGCCTCCAAGGGCTTACCATCATTAATGGCTCCAACAACAACTATGCCCTGCGAATAACTGGAACCACAACCGGTCAGCAATACATAGACTGCATCTTTGAAAACAACCGCCAGGACGTGTATTGTTCTGGCGGGAACCCTGTCTTCACTAGATGCATATTCTCTGATACTGTTCAGACTAACTCCTGGCAAATAACTGGAGGAACACCGACCCTCAATTATTGTATCATGGAGCGAGCCGGCAGGATTAACGTAACTGATAATGTTAGGTTCCTCGCTGTTTCATGTGGGTAATGCCAGATCCAGCTTTCCGGCGATGAGGTAGATGATCGCCTTGAGGTTGCGGGTCGAGCGGTACCCGCGAGCCTTGGCTTTCGCTGCCTGAACGAGGCTGTTGATGCCCTCCATG
>JAZDOA010000090.1:0-2435 GCA_043799175.1 Pseudomonadota bacterium | reverse complement strand
CCCGGTCACGTTGTGACCGGGCAAAGGCCGGTAAACCGGCCTAATGATTCGAAACAGCGCTTATCTTAACGGCATTGAGCCTGACCCAATGCCGTTAAGATAAGGGTTTTTGTGGGTTGGGTGCAAGGGGGAGCCGGCGTTTGGCTCGGCTGGCGGTGCGGCGTTTCTGGGCGTCGCGCTCGAAGGATCGGCCGGGGCGCTGATCGAGCTTGCAGAAGGCGAGACACTCCATGAGTTCGCGGTGGAGTTGCTCCCATCCGGGGGAGAAAGGGGAGCCGGCGAGGGCCAGGGCGCGCACGACGCAGGGCAGGGATTTTCCGAAGCTGAGCGAGGCGGGGGATACGTGGGCCTGTGCGGCGGCCTGGGCCATGAGCAGCCGGGTGAGGGAGGCCAGGGTCATCGCGAAGATCAGCTCGGCATAGAGGGGCTTGAGGGTGCGGGCGTGCCAGTGGGTGACGTGGAGGGTGTGTTTGAGGTCGCGGAAGAAGGTCTCAATGTGCCAGCGCCGATGGTAAAGCTCGGCGAGGTCGGCGGCGGGGAAGCGTTCGGGGTCCAGCAGGGAAGTGACGAGGGTGCGGGGGCGGAAGCCGTCGCGATGACAGACGACCATGCGGACGGTCATCTGGGAGGGCACGTCGGGGTGATCGTTCCAGTAGTCGCTGGCGCGGATTTGATAGAGTCCGTCGTCGGGGCCGAGTCTTTCCAGGAGCGTGGGTTTGGCGTTGGAGCGGGTGGGGATGAGGAAGTGGGCGCCCCGGCGGAGGATTCGGGCCAAGACCTCGATGCTGTAAAAGCCGTTGTCCACCAGGAGCAGATCGTCGGCGTGGACTTGGCCCAGGAGCCGCAGGAGCAGGGCGCGATCATCGGGTTGGGCCGATCCCAGGCGGAACGCGATGGGGCAGCGGGAAGCCAGTTCATACAGGACGATGGCCTGAACGAGGGCCGGCCCTTGGCCTCGGCTGCCGCCGTGAGACCCGAAGTGGGGCCAGAAGGCCTCGGGGAGGACGAGCCAGGTGCAGTCGGTCGCCAAGAGGCGCAGGCCGTGCCAGAGGCGCAGGTCTGGGGGGAGGCTCTCACGGGCCTGCTCCACGAGCTGACGCCAAAAGCTCACCAAGGCCTTGAGGGGGAAAACGCGCCCGGTACTGGCAAAAGGCCGAGACCGTGGCGAGGGATTCCTTGACGCCCCGAAAGAGGAAGGCGGCGGCCGGGCCCAGGATGGCCTCCAGATTGGGCAAAAGGGCGTGGGCGGCCGCAAAGAGCCCCAGCCATAAGAAGCGCTCCACACCGAGCCGTCTCTGGCGCATGCCCTGGGGCAGACGCCGCCTCACGGGATCGAGCCGCTCGCCGGCCACCCACCGATCCAAGGTCTCCCGCGACAGGACCGGTCTTTTCGACGCGTTCATTTCTGGACTCCTTTGGCCGGGTCAAGTTCAAGTTCCGCGATCTGTTCACACACGCCTACGAGGTCCTGCATCAGCCGGCGGAACCGCTGATGGGCGCGCAATTGCTCGCGCAGCAAGGGCAGCCGGCTTCGGTCCTCGATGTAATAGCAGCGGGTCCTGCCCTGGACCTTGGTGGTGATGAAGAAGTAAGGGCCGTGGAGCTTGGGGGGCTTGGCCTTGCAGCGGCAGTCCGGTTTGCCGCAGACATTGAAGCGCTTGTTCAAGTATCCCCGTCGCAGCGACCGGATTTGGGCGAGGCGGGCGAGGAGGAGACGGCGTTTTCTTTCGAGCGACTCGTATCGGGGCATGAAGGACCTCCTTTGCATCCACGGCCCGAGGCCGGGGATAGCTCCAGGGGGACTACATGGGGTAGTCCACAGGTATATATACCTATGGATTATATCGCACAAAAAAGGCCCTGTGAAGGGCTTTTTGAAAAAACTTTCGCCGCGTGTCGTTTCCCCTTGCCACGACCCCACTTATGTCTTATCTTAACGGCATTGGGTCTGTCCCTATTTATACTATTTATACGGCCGGGCGGTTGACGCGCCGGGACTGACTTGTTTTACTAAACAGAGAGGGGGGTTCGTGAGACGGATTTTCTGGCGAACTGCCCCATGATGAAATCAGCGCCCGGAACCTTGGCGGCTGCTTCGGCCTGGTCCGCACTACTTTTTTGCCTCGTGATGACTCCATTGTGCGCAGAGCCAATCTGCGAGTGGCTGATCTGGGGACCCTACGCGGGCATGGCGGGCCTGTCCGTACTCGAACCGGATATGGAGCGGCGCATTCGGCCCGCCGATGGCGACGTGACCGAGGCGTGGAGCGTCAGCCACGCTACGAAGACCACCTGGAGGCCCTTCCTCTCTTCTTCTGCTCGAGTGGACATGAACATGCCCGAGACCTTCGCCGGTCGCCCGGAGATCATGGCTTGGTGCGGAGGTTGCGCCTATGCGCATGCGTATCTGCATGTGGATTCCGAACAACCGGTCC
>JAZDOA010000088.1:0-9523 GCA_043799175.1 Pseudomonadota bacterium | reverse complement strand
GGGGCGACCTCGATCACCCCCCGCTGAACCAGCTTGGAGGCCTTGTCGAAGGCCATCATGTCGTGAAGCGCGTCGTAGAGCGGTCTGAGGTAGGGGTTGACCTTCTCGGCCAGATCCCCCGGCAGGAACCCCAGGCGCTCTCCCGCCTCGACCGCGGGGCGCGTCAGCACGATGCGGACGACTTCCCCCCTGGAGAGGGCCGCCACCGCCATGGCCATGGCCAGATAGGTCTTTCCGGTACCCGCCGGGCCGATGCCAAAGACGATGTCATGGGAGCGCATGGCGTCTATATAGCGCTTCTGCGCCAGGCTCTTGGGGGTGATGAGCCGCCGCTTGGCGGAAATGAATACGGTATCGAGGAAAATCTCCCGCAAGGGAACGTTGGCGTCGACCTTGAGCATCCTGGCCGCGTACTCGACATCGTTGGTGTATATGGGATAGCCGCTCTGCAGGAGTTCGTAGAGCTGCCCTATGAGCTGGGCGGCCATGGCCACGTCTTCGGGTTCGCCCTGAATGGTCAGGATGTTGCCCCTCGCGTTCACGCGCACCCCGAGGCTCTGCCCTATCACCTTCAGGTTGGCGTTGTGTTCGCCATATAGCGCGCGGGCAAGCTGGAGGTCGTCTAGTTCCAGCCTCGTTTCGCGCAAATCAAGAGTCAATGGCGCCGTTACCTCCCAAAAATGAATTCCCCCCATCTTCTCATAACCGCCGCCAGTTAGCACCAGGAACCGGGAATTGCAAATATCAAACCGCTTGACTTGTCCCGCCAAGTGAGGATAGCCTCTCAAGTCGTGGGTTTTTTTAGGCCCAAAAATCCCACGCGAGCGGAGAGCCGGAAGAACCACCGAATGAAGACGGTCTTGTAAAAAGGCTCGCTTGCCCTTCGATACCTTGTACGTTTAACAGTCCGAGCCGCCCGAATGCCGGGCAGGCACGGGGGCCTGCCCCTACGAGAGGCACGCATAGAACCCCGAGCCGTTCGTGGTGAGGTATCGAACCATGAACGGAACGGGATAGGCTGACTTTTTACGAAACCATCAATGAAGAACCAATGAGCGTCCTCGACATGGTGTTCGCGCTGATAGCCTTTCTTGCCGTCCTGCGGGGTGTCTATCGGGGGGCGATCAGGGAGGTCGCGGCCATTGCCGGCCTGGTGCTGGGCATATACTTCGCCTCCCATTACTACCAACAGGTAGGCGAGTATTTGCTGGCCCACCTCGGGCCATCGACCTGGGTCAGCCGGCCTTTCGGCCACATTGGCGCCTATGTTCTTATAGTGCTCTCGATTTACATTGTCTTCTCCCTGCTGCGCCACCTGCTCCGCAACGCCTTCACCGTAATCTTCTCCGCCACCGCCGACCGCGCCCTGGGGGGTTTTCTGGGGTTCCTGGAGGCAACCATCCTGTCGGCCGCGGTGCTCATGGCCCTCACGGCCTTTCTGCCGGCCGGCCACGACATCCTGCTGCACTCCCGGCTGGCGCCGCACTTCATCCCGGTGGCTGACCGGGTCGCCGTCGCCGTCCCCGGCCAGCTCTGCTGGAAATACCGTATGAAAAAACTGCTCATTCTGGGTCCCGGTGCCAGAGGGAACTAACAGGCCTCGGGAGGCGGAGGGCGAGGCCCTCCAGCGGGTCGTGGAGCTGGTGCGCCGGCTCCGGGCACCAGGCGGCTGCCCGTGGGACCGCGAACAGACCCCCCTCACCATCAAGGGCTATCTGATAGAGGAGGCCTACGAGCTGCTGGAGGCCATAGAGCAGGCCGACCCCGCCGGGGTGAAGGAAGAGCTGGGAGACGTCAGTTTTCAGATCGTCTTCCTGGCCGAGCTCTACCGCGAGGCGGGCGCCTTCGGCCTGGCCGACGCCCTTCAGACCTCGCTGGCCAAGATGACCGGCCGTCATCCCCACGTCTTCGGCCAGGCCGAGGTACTTTCTTCAGCCGCCGAGGTGGTGGACCGCTGGCAGCAGATCAAAAAAACCCAGGAGGGGAAACCCCTGCTGGGCTCCGTCCCCCGCGGCCTGCCCTCGCTGCTTCGCGCCCACCGGCTGGGCCAGCGGGCCGCCGGCGTGGGCTTTGACTTTCCCAGCCCCGAGGCGGCGGCGGCCAAGCTGGCGGAAGAGGTTTTTGAGCTGAAGGCGGCCATGGCGGCGGGTGACGCGGCCCAGATGCGCCTTGAGCTGGGCGACGTCCTTTTCGCCTGCGTCAACGTGGCCCGGCTGCTCAAGCTATCCGCCGAAGACGCCCTGAAAGACAGCCTCGACAAGTTTACGGCCCGCTTCGAGCGCATTGAAAAAGAACTCGCGGCCCAGGGCAAGACCCCCCGCGAGGCCACCCTGGCCGAGATGGACGCCATCTGGGATGAAATGCGGAAGGCGGAGTAATATTATTGGCTTGACATAAAATAGAACGCGGCGGATAATCGTCCCGAGAGTGACTTCAGCTTCCTCCGTGGGGGGACAAGTGTCTTCACCAAAGATTGTCCGGCTCGGTTTTTTTGCGGTCTGCTGCGCCCTGGTCCTGGCGTCACCCGCCTCCGCCAAGATAAAAGGTACTGTCTGCGGCGACTGCCACACCATGCACAATAGCCAGGGCAACAAGGTGGTCTTCAAGGATCCCGCTGACGCCAGCAACAAAGGACCGGTCGCCAACTGCCTCAACACCGGCTGCGTGGGCTGCCACTCCAACCCTGATGGCAAGGAAACCATAGTGACCAAGGGCGGACAGGACTGCCCCATCGTCTTCAACCCCAACCATGAGCCTACAACCTACCTGGCCGGCGGCAATTTTTACTGGGTGCGCAAGGACGGCGGCAACGACCGCTGCGGCCACAATGTCCTGGGCATATCAGATAAAGACAGCGTGGACCCGGCACCGGGTGCCCAACCCTCCCCATGCAGCGTCGCCCCGGGGGAATCTTGCCACAGAAGCCTGTTTGAACCCATCTTGGATTGGCAAGATTATTTCTCCACCGGCTGCCAAGGCTGCCACCTGCGGACCAGCCACCATCAGGATACCGGCATGTATCGGTATCTCAGGGGGCATAACGCCTTACATACAGAGGGAGATCCCCTTAACCCGGACGCCTACGTGACAGGCTATGGAGACCCCAAGTGGGAACACAATGCCACGGAGAAGGTACATAACGAGTATCATGGGCTACTCCATAGCTGGCCTGGAGACCCAGGCTACGACCCTAAAGAAGCTCTGGCGGATTCCTACGTGGGATATTTCCACAGCATTGATTCCTTCTGCCTGGGATGCCACGGCCAATTTAAGGGTACCACGGCGGATTCTTCCACTCACATATGGCTGAGGCACCCCACGGGACGCAAGCTTCCCGCCAAAGGCGAGGAAAAGTACGAGCCCTACGTAGGCCGGTTCGGGGAAAACAAATACGACCCTCTGGTCCCGGTGGGCCGCTTGTGGAAAACCTTCACCGGCCCGTCCGAAGACGTGGTGCTCGGCTCGGACGTCACCATGTGCATATCCTGCCACCGGCCGCACGGCTCGCCCTGGCCCTCAATGCTGCGCTGGAAGTATAACAAGACCGACGAGGTGGAAGCCACGGGCACCTGCCGTACCTGCCACAGCAAGGTGAAATAGGCGGGCGGCCCTTTTTTTGTCAGGCCGTCAGTGCTTGAACTCGTTGATTTCCGGGCAGGGCGGGGCCGTCCAGATGGTCCGGCCGACCTTATCTCGCAGAATCAGCCCCGGCTGGCGGTTGGCCCCGAAGAAGAGGGTGCCGCAGGCCTCGGTGGCCTCGGCCAGGTGCAGCGCGGGTACGCCGTCAGGCCCCAGGAGCAAAGAGCTGGTAATGGTGCCTCCTTGCCCGTAGAAGGTCAGGTTGGGGACCTTGTCCGCCGCAAGGTTGAGCGCCACCCGACACTCACCGTCGCTGTCCCACATGAACACGACCGGGTTGCCCGAGTTCATCCCCACGGCCACCCGGCACTGGCCGGAGTCATAGAAATCCAGACTGGCTTCGCCGTCCGCCCTCAGGTACAGGGACGCCCTGGGGTTTGACTCCTGGTCCCAGAACATCAAACCGGGCGCCCCATCGGCCCGCATGCCGATAGCCGCCCGGATCCTGCCGGTGTCATCCGTCAGGGAAAACTGCCTGGCCTCTACAGTGCTGCCGCGCCCCGCTTTGTCTTGCCGGAAATGATTGAACAGCACGAAGGCCAGAGACCCGATAGAGAACCCGGCACTTATTCCCAGTACAATCGGCAACCACCATTCCATGGAGTATTCTCCTCATCCGGCAACCCGTGCAGCGCCCTCGCAATTCTTGATCCGGCAACGTCGTTGTAGGGGCAGGCCCCCGTGCCTGCCCTGTATTTTCTCGGGCGGCCACGGGGGGCCGCCCCTACCAGAGACAACCATTATGTCAGTAAGTCCGCCACGGTAACGCATAAGGCGGAGTCTGCCCGGCGCGGCTCGCGCCACGCCGTCGCAGCCACCAATGCAGGCATTGCGCTTGATCATTACAGCTATGGCGGGATGCACACGGCGTGCCCCAAAGGAGATCACGGCCCTCTCTCCCGCGATTCTCTTGCACCGCGCTTGAGAAGTGGCTCCGCCGCCCTAGTACCTAGTTGCAATAATTCCTACCGCTGGTCTTGGGTATTTCCGTTCGTGCTGATGTATAGAAGCACGAACACCAGAGACACCGTTCGCCCTTCGATACCTCAGGGCGAACGGTTTTGAAGCCAGGTTAATGACTTACGCAACTAGGTACTAGTCAGCCAGTTCGCCGACCAGAGGAAAGTCTTCCAGGACCTCGTCGCCGTGGGGGGCGTCGAGGAGCGCGTCAGTGAGGTCTTCTCCCGCGCCGTGGCTGCCCTGGTGGTCTCCTTCCGGCCACATGGGGCTGTCGGTCATGTCGTACACCTTGTTCTGGTAGGCAATATAGGAAGGGGCGCCCCCCTTGCCGTTATACCTGGCCAGCTCCTCGCGGGTGAACCTCTTCACGGCGCAAACCTTACTGGGAGATTGCTGGCAAGACCACCGGCAGAGAATGTTTTTTGAGACCGCTGAAGGAAAATGGAGGACGCCGGGGCGGCAGGGCCGCCGACCAGACTCCGGCGCCCATGAAACTCGGCAAAGACCGGGACACCTGAGAAGGCGCCGGCTGCCCGCTGCCGTTGGCAGCGGGGCGTGGATGGAGGCCTGGGAAAGTGGAAAAGACATCGCCGCTGGCGCGGCTCACGCCCGGCGGGCCCCAAGTTGGAGGCGGCAACCGGACTCGAACCGGTGAATAACGGTTTTGCAGACCGCTGCCTTAGCCACTTGGCTATGCCGCCCCTTTGCCCATGTGCCTCGGCGGGGTTCGAACAACGCAAAACCTTTTTCGACAGGCCGCTGAAGACGAACCCGGATCAGATGGAGCGGGAAACGGGATTTGAACCCGCGACTTCGACCTTGGCAAGGTCGCACTCTACCGCTGAGTTATTCCCGCTCTCGGAGACCATATTAGCGAACGCGCCCGTCTTGTCAAGCCCCAATACGGAGGTTTCAGCCCGCATCGTGCGAGGATAAGACTCTTGAAAACCTGACAAAGTAGTCCACCCCCGACCAGATGGTCAGGGCCAGCGCCAACCAGAGCAATACCAGACCCAAATGGCGCAGGTTAACTGCCAGGGTGGCATTTTGGAGCATCAGAGTCAGGGCCGCGGCAATCTGAAACGTCGTTTTGTATTTTGCCGCGAAGCTGGCCTGAATGACGCACCCTTGGCAGGCCGCGGCCCCTCTCAGCCCCGTCACGGCCAACTCTCGGGCAATGATGATAAATACCGCCCAGGCCGGTGCCGCCCCCAGCGGTATGAGCATAATAAGCGCCCCGCTGACGAGCAGTTTGTCGGCCAGGGGATCGAGCAGCTTGCCGACCTGGGTCACCTGCTGGCTGCGCCGCGCCAGGTAGCCGTCGAGCATATCGGTGGTGGCGGCCACTGCGAACAGCACCGCCGCCCAATGATGGCTGGCCGGGTCCGGCCGGCCAAGCAGCCAGACGATTATCGGCACCATCAGGATGCGGATAAGACACAGATTATTGGGCAGGTTCCACACCCGCTCTCTCCTGGCGGTAGCAATACTAGGTGAGGTTTCAATGGGCACTGTTCGCCCCAGCCTGATTACAGTGTTTTTTCAGCCTTGAAGCAGGCATAGTATTTGAGCACGCGGCTGACATATCCCTTGGTCTCCGAGAATGGCGGGCAGCCCCGGTGCTTGATTACCGCCTCCGGCCCGGCGTTGTAGGCGGCCACGGCCAGCCCCACGTCACCGAAGAGATCGAGCAGCTTGCGCAAATAGCGCACGCCGCCTTGAATGTTATCCTGGGGATCCAGGGCGTCAAGACACTGCACCTCGCGGGCCGTGCCCGGCATCAGCTGCATCAACCCCTGAGCCCCCGCCTTGGATACCGCCTGGGAGTCGAAATCGGACTCGGCCTTTATGACGGCCTTCACCAGTGCCCTGTCTATGGCGTAACGGCGAGCCGCCTCGCTGATGCAGGATTCCAGCTCCGGGCGGCTCATCAGGCAGCCTGAAAGATGAACCCTTTCGTACTCCTTGATAAAGAGCTTGTACTTCGACTCCGTGGGCACGTTGGTAAAATGGCTCACCCCTTCTTCATCGACCCACACGAAGATATCCGCGCGTGCCTCGGGCGCGTGGATGAACAAGAGGACCACCAGGAGCATCAAGCCCAGCATCGGCAACCTCCGAGCCGTTCGCGGCGTGGCAGGGCCAACTGCCTGTCTCCGCCGGCCACTGCCTCCCACGAATCAGAAACGCAAGAGCCTTAGTGGGGCGCGGCGCTTATTTAACGGGCCTTTTCCAGTCCGCCAGGAAGGCCGCCACCCCCGCGTCGGTCAAGGGGTGCTTGGCCAACTGGGAGATAACCTTGAAGGGTATCGTGGCAATATGCGCGCCCATGAGCGCCGCGTCGAGAACATGTTCGGGGCCGCGGACACTGGCCACGATAACCTCGGTCTCAAAGTCGTAATTATCATAGATGTTCAGAATCTGTTCTACAAGGTTCATGCCGACGTGGCCTATGTCGTCGAGCCGGCCCACGAACGGGCTGACGTACGTCGCTCCCGCTTTGGCGGCCATCAGGGCCTGCAGCGGCGAAAAGACCAGGGTGACGTTGGTCCTGACGGCATTGTCGGCAAGCTCGCGGGTAGCCTTAAGCCCTTCGGTAGTCAGAGGAATTTTGATGACTACGTTATCGTGCCACCCCGCCAGGCGCTGGCCTTCCTTTACCATACCATCGGCGTTTTCCGCCAAGGCCTCCATGCTGACCGGACCGTCAACCAGTTTGCATATTTCGATAATGCGTTTTCTGGCGCTCTTCTCGTCGTTGATTCCCTCCTTGGCCAGCAGCGAGGGGTTGGTTGTCACTCCGTCGATCAGGCCCAGGCTGGCAGCTTCTTTTATCTCGTCCAGGTTGGCTGTATCCAGAAAGAACTTCATTCAGTCATCTCCTCGGTTTCGTTTAAGGTAGGCCTCGCGACACTCCGGGCCACAGAAATATACGATGCGTCCCCCGATGCTCAGGCGCTCGGCCGCGTCTTCCGGCACGTAGGTGTTGCACTGCGGGTCCAGTACCAGTTGCTTTACCGGTTGCTTTACCGGCGTCGGCCTCCGCGCCCGCCGCCCGGCGGCCTGGGGCGCCCCTTTGACCGCCTTCCAGGCTTGCCAGCCTACGTAGCCCACGACGGCCGCCGCGAGGAGTTCGCCGGGGTTTACCACCGCAGGCCCTCCATTAAACGTACGTCTTGCAAGCGCGTGCCCCCCCTGGATGCGCCGTCTCCGCCCGCTTGGTGCAACCAGGCCCGGAGGGGCAACCCCGTGAGGGGATGGCGAAGACCGGGCGCCAACTCCAGCAGGGGCACCAGCACGAACGGGCGCCGGGTCAACTCAGGGTGAGGGACCGTCAAGCCCTCGCAGGCTATCATACTTCGTGCCAAAAGAAGCAGGTCGCAGTCCATGGTTCTCGCCCCCCAGCGCGCCGTCCGCCGGCGGCCCAGAACCCGCTCCACCTCTTGCAGCCTGCCCCAAAGCTCCCAGGCGCTCAGGCGCGTTTCCACCCGGAGCACGCCGTTGTAGTAGCTGGGCTGCCCCTTCGGGCCAAGCGGCGCGGTCTCGTACAGGCTGGAGCGGCCCGTCAGCTCCAGGCCAGAACCGCCCTCAAGCAGGCTCGCGGCCCGACGCATGTTGCCCAGCCGGTCACCCAGGTTGGCCCCCAGGCCGATGTAGGCCACCCTGGCCGGCCGTGGAAAGACACCCATTCGCGGTCTCCGGGTTCGCCAGAAGGGCGTAGCTAGTGCCTGGTTGCAGTAATTCCTAACGCCGGTCTTGGGTGTTTCCGTTCGTGCTGATGTATAGAAGCACGAACACCAATGGTTCGCCCTTCGATACCTCAGGACGAACGGTTTTGAAGCCAGGTTAATGACTTACGCAACTAGGTACTAGTGCCCGCCCTCACGCCAGCACTTTTCCTATTCGCTCCACCGCCTCTTTCAGGCGCTCGACCCCCACCGTGAAGGCCATGCGGATGTAGCCCTCCCCTGGGGCGCCAAAACCGTTGCCCGGCGTGGTGACGATGCCGGCCTTCTCCAGCAGGTGCCTGGCCAGGCCGGCCGAGTCGTAGCCCGGCGGAACCTCGACCCAGGCATAGAAGGTGGCCCGAGGCTTGGCCAGCTTGAGGCCCAGCCGGGTAAGGCCGGCGTAAAATACCTCGGCCCGCTCGCCATAGGTCCGGCGCATGCGCTCCACCGAAGAAGTCTGATCGCCGCTCAGGGCCTCGATGGCCGCCTCCTGCACGGCCTGAAAGACCCCGGAGTCTATGTTGCTCTTCACCGCCCCGAGCGCGGCCACGGCCTCGGCGCTTCCCACGGCAAAACCCACCCGCCAGCCGGTCATGCAATAGGTCTTGGAGAGGGAGTGGAACTCCAGGCAGATGTCCTTGGCCCCCGGCAGCTCCAGAAAGCTGTTGGGTCGCAGGCCGCCGTAAGACATCTCGGAATAGGCTAGGTCGGAGCATACCAGCAGGTCGTGCTCCCTGGCGAAGTCAGCCACCCGCTGGTAAAAATCAAGACCCGCCACCGCCCCGGTGGGGTTGTTGGGATAATTTATCCATATGAGGCGCGCCCGGCGGGCTACGTCGGCCGGAATGGCGTCAAGGTCCGGCAGGAAGCCGTTCCCGGCCAGCAGGGGCATGAAGTGAGACTCGCCCCCGGCGAACAGCGTCCCGATGTTGTATACGGGATAGCCTGGGCTTGGCACCAGGACGACGTCTCCCTGGTTGACGAAGGCCAGAGGGGCGTGGGCCACTCCCTCTTTGGAGCCGATGAGGGCCACCACCTCGCGGGCGGGGTCGAGCTCCACCCCAAAACGCCGCCGGTACCAGTCCGCCGCAGCCTGGCGGAAGGCCGCCATGCCCTCGTAGGATGGATAGCGGTGATGCGCCGGGTTCTCGGCCGCCCGTTGCAGCCGGGCGATGATATTGGGCGCGGTGGGCAGG
>JAZDOA010000087.1:0-2128 GCA_043799175.1 Pseudomonadota bacterium | reverse complement strand
CCTGGGCCGCAGGGTTGTCGGCACCGGTACCTTTGATGAAGAGGGTATCCGGGTCCAGCGGCTGAAGACGGCCTTCGAGCTTCCGCATGCCGTATGGCTGCGCGGCCTCGAAACCGGGATTCAGCACATTGTCCCGGACCTGGTGATCGTCCACATGATCGCCAATCTTTCGGCTTACCGGCTGGCGCGCCTCAAGAACCGGCAGCCCACCTTCAAGCTGGTCTATGACGACCACATGACCGGCGCCAACAGCCTGAGTCCCCTGAGGGCGCTCTATCCCGCCGTGCGCTGGCTGGCCTGTCCCGCTATCCGCCGGGCTGCGGACTCGTTTGTCGCTGTCCTGCCCGAGACGAAGGAGTTCATGGGCCGCCAATACGGGATACCGCCGGAGAGAATCAGGGTCATCCCCCTCGGCGCGGACGATACCCTCTTCCGCCATGACCCCACCGCCCGTGCTGAGGTGCGGCGTGAATTGTCCCTGTCCGACTCGGACACCCTCTTCATATACACCGGCAAGCTGACCCCTTTCAAACGGCTGCCTCTGCTTATCGAGGCGGTAGGCTTGGTGGCCGGGCGGGGTCCAATCATCAAGATGCTCTTGCTGGGTGAGGGCGACTCCGCCTATGACGCGGAATTGCAGCGACTCGTCGCGGAGCGCCACCTGACTAACTTCTTCACCTGGCATAAGGCGGTGCCCAATCGAGACCTGTACCGGTACTACTCCGCAGCCGATGTGGCCGTGTGGCCTTACGGGGCCAGCATCAGCATGCGGGAAGCGATGGCCTGCGACTTGCCCATCATTCTCGGCGAGGAGTCTTTGGTCGGAGAGCTCGTGCAATACGATAACGGCCTGGTCTTCCGGGACAACGACGCCGCGAGTCTGGCGCAGCAGATGGAGAAGCTGCTGGAACCCGGCTTGCGCCGGCAAATGGGTGCCAGATCACGCCGGCTCATTGAAGAGCGGTTCAGATGGAAGAGCATCGCCGAGCAGTTTATTCAGGCAGGGATCGGGCAGGCATAGGACCGGCTCCGAAAAAGGCTGTCATGCTTCCGGCGAAGGATTTCCTGCTTCCCTACCCCGATCCCCACCGGTGCTGGCGGGCTATCGGCTGAACTGGAATACCTTTACGTCAGGCATACTCTCGGAGTCCGATACCTGGTTGTTGCTGGGTGCGCTGGGTGAGCTGTAGACGAGACTGTAGCTTTTCATGGCTTCCAGGGCTACCGGGCTGACAAACGGATTGCTGCTGACCACCTTCGCCTTGCTCCCCTTCTGGCTGCCGGCGAAGGCCTGCGCGTCCGCATAGCTCGAAAAGGAGCGGACTTCAGAGACCTGCTTGATGGTCTCGCGACCCTGCGGGACGTCCTTGTACAAGACCACCAGCGGCCTTTCCGTCGTCACTGCCTTGCCTTCAAAGTTGAACAGGCGCGCTACCAGCGTGCGATAATAGTCCGTATAGTAAACCCGTACCGGCACCAGGCGTGTATCCTGCGGCTTCTCAGGCGTGTAGAAGATGTCTGAATACTGCGCCTGGTCGTGCCCGCCCCAGACCGCGATGGCCCAGAATATCGAGCTCACGGTCTTGTAGTCTATGATCACGTAAGATGACTGGAGCTTCAGCATGACCTCGCGCGCCGACGCCTCGTCCTGGGACAGGAATAGACGGGCTACGTTCCTTATCTGCTCCGGGCTCTGGCCGGGGTTGGCGGAGGGGATGCGGTGGCCCATGCGCACAATCCAGTAGCCATAGTCCCACCAGGCCGTGACCCCGTAGGCGGTGGGGGGGTACTTGAACGACGTGCTGTCATACTCCTTATAGTAGGAATCGGGCTCCCCCAGAGGGTCCGGCGTGTTCTGCTTCATCCAGGCGAGCGCATTGCACCAGCCATCGCTCGGTGTGAACCGGGACTGCTGGGAGATGGTGGCGCTCGCTCTGACGCTCCAGAACGTGCCGAGAAAGACGATGACCAGACCGACAATCGTCACCACCACGGCGTGCTCGACCGGAGAAGTCCGGGCCCGTCTCTGCCCTCTTGAGCGGCGTTTCCCCGCCGCGGGCACCGGCGCTGGCCGGGACTGCATCGAGCGGAGTCCGGCATACCACAGGCAGAGCCAGAAGGCATAGCC